>CAYGSV010000008.1:18430-25774 GCA_964352635.1 uncultured Algimonas sp.
GAGCCCGCACCCGTCGTGATAATATTAAGAGTATTCACAGCACCTGCAGCATCGATATCAACCAAGGCCGCCGCACCACTCGTCGTTAAGCTCAAAGTCGTGACGTCACCTGCTGTCGCGGTTAAAGCAAGTGTTCCAACAGAACTCGCGTTTCCCGTCAAAGAGACATCACCCGCAGAAGAGTCAATATCAGCCGCAGCCCCAGAGTTCAGACCTGCAATCGTAACGTCACTCGTTGCATCTACATCAATTGCGCCGTTCGTCGTCGTAATAAGACCCGACGTGTAAGACGTCCCCGCAACACCCGTCACGGAACCCGTCGCCGTCTGCGTCCCTACAGTCGCAGAGCCGGATGTCGACGTCGTCGTGATGTCGCCATCAGAAGATAGATTCCCGGCCGAAAGAGAATCACCGGACAAATCAATATCGTCGGACGTCGCCGTAATGCCCTGGACATCTAAAGCCCCTGTGGCGTTCAATGAAACAGACGACCCAGTTATAGTCTGAGTAGACGTAATTGCCCCTTCAGACGTTGCAACGAAATTCCCAGTGTTGGAGATTACACCGCTGATAGTAATATCTGGCTTATCTGCACCTAACCCGACTGCACTCAAAACGACACCATCATCCGTTGCTGTCGCAGTTGTAGCATTAATAGCAGCACCAATGTTTAGAATGGACCCAATCGTTCCCGATGCGGTTACAATGTCTCCGATAAACCTTTGCGCTGAAATTGTCCCAGAGGCCGCATTTACGCCGCCACTATTTGCGGAACCAGCCGTAACTTGGTAATTAAATAATTCCAAAGTTGAGGGCGCATCCGCAACAGATGCGAAAGATATATCGAAACTTTGAGACGAGGCCAACATTACGTCACCTGCAATATTTGTAATATCACCATCTGAAGATACAGACGGGGCAACAAGCGCTAACAGGCTGCCACTACCGGTAATTGAAGCTCCAGCATCAACAACAATGCTGCCATCAAGGGCTGTGCCTGCAAATGAAAGACTTGATAAGTTAGCCGTTGGAAAATTAGCAGGGTCAGCGATTTCCGCTGTCGTCGCCAAAAGTCCACCTACATCAACTACTGCATTCGGCCCAAATGTTACACCTGCAGGATTGATGATCCAGACGGAACCACCAACACTTGTACAAGCCGCACTTAAACAACTCTGCAGCGTTCCATCGATACTTGACAAATTACCCGTCGTATCTCGGTTAACCGTTACAGCGCGTGTATCCTGATGAATAAAAGTGGTGGTCTCGCCATCGGCAATATTAAATCCGCCATTCCACGTAATTAACCCACGATCATTGGTTTGCGTAACTGTAACATTAGCTGTCCCATCACCTGTAATTGTTATACCAGACCCGCCAGCAGCGATTCCGCCTGTCGGACCCGCATTGGCAACAGGAGCCATCAAAGCCATACATATGGCAATAGCCCCGCCTTTGAGTGTTGTACCGCCGATTAAACTTGCTTTGAAATTACTTCTTTTTGTAGACATGCTTAACCCACCCTAAAATCTAAAGCTTGTACGAACGAGAAATGTATCGCCTGGCGCTTCTTCACTAACAGCAAACACCCGCTTCCTTGCATCAGCGTATGTAATATCCGCTGAAAAATTATCAGTCAGATCAAGCCTAACCCCAACACCCCTTGAGGCGAGATTTCGGTTGTCTTCAGAAAATTGATCTTCGTTCCAAACCTCGACAACGTCGTAGAAAATATAGGGAGAAAGCTTGATGTCTAACCCACCATCAGACGCTGCTGACGCGAGTGAGAACGGGCCTGTAAGGATTTCGAAAGCGCCACCTACAGCGCTATCGCCCGACAACAAACCAGGCTCATAGCCACGACCAATAGTGAAATTACCGACAGCAAACTCTTCATACGCCAAGAGAGGATCTTTTGAATATTGGCCTGATAAACGACCTTTCAAAGCAATATTTCGCGCTAAATTAAATCGCGTATCTAAGTTTGCCCGAACGACCATTGCCTGAGGATTTGCACCAATCCGACTAACGTCAAATTCACCCTCTTCAGACGCTCCAAACGCTGAAAAACCTTGACGCACTTCTAAATCATAAAAAGAGAATAATTTCCCTTTATATACGAACCCTTCTATCCCTGCAAAACCTATTGATAATTTGTCGTTAGAAATACGTGACCCAACAACGTCAAGATTTTGCTCCACAATCTCAGCGCCGCCATAAATATCTAATTGAAAATCTGTATTAACTTTCCACGGGTAAGAAATTTGCCCCCCAAACACGAGGGACTCAGTCTCAAGCTCAATATCACTCAATTCATTTTTTGGCTCTGATTTACCATAAGACCCATAGAGGCCTAAAACGACATCAGATCCACCAAGCGGCACATCATAATTCGCCCTTATGACGTTTTGAGCAGAGAAGTCGGTTGAACTATAAGCAGAGACATTAAACCTATCCCCAGGGAGCAGTTGGCTGTGCGCTGAGAGCTGAAGCAAAGGCCCCCACCGCCCCAAAACTTCGGGACTGTAATTTAGAAGTGTTATGTCACCGCGATAGGCATCAAAATCAAATATATCGACTGATAAATTTACAGCACCCACTTCACCAGAGTCTGCTTTCTTTAATGTCGGCCTTACAGAAACCCCCGGTATACGAGAGGCTAGCAAAACAGCACGCGCTAACGCATCATCGTCCTCGTAAGACGTGTCCAATAAAGCACCAAATTGCGTCATAACGCGCTGAATAGCCCTCTTCTCAGCCCCCTTTAATCCAGACAATTCAACGTCGCTTGATAAACGACTTCCCTTGTACGTATAATCAATTTGGGAAACAAAACCCATTACAATATTCAATTGAACATCCGCTCCCCCACGACTTAATGTCTGGGGCGGAACAATTACAGCACTTAAAAGGTTGCCATCCGCTCTCAGAGCGCACTGAGCCTGGACAGCGATAGCCTGCAACCCGCCAATATCTGTTGACTGCCCAATATACTGCTCAAGACGCTGATTAAGCCTCTTAACAGCCTTACCTTCAGCCGCTAAGCCATCAATAGCCGTAAGGTTAAAGCCATTTATTTGGAAAGATGTCTCCGCACTAGCCCCTTTAGAAACAAGACTTGAAAACTCTTCATTATTAAACTGACATGACAAGGCTGAAGAAGACAGTGAAGAAACCGCATCATTTGAAGAGGTTTCATTAGATGTAAAATCTCTATCCGAAATTCTAGGGTCATTTGGCGCAGTTTGCGCTTGCACGGCCACAGTTGAAACTGAGCACAACAATGCCCCGGCAAAAATTGCCGCCAATATTCTTTCCAAAACACCCCCCATTACTAGAATATATTCCCGAAGGAAAATCCAGCATTATTGAATTAAAAACTCATGCAAAATATTAGTTAATCGAAAAATCCAGAACCATTTCAACCCTGCGGTTTTCAGAAGAATTAGGGTTTTCAGTATCTTTTAACTGATACTCCCCGTAACCCTTATGACTTAAACGATCTATCGAGACCCCACGACTCAACAAAGCATTTCTCACAGCCTCTGCCCTCTTTGAAGAGAGGGATAAATTGTAGAACTCATCTCCATCTGCGCTTGCATGGCCTTGAATTTGCAAACCGAGATGCGGCTTAGACATCATGACAGATGCAATTTCATCTAATTCAGAGTTTGATGCGTTCAGCAATTCAGCACTCCCTAAGGCGAATAAAACTCGCGCTTCATACCCAGTTTGCACGGGGGCAATAGGTTTGACCTCAGCATAAATAACTGGAGAAGTTTCAGTTTTTTCTGGAACAGTTTCCGTTACTCGCTCGACCGCCATGATTTCTGAAGCAATTGGAGTTTCAGATACAACCGCAGTAGTTGAGCCCGTAAGAACCTCACCTACCATGCCAGATCCAGTTTCAACATCATCAGAAGACACAATTGCCTCTGCCTGTCCATCAAAACACTTACTGCCACTAATGCACATGCCTTGCGTGTCCTTGACGAGCGCCGCCTCAGCGCAAGCTGTGAACTCAGTAAAGCTCATTTTTTTTGCATCACACGTATCTTGTGCAAATGCGGATGACGACATAGCCGTGGCTGCAACTAAAGCAGTTGCAAAGAAATATTTTTTCATGATCAGCCCCACTGATTTAACCTACTGTTAATGTTTGATACATCTAGGGCAATAAAAGGTCAAGATACGATTTAAAGGAATAAGAACCATATAAAAACGTAGAAGTTGAAACCATAAATCTTTATAAATTATCGAGTTGAAAATCTTACGTTGCCATAAATCCTAAGTCAGGATTTGCGAATTCGCTTAAAACCGGAAGAGCTTCCATAATCTCCGCTTCGCTTAAGCCGAACCAACGGCCGAGAGTGGCAGCGTATTGTTCGACAGCGACACTTGGAATTAACCGCCCATTACCTGAGTCCAGATCATGGCCAATGTCATATGGGGGAATTTCACCATATATGTTTCCGCCGTTCACGGCACCACCAACGACGAAATGATGCGAGCCCCAACCGTGGTCCGTACCATTGCCGTTTTCAATCAAGGCACGGCCAAAATCGGAAGCGGTGAAGAGCGTTACATCATTCTCCAAGCCTAGCTCCACCATGGCGTTATAAAAGGCAGCAACAGAAGAGGCATAATCTCTTTGATGTCCACTCAGGTCTGCTGCTTGATTATCATGCGTATCAAAACCCCCCATCCCCACGAAGAATATCTGCCGGCTTATGTTTAAAGAGCTTCGAATATTGATGGTTTCAGCGATTGTTTTTAGCTGCGTTCCAACGAATGATTGAGGGAAAACCGTACCGATTGGCAAAGCGCCATTGAGTGCATCTGCAATCATAGCATTAGACGTAAAAGCGCGATTATTGATGGCCGCAACATCACGTTCAAAGAGATTATCCAAAGACAGGCCAAGGTTGCGATATTGCTCTTCCAGTAATTGTGCGGCACGGGGTGAGTCTTTGGCTGTTACCAATAGACCCATATCAAAGTTTTTGAGACCATTCACTTCTTGTGGCCCCGTAGGGTTTAGACTGAATTGTTGAGAGTTCTGTCCCGCCAGGAAAACTGAGTTTCCAAACGTCGAAATTGCTGAAAAGAGTGAGTCCTGCCCTGTCGCTGAAGCAGAAGCAAAATCAGCAAACCGTCCGCCCCAACCAAAAGTTTGGCCTTCTGGAGCAGAACTCATCCATGTTGATTGCTGATCATTATGCGAAAATAACTTTGATGGTGCGAGTTTTGCTAGTGTTTCAAATTCCTGGGCATCAATGGGTTCAAGGAGTGGCCCAACATTCCCAACAATTGCGGCCTTCTTATTATCGAATAAGGATTTAAGCGGCGCTAATTCCTCGGGTAAAGCAAACTCTCGCCCGCTAAATTGACTTGCATTATCTGGCGCTAATTGAAGTAGTCTACCCCGCTCACGGGTTGACCCTCCGGCTAAGTCCTCATAATCACGGAATATGCCTGTCCGATAATTGGCCAGCGAATTATAATTAGACTGATCGTAAGGCAGCACAGTATCATGACCATCTTGTCCACCAAAAAAGAAGAGGCACACAAGCGCTTTATAACCACTCGTATCAGCCGCATGAGCCCTACCCGCCCCCAGTGTGGAAAGCAATCCTGTGCCTCCAGCGAATGATAACGCCCCCGCAGCGGAACTATGGGCTAAAAAATGACGTCGGTTAATCATATGTAATCCCCTATCGCTGAACCAAATAGCCAGTTGAGGTCATAGTCATCGTTATGCCCAAGGCGATACGGGTAAAGCGGTCTTCATTTTCTGTTCCCACTCTAATAGGGACCTCAGCCATCATCTCAGTCAGACGCTGTCGTTCGACATCACTCAAACGATTGCCTGTGAGTAAGAGGTCGAAGTGATTTATCAGCGCGGCAGCATCATCCGCAATGCTAAATTCATAGCTATAATCGGGTTTAACACCGCCATCATTATCGCCCGAAACATTCTCCGCGAAGTCATAAATAAACGCGTTCATGATGTTGATATAAGCAATAGAGGTGCTCTCATTGACGATTTGAAGCTCTGGCGCCGTCAGTCCTGCCGAACCTGTCTCACTATTCGGCGCGACATATCCTGGGCGGAAGAAATTAAAGACGGAAGGCGAATAAAAGGGGAGCTGCCCCATTTGCCCAAATCCGAAAGCACTTCCTAAAATTTGTTCGTCAGAAGCATCAGGGGTCGTCTCATTGAATGCGCGCGCCCAATTCACAAACCGAATAACGGGCTCTCTTACTTTGCCAAAACTTGCAGGCACCTCTTCGGGTGTACGCGTTGCATTATCATCAAAAAGGATAGAGGCGAGCGTTGCTGACAAATCCCCACGCTCACCCGTACCAACAGACGAGCCATCAGGTAGCGTATAAAGACCGGCTTCAAACGTCATCGCAACACGTTCTACATAAGCTGGTTCAGGAGACGACGTTACAAATCTCTGGATAAGTTGCCGCGAAACAAAAGGCGCAACATTTGGGTGCTCAAAAATTGTATCGAGGGCTTGATCAACGCTCTGCACACCTGAGGTATTTGATGGAATGGTCTGACCCAAAAATGACTTCTCAAGATCGGAATGGTAAGTATCAAAAACCTCCATTCGTGAATAAAGCGCGGCATCATTGTTTAGAACACGAAAGAAATCTGATCCCGTTGTGCTTAGGCCCGTAAAAACGCGTGCTAGCCCCGTTATATCGCTATTATTAAATGTCTCAATCGGATTGCCATCACTTCCAATTTTCGGCGTGCCGTCCATATTTAATTCATTCAATCCGATTGTAAAAAGTTGCAAAAGCTCACGCGCATAATTCTCATCAGGCACACGACCCGTATTCAGGTCGCCTTTCGGGTTCGCGAGATAAGTCAAGTAAAAGCCCATTGCAGGAGAATAAGTTATCTCTTCCAACAGGTCGCGATAATTACCAAAGGCATTGTCTGATAATGTATCCATGTAATAGCCCATAGCGGGCGGATAACTCCCTAATTGCCCTGCGGCAGAAACCACGATTAACTCTGATAAAGCAAACACCATGCGTTGGCGCAGTTGATCTTCCCCAGCAATGGCTGCGTCAAAGAAGAGATCGCTGATAAAACGTCGCGGTATCTCTGTGTTAGGCGGCAATGTCGCCTCATAATCCAACATGGGTTGGAGATATGGCGTTTGCGGCTTGTTTATCTCAGCTTTGAACCAATCGGACGCACTCTCCCCAGTCAGAGTCGAAATATCGCCGCTTGTCGGGCCAAATGTACTCCGCGCCAAAAACCGTGATGTCGCCGCCTCTGTCTCAAAGACTTTTGAAATTGGCGGAGGAGGAGGTGGC
>CAYGSV010000009.1:0-25358 GCA_964352635.1 uncultured Algimonas sp.
AGCTAAAGGCGAAGTCGAAGCCACTGCAACATTTATCGAATATGCTTGCGATCATGCTTTACATATTGAGGGGGACATTCTTCCTTCCGACAATCCCGATGAGAAAATTTATATTCATAAGTTTCCGCGCGGTGTTGTTGTTGCAGTCACAGCATGGAACTTCCCTCTTGCATTGGCGGGTCGCAAGATTGGCCCTGCTCTGATTACGGGTAATTCAATTGTTGTGAAACCCACCCAAGAGACCCCTCTTGCCACCATGATATTAGGCGAAATCGCGAATGAGGCTGGATTGCCCGCTGGTGTCATGAACATTGTAAATGGCGCGGGCTCATCTGTCGGCGCCTATCTCTGTAGCAGTGAGCACACCGCTATGATTACAATGACAGGCAGCACTTATGCCGGACAACAAATTTATCAGGCTGCCGGAAAACACCTTATCCCAGTTATGCTCGAGCTAGGCGGGAAGGCCCCTTTTGTTTTAATGGATGATGGCGATGTAGATCTCGCGGTTGAATCCATGATGGGGGCACGTTTCACAAATAGCGGGCAAGTCTGCACCTGTGCCGAGCGGGCTTATGTTCATGAAGATGTTTATGAAGAATTCATTGAGAAACTTATTCCAAAGGTAAAGGCTCTCAAGCTAGGCAACCCTATGGATGGTGGCACAGATATGGGCCCTAAGGTCAATGCATCGGAAATCCGTAATTTAGAACGGATTGTTGGCGAAAGTGTAAATCAAGGCGCAAGGGTCGCGCATGGTGGCAAAGCTTCAAATCCTGAAGGATGTGAAGGCGGCTTCTTTTATGAACCAACTGTTCTTGTAGATTTAAATCAAAGAAACATTGCAGTCCACGATGAAACATTCGGCCCCATCCTGCCGATTGTAAAATTCAAGACATTAGACGAAGCTATTGCGAGCGCCAATGACAGCGAATATGGACTAGCTGCTTATTTCTACTCAGCTTCAAATGCTAACATCCACCGTTTTATCAACGAAGTTGAGGCTGGAGAAATGTATATCAATCGCGGCATGGGCGAGATGCATCAAGGTTTTCACAATGGCTGGAAAATGAGCGGCATGGGCGGCGAAGACGGCAGATACGGGCTAGATCAATATTTAGAGAAAAAGACCGTTTATCTTAACGAAACGCATTAATCAGCTTATAAGAAAGTGGTTGAGTAAATGACAGCATCATCTGATAGACGACGTCTCTTACTCGTTCTCCTCTTCCTGACAGTCGTCATCAATTACATGGACCGCATGAATGTGTCTGTTGCAGCAGCGGCGATAAGAGAGGATCTAGAGATATCTACAGAAGCTATGGGTTTCGTATTCTCAGCCTTTTTTATTCCTTATGCTATTTTACAAATTCCCGGCGGATTGATCACCGACTTCATTAAAACACGTATCCTCTACCCCATCCTTATGATCGGATGGTCTTTAGCAACGGTCTTCCAAGGGTTTGCAAACTCACTCGCGGTTCTAATAGGTGCTAGAGGCGTTATTGGTGCTTTTGAGGCTCCCACATATCCCATCAACAACAAAATTGTAACGGACTGGTTTCCAAAAGATGAGCGCGCCTCTGCCATTAGTATTTATACCTCCGGTCAATTTTTAGGACTAGCCTTTCTCAGCCCAATTCTCTTTGCGATTCAAGAATATTTTGGATGGCGCGGATTAATGGTTATAACTGGTCTCGTCGGAATAGTATGGGCCGTTATTTGGTATTTCCTATACCCAAAAGAAAAGCCTCCCAAGCAAGAAGATGATGTACAAGCTAATGTAACAGACGGCGCGAATGACGGTGCCGAAGTTCATAAAAACGGTTTTGCAGTTGCTTTCATCCATCCCAAACTTTGGGGTCTTTATTTGGGTCAATTTTGCCTAGGAACAACCACAATTTTCTTTTTAACTTGGTTCCCGAGTTATTTGACGGATTATCGCGGCCTTACTTTAATCAAGTCTGGCTTTTACGCATCAGCTCCATTTATCGCAGCGTTTTTCGGTGTGTTATTATCGGGCTATGCCTCTGACCGCATGGTGAAAAAAGGAATATCCCCTGAAGTAGCACGCAAAGGCCCTGTTCTATTAGGCATGGCGCTTTCGACAATTATTATTGCGGCAAATTTCACGGATAATACGACTCTCATCATTTTCTTTATGGCGATTGCTTTCTTTGGAAATGGCCTAGCCTCAATTGCCTGGGTATTTGTTTCTTTGCTCGCGCCACGGCAAAATGTTGGATTGGTTGGAGGCGTCTTTAATGCATTCGGAGCTTTATCCGCCGTTGTAACACCTATCGTTATTGGCTTTGTCGTAACAGATGACAGCTTCGCCCCCGCGCTATATTACATCGGCGCTGCGGCATTTACTGGTTTCCTCTGTTATGTCTTTCTTATCGGAAAGGTTGAAGAAATTAAAGTGGAAAGCCCGTCATGATAAAACGCCGAGCCGTTCTAGCTGGGCTCTCTAGCGCGGCATTAATAACGGCCTGTAGCGCAGAAAACACGCCGTCTCACACTGGGCAAAATGCAAAAGTCTATAACAAAGCTCGGCTCGACATTTATGATGCACGTTTCAATAATTACATTGCTCCAGATGCCAAAGTTGAATTACTTGCCGAAGGCTTTAAATGGACGGAGGGACCCGCTTGGGACAGTAAGCGAGAGCATTTATATTTTTCTGATATTCCCAATAATCGCATCCATTCATGGAACCGAAAATCTGGATTAAAAATATTTCTGTACCCTGCGGGAAGAGATAAAAGCCCCCTTGATACAAATACAACCCCCGGCACAAATGGTATCCTCTATACGGCAGATGATGACAGCATTCTAATATGCAATCAGAATGCACGCTCCGTCGACGTGCTCGACCTCAACACAACGACTCGCGAAGCCGTTGCGGCGGAGTTTAATGGTAAGGCCTTTAACAGTCCGAATGATATTGTTCGTGCCAGTGATGGGACTCTATATTTCACGGACCCGCCCTACGGCCTGAAAGATCAAATCAACTTTCAAGGTCAAGAACAGCCGCATTTTGGGGTCTATCGCCTCAGAAACAATGGCAAAGTAGAGCTGATAACAGACGACTTAATCCGCCCCAATGGCATCGCCCTCTCGCCTGATAACAGGACGCTTTATGTCTCTCAATCGGACACGAACGCCCCTATCATTGAAAACTTTACTTTAAGTAAGACCGGAGAGGTTCTTGGCCGCGGAAAATTTGCGGATTTCTCGGATATTGTCGGCGATGAAAACCCTGGTCTGCCAGACGGAATGGCGGTGGATGAAAATGGGGTGTTATTCGTTACGGGCCCAGGCGGCGTTCTCATTATGTCACCTAAAGGCGAGAGATTAGGCCGTATTCATACGGGCCGCGCGACAGCGAATTGTGCCTTTGGCGAGGATGGTTCCACACTCTTTATGACAGCTCATGATACTTTGCTTGCTATTCCAACGCTGACAAAGGGCTTAGGTTTCAGCTAAAATTTACTATCAGAAAGCATCTTTAAAATGTTTCAAAAAGCTTCGATAACATATTTACTAACAGCTTCATTCTCTGCCTTATTACTTGGGGCATGCGGGCAAAAAACTGCAACTCATTTAGAGAGTGACATGCAGTCAAATTCAGATGTTATTGATGTTTTATTCGACTTCGATGAAGCTGAAAAGAGTTATACAATAGAGACCGATAAAGGCCGGTTTACACTCGAAAAAACAAATGAGACTGAAAAGCTCAACATCGCATTTGAGAGTGATGTAAAAATTTCAACCGTTAAAATAATTCCGAATACGCCTTTAGATTGGAGCGGCCATGAAAATATTAATATCGCGGTCGACCTTGAAAACACATCCGATATTTCAACGTATTTTTATATAGGTTTTCACGATGGTTCTGGCAATTTTCAGAATAAAGGCATGGTTGTTCCTGCAAACTCTAAGGGCACTTATTATGTCGTCATGGATGGCCCAACGCGCGACATCGATTCTGGATTAAGAGAAGTACCACCGCCTTGGGATAAAGGTGAAACAATGATGATTTCACGGTGGGCGTCCCAAGGAAAAAATTTCAATATGGACTCAATAAGTGAGATTCATTTTTTCACGCGGGGCATTATCACAGACAAAATGGTCACTATTGATAATATTAGACTTCGTAAAAATCCACCGCATCCACCAAATTATATGAAAGGCATTGTCGATAAGTTTGGCCAGAATGCACAGGCAGACTTCCCGATAAAAGTCGAAGACGAAGCGGAATTACGCCGTCTAGCCGAAGCTGAATTAAAGACGATTAAAGACGCTCCAGTCATGGCGGACCGTTCTCGCTATGGAGGCTGGAAAGATGGCCCGCAGCTCAAAGCTACGGGGTTTTTTAGGACTGAAAAAATTAACGGCAAATGGTGGCTGGTTGATCCAGATGGCTATTTGTTTTTTTCTCACGGCGTCGCGAATGTGCGCATGGCAAATTTATCAACTTTGACAGGCGTAGATTTCAAAGATGAAAGTGTTAGGGCTGCAAGCTCTGAGGAAGTAACACCAGAAGACTCTATTGGGTTTGTGACTGTTTCAGAAAAGGCTAGGAGTAGTCGCTTTATATCCTCTGAAATGCGCCATGATATGTTTAATTGGTTACCAGATTATGATGACCCTTTGGCCGATCATTATAGTTTTCGGCGGTCTGCATTGATGGGCCCTATTGATGGCGGCGAAACTTATAATTTTTATAGCGCTAATTTAGAGCGCCGTTACGGAGAAACCTCCCCCCAATCTTATATAAAAAAATGGGAACAAGTGACATTAGACAGAATGAACAGTTGGGGTTTTACTTCTTTTGGTAATTGGGTCGATCCCGCATTTTATAACAATGAACAAGTGCCCTATTTCGCTAATGGCTGGATTATTGGAGACTTCCAAACGCTTTCATCTGGGAATGATGTCTGGGGTCCTACGCCTGACTTTTTCGATCCTCTATTTGCGGCGCGCGCTGACATAACCATTTCAACAATCGCAAATGAAATAAAAGGTTCGCCCTGGTGTGTCGGAATATTTATCGACAATGAGAAGAGCTGGGGCAATCCTGCTGATCCCGTTGAAAAACGTTATGGCCTCATTACGGATGCTCTCTCAAAATCCGTCAAAGGCTCATATGCGAAAGCGGCTTTCTCAGATATTATAAAAAACAAATACGCCTCTATCTCTCAACTGAATGCAGCCTGGGAAACGAATATTGACTCATGGGAAATATTTGATGCAGGCATAGACATCACCAAATTTGGCGACTTAATTGTCGGTGATTTATCAATGCTCTTAGAAGTTTTCGCTGAGCAATATTTTAAGATTGTTGATGCAACAATTGAAAAGCATTTGCCCAACCATCTTTATATGGGCGCGCGAATGGCAAGTTGGGGCATGCCGCCAGAAACCATTAAGGCCGCAATTAGCCACAGCGACGTCATGAGCTTTAACATCTATGAAGAAGGCTTAAGAAAAGGCGGATGGGATTTCTTTTCTGAAATAGACAAACCTGTTGTCATAGGCGAGTTTCATATCGGAGCAGGTCAAGATACGGGATTGCACCATCCAGGTTTAACACATGCCGCCAACCAAGCCGACAGGGCCCGCATGTATAAAGCTTATATGGAGAGCGTGACAACAAACCCTTATCTGGTTGGGGCTCATTGGTTTCAATATGTAGACTCACCCTTGGCCGGCAGAGCTTTCGACGGTGAAAATTACAATGTTGGTTTTGTTTCAAGCACCGACATTCCTTATCCCGAAATGGTTGAAGCTGCCCGAGATATTATGCGGGATATTTATCCCAAACGCTATAATCAGGAATAAAGTCACTATGCGTTTTTTCTCCTCATTAAAAACATGCCTAATCTCAACATCAATCTTGATGCTTGCTGGATATGGACAAGGATCTGCTTTCGCCCAAATTGGAAACGAAACGCAGGAAACTATTTTATTCAACTTTGAAAAACCTGAAAAACCTGACTCCGTCTCCATACAAAATGGGACGGTCTCACTCATCTCCACACAGAAAGACTCTCAAGCCTTGCGCGTGGATTTAAAGGCGAAAGATAATTTATATGCGGGCCTGAATATTACACCAGTTGAGCCTTGGGATTGGCAAATAGACGGCACATTTGGGGTAGCCATGGATATAGGAAACCCCGGCCCCTATCCTGTTCAGCTTTTCCTAGATGTTTCAGATGCAAAGGGTCAAAATTTTACCCGTAGCGTCGTCGTACCTGTTGGCGAACCACAAACTTATTATGCTGAACTTCAAGGACTCGATTTAGATTTAGATACCGGCCTGCGGGACAACCCACCATCTTGGGATATTAATGGCCAGAAATTTATCTGGTTATGGGGCACTGAAAAATTAGATGTCAGCGCTATTACAAAGATAGGGCTTTCAATTAAAAGCTTACAATTTGACCGCAGTTTTACGCTCGATAATATTCGCGTGATAACGAACCCCAAAATAAATCCTGACTATCTAAAAAATATTGTCGATAAATATGGTCAAAATGCAAAGGCTTCATATCCGACTAAGATACAATCGGATGCAGATTTACAAATGCAGGCCAAAACTGAACTCGCTAAACTATCTCAAAGTGATTGGCTATCAGACCGTTCGACATATGGCGGCTGGAAAGAGGGCCCGAGGCTAGAGGCCACGGGATATTTTCGTACAGCTAAACATAACGGCAAATGGGCCATTATTGATCCCGAAGGATATTTGTTTTTTTCAACAGGCATTGCTAATATTCGCTTGGATAATACTGTCACGCTAACAGGTGTCGACTTCAATCAAGACGTTCTCAACAAGGCCTTTGCAAAAAACAAAAAAGATGCCTCAGCAGTTTTTAACAAAGCTCCCAAACGGGCCTTAAAAACAAAAACTATTTCATCTGAAATTCGGCACACTATGTTTGAATGGCTACCGTCTTATGATGACCCGCTTGCTAATCACTATGGATACCGCGCAGGCGCGCATACAGGGCCTATTAAAGCCGGAGAGACTTACGGATTTTATAGTGCAAATCTTGAACGTAAATATGGGGAAACAAGCCCCAAATCCTTTTTAAATAAATGGCAGGACGTTACGATAGACCGTCTCTTTGATTGGGGTTTCACCTCTTTTGGGAATTGGGCAGACCCTGAATATTATGAAGATCCACAGCTCCCTTATTTTGCAAATGGGTGGATTAGCAATAATCATAAAACGGTGAGTAGCGGGGATGACTATTGGGCACCACTGCCTGACCCATTTGATCCTAATTTTGTGAACGAAGCTAAAATTACTGCGAAAAAAGTGGCTCGTGAAGTTAATAACAGTCCTTGGTGTATCGGCGTATTCATAGATAATGAAAAAAGCTGGGGACGCATGGGAACCATTCAGGGACAATATGGAATTGTTATAAACACGCTTTCGCGCAATGGATTTGAAAGCCCTACAAAAGCTGAATTTACACGAATATTAAAAGACAAATATAAGACGATTGAAGCCTTAAACACAGCTTGGGGAACAGATATTGCCTCATGGCGAAGTCTAAATCGCGGAATATGGCTCAAAGAGTTCAATGCTTCGCAGCAAGCTGATTTTTCAATCTTACTCAAAGCTTATGCCCGTAAATATTTCGAGGTTGTCGATACGGCTTTAAATGAGATCTTGCCAAATCATATGTATCTCGGTGTGCGTTTTGCGACATGGGGCATGACACCTGAAGTCATTGAGGCCTCAAGCGAATTTACGGATATTGTCAGTTACAATGAATACCAAGAAATCCCACATCAAGCGCAATGGTCGTTCTTGATGGATATTGATAAACCTGCCCTAATTGGTGAATTCCATATGGGCGCAAGTTCCGACACTGGTGTTTTCCACCCAGGACTTATTCACGCCGTTGATCAAACGGATCGCGGCCGTATGTTTGAAAACTACATGAATACAATCATTGATAATCCAAATTTCGTCGGCGCTCATTGGTTTCAATATACCGACTCGCCGATAACCGGACGGGCCTATGACGGCGAAAATTATAATGTGGGTTTCGTATCAGTGACAGATACGCCCTACCCTGAATTGGTTGACGCCGCAAAAAGAGTAAACCGCAATCTGTATAAACGCCGGTTTGGCAAAGCTACGCAATAACTCTGGAGGAAACATGATACAGTTTAAAAAGCTTCTATGCTCGCTTACAATTATATCTTCAATTGGTTGTATTTCTGGCCTCTCTGCAACCGCTTATGCTCAAGAGAGTTACGGCACGCATTTCAAAGCTTATCAGGCAGCTCAAGCTTCAGGCGATTACAAAAAGGCCGCGGCCGAAGCAAGAGCCGCATGGCAAGCCGCTGAAACTGAATTGGGAGACAATGAGTTAACTGGGATTCTCGCTTATAATTACGGATCTATCGCCGTGACATCAGATCCAAAATCCGCTGTTAAACCTCTAAAACGAGCCAAGAAAATACATGATAAGGGCTTAACGAAGCTCCCGCTTGATAAAATAAAGGGTTATCTTGCCTATACTGATTATGCAGCTACGCCCGGACAAGAGACAGCGGTCAAACTGCGTGAGGCTTTATCCCTCTCGCTAAAAAATGGCATACCTGAGCTAGATGATGCCTTTATGTGGCTGAACATGGCAACGTTGGAAGCTAAGCAATTACGTATTTGGAATGCGGAACCCGCAGCACAAATGGTTGTAAAATCCATCGAGTCGCGCGGATTGGAAGATGCCAGTCGTCCTGCGTTAAATAATATGCTCATCATTCGCGCTTCAGCAGGCTTATCTGGACGTGACCGCACGCCTGAACGTATTGCTTGGGCTCTAGATGACCTTGAACGCGTTATCGAGTCATTAGGCCCGCAAAAGGATACAGAGTCAGCAGACCCCGTTTTCGCAACAGCCTTAGCCTGGAAATCAGTCGCCCTGAAACAATTAGAAGACCAAGGTGCGCCTATACCTGATTCTATTGCTAAGTCTTTGAGTGAATCGTTCTCAACACACAAAGGGAACATTTTGAATTGTGGCCTGGTCTGGGAGAACAAAAAGAAACCTAATTTCAGAGGTTCCGCAGCCTATCCGCAAGGTCTATATCCTGGATATGCTGGGGCGGCTCTCATATCCTACGATATATCCAAGTCTGGTAAGATTGAGAATACGAAAATCTTCGCGCAAGTTCCGAATGCAGAGTTAAAATCAGAAGCTCTGCGCGCCTTTAAAAAATGGAAAATTAAAACACCGCCTAGAGATGGTGCGGCATGTCGAAAGAACCAGGTTACAGCTTTCTCCTATCACTCAGAGTGGCCACCGCTTTAACCGCCTGACGTTTCGGTGTTTTCAAGAGCATCTCTGTCCCATTCATAAATTTCATTTATGAAGCAGCGGTCAGGTATAACGCCTGTGCCGTCATCAAGAGAAAAAACTGAGTCTGATAGCAAGATATAATCGCCGCGCCGGGCACATCCCGACTGTCGTTCAAATGCCAAAGATTGCGCATATTCTAGGTTAGGACAAAACCCGTTCAGGCTCACACGGTAATGTCGATTAATGCCTTCACGCAATACAATTGTGTTCCCCGCAGCGTCACTAAATCCATCCACATTTCCTTTAAAGCAAATGGCATTCACTTGCTTCCCGAGACGGGGGTCATCTTTAAACTGGGCAATGCCGCGTGGTTTATCTAATTCCACAGTAGAACAAGAGACAAGCCCCGCAGTCAAAGAAAGGCTTGCCAATAAAATGACCAATATGCGATACGAATGTCTCATATATCTCTCCTGGACATATAATTATTTTAATCATTATAGCATAATATCACGCATCATTCTAAATATTCCGCAGCTTATAATTAATAAGTCGAACGTCCACCTGACATATCAAAAACAGCCGCCGTGGAGAAACTCGCGCGATCCGAAGCTAGAAACGCGATCATCTCGGCGACCTCTTCAACTGTGCCTGTGCGACCCATAGGAATTTTGGCCACCATATATCCAATTTGTTCTTCGCTAACATCATCTAGCATTTCGGTTCGTATGACTGCGGGCGTGATGACATTCGCGGTAATATTTTCAGTCGCAAGTTCCTTGCCCAGACTTTTTGTAAGGCCAATAACGCCTGCTTTTGACACTGAATACGCCGATGCGTTCGGGTTACCTTCTTTACCTGCAACTGAGGCGAGATTAACGATACGCCCATATTGCGCTTTACGCATATGAGGGATAACGGCTTTGCAGGTCAGAAATATACCTGTGAGATTAACATCTAAGACTTTACGCCAAATATCTGTCGGGAACTCTTCAACATAGGCGTTCACCCCTGCTATGCCCGCACAGTTAATGAGTATATCCGCCTTGTTAAAGTGAGCGATAGTTTGCTCCATAGCAGACGCCACAGAGCCTTCATCGCTGATGTCAACGTTGAATGTCTGCACGGGTCCAAATTCAGATAAGCTCGCTTTCACGCTATCAAGGGCCGCTTCGTTCATATCCCAGAGGCTAACACTGCCGCCTTGCTTGACGATATGCTTAGCCGCCGCCGCCCCCATACCGCGGGCACCGCCTGTAATGATTGCAACTCGGCCTGAGAATTCTTTATTGCTCATGAGACGTCTCCTTAGAGCGGAACAACAGTTTGGGACTGCTCGCCAAGCCCGGTAATGCCCAACCTCACTTTATCGCCAACCTTCAACCATTTCTGTGGGTTCATCCCGGCGCCGACGCCTGGAGGTGTCCCCGTTAAAATCAAATCACCAGGCTCAAGCTTACAAAATTCACTCATATAAGAGACGATGGTTGCCACATCAAAAATCATTTTTGACGTAGACCCCGTTTGCATGCGCTCCCCATTCACATCGAGCCATAAATCCAACGCTTGCACATCACCGACACTCTCTTTGGTTACGAGATAAGGCCCTGTTGGACAGAAATTCGGAAAGCTCTTGCCTTTAACCCATTGACCACCACGTTCAAGTTGCCAAGCCCGCTCAGACACATCATTGATAAGCACATACCCAAAGACGTGATCTAACGCCTCTTCTTTGGAGATATTCAAAACCGGCTTTCCAATAACAATGCCCAATTCGACTTCCCAATCCAGCTTAGTCATTTTAGTACTAAACAGGATATTCTCATCAGGCCCGCAATATGTGGCCGTCGATTTATTGAACAGAATTGGTTCCTCAGGTATGGCCATACCAGCTTCCGCTGCATGATCGGAATAATTCAATCCAATGCACCAAATATTGCGCGGCGTATCCATCGGCGGCGCGAGTTCTAACGCGCCCGTATTAATCTCCGGCAAAGCAGATATGTCAGCCGCAGAAATCGCCGAGATAAGACCAGGGCTTAATGTGCTTGGATTGATATCAGCTACCACTGAAGACACATTTTTGACAGTCCCTGCATCTGTCATAACACCTGGCGTTATTTTGCCTGCTTTATCTTTATATCTTACAAATTTCATGACCTTAACCTTTATTCCACCATGTATTTTTCAATGAACTGCCACCTGCAAAGACCCCCATACCCGGTGCGTCTTTAATGCGTAAACATTCATTCCATTTCACCATGCGTTCTGAACGCGTAAATGAGCCCACTTTTAATTGCCCCGCTCCCAGGCCAGCAGAGAGATGCGTTATCGAAACATCCTCTGTCTCGCCAGAGCGCGCTGACACAACAGACCGGAAACCACCTTTATTGGCCGCTTCAAAAGCCGCAATGGATTCTGATACCGTTCCAGCTTGGTTGACTTTAATAAGAACAGCATTGCAAGCTTTTGCCTCGACCGCAGCCTCAACAAGCCCTGCATTTGTGACGAGATAATCGTCGCCAATAATTTGAACTTTGTCTCCAAATTTCTCGGTAAAGGCAATCATCCCTGCATCATCTTGTTCAGCCAAAGGGTCTTCGATTGAGACAATCGGATATTTGGCCATCCAATCTCCTAGCATCTTAATGAGACCATCGGAATCTAGAACGCGGTCTTCTAGTGATAATTTATAACCAGCTTCCGAATAAAACTCTGAAGCTGCAACATCCAATGAAATGACAACCCGGTCACCTGGTGTTTCGCCAGCGGCTTCAATGGCGCGCACAAGTGTCTCAAGCGCCTCTTCATTACTATCGAAAACGGGCCACCACCCGCCCTCATCGGCTACGCCAACAACGCCGCCTGTTTTCTCTTCGATAATCTTCCCTGCCGCCCAGTAAACATTTGACGTGACTTCCATGACTTCGTCAAAGCTTTCAGCCCCCGGCACCATAATCATAAAATCCTGAATATCGACGCGGCGCCCCGCATGGGCTCCGCCGCCAAAAATCTGGATTTCAGGCAAAGGAAGCGTTGGCTTCTTATCATATTTATTAGCAACATATTGCCATAGCGGCATATTTTGAGAGGCTGCACCCGTATGTAAAGCAGCTAATGACGCAGCGACGATAGCATTACCGCCAAGTTTTGACTTGAAAGGCGTTCCGTCCAAATCAACCATCTGTTTATCGAGACTTGCCTGATCTGTGACGTCCATCCCAATGAGGGCTGGCGCAATAATATCTTGCACATTCTTAACGGCTTGCATGACATTTTTACCGCCCAATGCGTCCCCACCATCACGCAAATCAATAGCTTCACGCATACCGCGAGAGGCTCCGGCAGGGGCTATGGCGCGGCCGAAGCTTCCCCCTTCTGTCATGATATCGACCTCAACTGTCGGATGCCCGCGTGAGTCCCAGACCCTACGGCCAATGACGTCTTTAATTATGTTTTGAGAATTCATAGTGATTGACTCAGACTTTCTATAAATTGTTCTATTGAACCTGCTGGCTCTTTTATAAATGGAACTGCAATCTTTCGAATTAGCGTTTTGTTGTGCTCGCTTAGATATTCGACAGGTGATTTTGAATCCACGCGTGCTAACATTAAGAGAGGTAAAAGCTGTAATAGCCGGCCTTCACAATCACCCACGGCCTCCCAAGTAATATGCTCCTTATAACTTTCCCAGAATAGAATTGCAGACTTAAATAAATCGCTTCTATGTTTAGGAAGGTGCAAGGCCTTTAGAATTAAATGGTTCATGCAAAAACCAACATCGAAAGCAGGATCCCCCATGGTGGCGCATTCAGCGTCCAAGAAAACGGGCACGTCTCCGCGAAACAGAATATTTTTAGGACTAACATCACCGTGAATAAGGACACGCTGAGTTTCGGATGTTTGTTTAATTAAAGCCTCTATCTCCTTCATTATTTGCGGGTATTGGCTCTGTAAATAGAAAAAATAAGGCTCAAGCCTTAAACTAAAAAAATCAGATGCATTTTCAAAAGCCTCTCTCTGAAAATTCCTCTCTGTAGATGCATTGTGAATACCCCCTAAAACCTCAGCTACAGTCCCCGCGTCAGAATTTTTCGGTCCATTTTTAAGTAAATCAGATTTCCATAACCTTATTTCATCCCCTTTAAGGCACTCCATAACGAAACCATTGAGGCGGCTACTTCGTCCATAAAGCACGGGAACATTTGTAGGGTATTTAGTGGAAACAAATTCAAGCCATGCATATTCAGCTGCATTTCTGTGAACAGGGGCTTGCCAATCAGCTTCGACTTTTAACTGTGCCAAAGCAAATTTTGCGCAATACTCGGCTTTAGGTGTCACAACGCGTGCGATGTCTGAGGACACGCCACCTGTTAAAGAGTAAATTCCTGCAATATCACTTCTTTCAGCAACACCTAAACCCACAACTAGGTCGCGTATTTTTTGTTCAAAGCTAGGGTTCATTCAAATCTTCAATGAGTTTAAACTGGTTGACGAAATACATCTAACCCTATCTAATAGGAAATGTAGATTGTCAACAATTTTAAGATTTTGGAAGACGGTCAAACCACAAAATAAATAAGGGGGAGTGATGCGGATACTCAAATATAGTACATCCATAATCCTCGTAGCTATATTCACAATCTGTATGCTCACAGTGTTGGCTCGACGCACAGATGACGTAAAGGTTTTGCGCTGGGCACATGTCTATGAAACGAGCTCTCCTTACCATTCGGAAGCTCTAAGAGCGGCCGAAGAATTTTCAAAACTGACTGACGGCAGATATCGGATTAGAGTTTATTCAGCCTCTTCACTTGGCAATGAGGTCAGCATCAATGAGGCTCTACAGCTGGGCGCCATAGACATAATTTACACAGGAGCCTCTTTGGCAGGACAATATTACCCGCCATTGGGTATTTCTGATTACCCTTACGCCATTAAGGATTTGGCCCATTGGAATGCTTATCGGGAGAGTGAGCTCTTCGCAGACTTAAGTGAAGGGTATTTTCAGGCGACAGGCAATGAGGTTATGAACCTTGTCTATTATGGTTTTAGACATGTCATATCCAATAAGCCAATTTATTCCCCAAAGGACATGAATAATCTTAAGATTAGAGTTCCCCAAGCCCAACCCTTTATGATGATGCCCGAAGAGACAGGCGCTAACCCAACCCCAATGCCCTTTCAGGAAGTGTATCTCGGCCTGCAACAAGGCGTCGTCGAAGCCGCCGAAAATCCATTGACCACAATATACTATAAACGCTTTTATGAAGTACAGTCACATATAAGCCTGACAGGTCATATCGCTAATTCATTAGTCATAATTGGATCTGGCGAAATGTTAAAGTCTATGAACTCAAAAGACCGCGAGACTTTGAGACAAGTGATCAACGCCGCCTCAGAGAGAGCTATTCAGGCTATTACAGAACAAGAGATTGAGCTCGTAGACTGGTATCGTCAGAATGGCATAACCGTTATTGAGCCCGACCGTCAGGCGTTCATTGATATAGTAGAACCTGCCCTCACACAGGCTGGATTACCTTTCTCGCCTCAAGATTTCGCTAGATTACAAAAGCTGGCACAGAAAGGCGCAAAGTGAGTTCATCAACTTCAAATAAGAACAGCTTATCAGAAAAGCTATCAAAGACCGTGGAGCGCCTGGCTATTATACAGTTTACGGCTCTGATGTTCATTGTCTTTCTTCAATTTTGTACACGCTATCTCTTAAATGATAGCCTGGCTTGGACAGAAGAAATTGCGCGTCACTTACTTGTCTCCTTGGTTTTTACGGGGAGCTTGCTCTTAGCTCAAAAAGGCGAGCATATTTTCTTGGAGGTCACTTACCGCCTTAGCCCGCGCGTGAATACGAAACCCCTCGTTTTGCTATCAGTTGCAATAAGTTGTATCTATTATTTCACACTCGCAATCTTTGGGTTTATATTGGCGTTGAACACAGAGCAGTCTTTAATATCAATCCCCATTCCTAAAGCTCTGATTTATATGTTGATCGCTCTCACACTTGGCTTGGCGGGGGCGACTTGTATCGGCCGACTCCGAAGGTTGCGCCATCAAACAAGTCAAGACATCTTTGAAGATATTGAAAACAGTACAGAGCAGTTAGGATAATATTGTGGCTGAGCTTCTCTTACTTTTTGCTATACTTTTTAGCCTCATTGCGATGGGTGTTCCCATCCATATAAGCTTAGGCGTCAGCGGTTTAATGTTCTTTGTTGCAGAGGGCCTTCCCCTAACAGCGGCCACCCAAACCGTTATAAACGGAACAAATAGTTTCACATTAATCGCTATACCTTTTTTCATTTTTGCGGGACATTTGATGAATGAGGCGAAAATAACGGATAAAATATTCGCTTTTGCTAAGGCTTTAATCGGGTGGATGCCGGGCGGATTAGGTCATGTTAATATTGGTTCCAGCGTTATTTTTGCTGGTATGTCAGGCGCCGCCGTCGCCGATGCAGGCGGGTTAGGCGCAATTGAGATAAAGGCCATGCAAGATGCAGGTTATGATAAACCTTTTTCAGTTGGCCTAACGGCGGCTTCCTCGACAATTGGCCCCATCATTCCACCGTCCTTAGCCCTTATTATTTACGGCGTCATTGCCGAAGTCTCTATTGGAGAATTATTTGCGGCTGGATTAATTCCAGGACTTCTAATGGCGCTCGCGCTCATGGGAATGGTTACCTGGTATGCCATTCGTAGGGACTATCCACGAGATAGCTCGTTTAGCCTGAGAAATGCTTTTAAAACGGCCCGCGCTGCGGCTTTGCCCCTACTCACGCCGATCATTATCATTGGTGGCATCGTCACTGGAGCATTCACGCCGACTGAATCTGCTGTAGCTGCTGTCTTCTACACTCTTTTTATTGGTATCGTGTTGCACCGCACTCTCAGCTTATCTTCGATATATAGTGCAGCTCTTGAGACTATTAAAACAACAGCTGCCGTGCTTATGATTGTCGCCTCTGCAGCCTTGTTTGCTTGGGTCTTGACGGCGAATGAAGCTGCGGCCTTGCTGATGGACTCACTTATCCCTGTCTCAGAAAACCCTACGCTTGTTCTCTTTGTGATGATGGGTATCGTGTTCGTCTTCGGCTTTTTTATGGAAACGATCGCCGCTATTACAATATTGGTTCCATTATTCCTTCCAACAGCTTTAATAGCGGGAATAGACCCCGTGCATTTGGGCATTGTCTTGGTTTTAAATTTGATGATTGGCCTATTAACCCCCCCCGTCGGAATGGTGCTTTATGTGCTAGCCAAAGTCTCAAGGACAAAGTTCACGGATTGCGTAAAGGCCGTCATTCCATTTTTAATTCCGCTCGTAACTGTTTTAATTTTATTGATAATTTTTCCGCAAATTACACTCTGGTTACCGCAAAAATTATATCCCTAAAACCTAACCAATAACGTGTTTTATATAGTTCGCGTGGCTCGGCATTTGACGCGTTATTTCAGAAACAGCATGCCGGATTTGCCCCATAGTGTCGGTCAATGTCGATGCTTCCACACCATCCGCAACTGAATTATAAACCTCAGCCCCAAAGCCTTGTCCATCCATAACTGCTAGCCAGCTATCTAGTTTGAACAAATCATACTCGTAAGGCACATAATGTCCTGCTTTATTAAATAAACTCATCCTGTGAGACAATGTATCAGGTAGTTCTAAATTGCCTATATATTTCCAAAACGGCGTATCATCTCGTTTTGTTGCAACATAATGAAGTAGGATAAAGTCCCGAATACGATCATAGGTCAGCCCCATAATACGATTATATTCGAAGGCATTTACAGGATTAAAGGACATATTCGGCATTAAAGCAAGAAGACGAATAAGGCCTTCTTGCACTAAATGTATGGATGTAGATTCCAGCGGCTCTAAGAATCCAGACGACAAACCCAGTGCAATGCAATTACACTTCCAGAATGATTTTCGGCGACCTGTTGTAAACGCTAAGTGCCTTGGTTCAGTAATCATTTTAGAATCAAGATTATCTAACAAAATCTGCGTTGCCGCATCTTTTTCCATAAACTTACTAGAATAGACATGTCCGTTCCCAACACGCGTTTGTAACGGAATACGCCATGTCCAGCCCGCCTCTCTGGCGGTGGCAATAGTATATGGCTTCGGGTCTTCTACAGCTTTTGAATGCGCCGTAACGGCCCTGTCCATCGGCAGCAAATCTGACCAATCATCATAACCCGCCTTGAGAGCACCTTCAATTAGCAATCCTCTGAAACCGGAACAATCGATGAAAAAATCACCTTTTATTTGCTCGCCAGACTTTAATTTTAACGTCTCTATAAAACCTGTTTCACTATTTAATTCAGAATCAACGACCTTACCCTCGATTCGCTTAACCCCTTTAGCTTCGGCAAATTTTCGCAAAAACTGCCCATATAAAGTCGCATCCAAATGATAGGCATAAGGAATGCGAGACGCTAAAGACGTGGGGTCATTAACTGGTCTCATAAATTTATTGGCCTGTGCAGCTGTTATATTGAGTGAATAATCCCGCAAGGGATAGCTCTGTCCCATATCTTTCAGACGTGACCAAAAATGGTAAAAGGGTAGCTCTCCCATGGGGACGCCATACTCTCCGAAGGGATGCATATAACTTTCGCCCAATTGTCCCCAATCGACAAATTCGATCCCAAGTTTATAAGTTGCCTTTGTCTCTCTCAGAAACGTGGCTTCATCAATTCCGAGCATATTATTGAAATTTTGTATGTGCGGGATTGTCGCCTCGCCAACACCGATGGTTCCAATCTGAGCAGATTCGACGAGCGTGACATTTATACCCGTTGGGATGAGATGTTTCGCCATAAGCGCCGCAGACATCCAGCCCGCTGTACCCCCTCCCACAATCACAATCTTCTTCAATTGCTGAGTGTTCATTTATATATCCAACTTCAAGATTATCATCGTTTATCTTTGTGCAACTTAATCTGTTTAGGCCCTATCCAAAAAGTTTATTTCCTTGGGAAGATGTTTTAGACCGTTTATAAATCAGACTCAAAATAAAGCCAGAGGACAATATGCCCGAAGTTGCCATAGCCCCAGATACGTTAGACCAAGAGGCCCAAAAATATGCACAGAAGCCTTTGGGAAAGCCTCTTTTCCTGAACAGCATTCCTAAGAGTGGTTCACATTTACTTCGCAACATTTTACGAATGTTCGTACCACCTGAGCAAGTATATAAACCGCATTTCATTCAATATCCCAATCTCAATCAACATCTTGACGCTTTTGATACGCAAAAAAATTATCTGGTGTCTGGTCATTTATTATATTCTGATAGGCCGGCTATGCTGGCAAACCGTACGAACAAAATACTACTCGTTCGGGACCCTTATGAATGGGCGCTCGCTCAAGCACGCTTCTTCGTGTCGGACGTATTTTCCAGTAATTTTGATCACATTAAAAATGGGGCGCTAACAGTTGATGACTTACTTGGCCTCATGATTTTTGGTATCCATCAAAAGTCTCCTCCGCTTCGTCAACAGTATGAATTATACGCTGCTGCTTGGCTTGCAACAGATGTGCACCTTGTACGTTACGAAGACCTGTTGAGTCACGTTTCGAATATAGAAAGCAATGACGCTAAAGAGTATTTCCAATCGCTCTTTACGGCCTGCGGCATAGACATGCCTACAAATTGGAAACAGCGCGTCAATATCGGAGCGGATCGCAAACAAAGCGCAACTGCGCGCGAAAACATCAATAAAGCCGTATCAATGTTTAATTTTCCGGATGAACTTCCGCTAAAGCATAAGGAACTAATCGATTATGCCGCTCCAGGAATTCGTACACTATTCGGTTACACCTAATCCGTACCAATAAAAAAATGCGACCATCAATGTGATAGCCGCAATAAAGTGCAGGGAAAGAAATCGAGCTTAGCCCAAAAGAGTGTTAGAAATTTAAACGAACTGCGGCTCGGAACGTCGCACCAGTTGTATACTCTGTTAAAGTCCTATCTTGACTCGCATTACCATCTAGCGGGCTGCCTTCATCAAACGGCACAAGATTCAGGCCCCCACCGGTTGCTGATTCTGGAAGCAAGGCACTACGACTTGTGAAATAAGTTCTGAAGGGATCATTCAGAAGGTTAGCTGCATCAAAAGTAAATGTCAGACTTTCGCTCGCCTTATAAGCCGCAGAGAAGTCCAAAGATTTCCTACCATCCCGCCATTGTGACCCTCCAGTACCAAAGTTTCTTTGTACCAATGAGTCAGTCTGACCACTATAGGCTAAACGAATCTGATGACCGTCTTTCTGCCAAAATCCAGTTAAGTTGTATGAATATTTTGGCGTATTTGCTATTGGGGTTCTAGCAAGCTCCAAACCCTCAACCAAATCAGAAGTATCTGCCGCAAAGCTACTGTCTTGATAAGTCAGGTTTGCGGATAAACCCAAGCCACTCCAAATACCAGGCAAGAAGGTGTAATTTTGAGAATATTGTAATTCAACACCTTTAATATCAGCTCCAGCAGCATTTCGCACCTGCGAAGCGTTAAAGCTAGCACACAAGAACTCCGGATCGCTGCCGAAAAGCATATTTTCTACATATGCTGGATTGTAGCCATACTGCCATTCCCCAAGAATTTCAGCATAACAATTGTCTATTGTGATAGAGCTAGAATCAAGGAGAAGACCATCGGAAACAACATCTTCACCATTTTGAACTTCCGTCTTTATATCTCGCAAGAACACAGTCTGCTCTTCGTTCTCTTCTAAGTCAGTTATATCTTTGTAGAAAAGACCTATAGAGAGCAACGCATCTTTCTGGAAATACCATTCGGCAGAGAAGTCAAAATTCTTAGATTTCAGAGGCTCTAGTTGTGTATTAAATAAGCTTAAGCGGTTGCGTCGTGTTGCGGGGTCTCCCCAACCGGTCTCGGCAACTTCAAAGCCAGGACGAAGGTTATCAATTTGAGGGCGAGTCATTGATTGCGAAAAAGCACCTCGAACAATTATTTCGTCATTTACAATATAGTTCAAGTTCAGACTTGGAAGGAAAACATCATATTCATGAGCCCCTGTCGTTGCGAATGTTCTAACTGTGTTATTAACGCCTGGAGCAGACAAATCTCCACCCGAGAAAATATCATTATTAGTCCAGAAAAGGTTATTGTAACGCCGTAAATCTACAGGAAAGAAACCCAAATTTTGTAAATTTGCTACATCAAGTAAAAATGGCTCATGACATGGTAATGAATTAGGCAGTGGCGTATCATCGGAGAAATCTGCAGTACCGTTAGTATTCACACCCAATCCGTCAACACGTGCATATCGAGCGGCATCACCAAAGGCGACGTCACCACTAGGATCAAATGGAATACTAGGACAGGCTGGCTGACTTGCATCCATTAAGCTACGAAGGTTACGCAGATCATAGATACGTTGGTTACGGCCAAAAGCTTCATTAAATGCTGAAATACCAGAAAAACCTGTCGTATCGACCTTTGTTTTCACCCAGCGAAGACCAATATCACCGGACAATCTTTCATCAAAAAATTCAAAATTGGCTTTTCCGTATAAAGCCAAGTTTTCAAAATCAGCGGTTCGAGTTCCAAGAGGGTTAATATCTATAGAGAGACCATCCTCGCTACGCAAAACATCAAAGACCGCTGATGCGTCCACAGACTGAAAACCATCAGAAATAGCATTTCCATCAGCACCTAAGCCCGCTAAAAATCCTGATGGCGCAACAGTTATGCCAAATGGACTTACCGGAATTTGATCGAGCGCTCCAGAGGCCAGCACTGGCTCTCCTGTTAGTGGATTAGTAACCGACTGCGCTGAGTTTGCATTGATAACGCGTCCATTTTGCTGATCGACTAACTTCTCCCGCTTTGTATATTTCCCACCAAACTCCATGGAAGTGATACCAAATTTATCCAAATCGTAGTCAGCATCCAAATAGAGCACTTGATTGGTATCCTCAACTTCGGTGATGTTGTTGAACACGGCACCGAATGATTTCGCAAGAAGATCATCCGGATTGAAACCGGTAAGAGATACGTTATCGTCTCCTCTCACCAATATGGGCTGGCCAAAAGTCCCCAAAATACCGTTTGCTGAAGCTTCCGCGATTTGGGCTGCTGTTGGCTGGGTAATGAAGTTGCCCAAGTCAACAAAATTTGTGCCCGTTACAGGCAAACACGTACCTGACAGACAATCGTAACCATGCGGCTGAATATCAGAACCCGGTACAAAGAAACGTAAACCAACATTATTCTCTCGAGCGGATTGCAGGTTAACAAAAACGCGCTCTTCAGGGGTTTGTTTAGATTTCTGGTAGCTACCTCCGACATTAACAGTCAAATCATCAAATAGTTTCTGCTCGAAATCTAGAGACCCTGTGAAATTCTCGTTTTTAAACTTATCAGTAGACGCGTTAAAATCACCCGTTTCAAAACGGCGGAGCGTACGCACCCAAGTTCTAGTTTCCGGATCCAGCACCATCCAGTCCGCTGGGTCTTGGAACGGAGTGGGCGTCCCATTGAGAGTTCCATTTGCCAAAGGATAAGGTGATCCCACATTATTGAAGTTCGGCTCGCGTGATTGATCATTATTTCTGATGGTCACTTCATTATAACGATTATCAATGTCTTGACGCGCAAAATTAAGGTTCCCTGTAATGCTAGTCGTATCTGTCGGCTTCCACTGAGCGGCAAAATCCAATGCTTGACGATCTCTCTGCCCCTCTCTAGCACCATAGACAGTTTGCCTTGGTGCCAACCCCCAAAGTGAAGGTGTTGTGTAATCTGCAGCCTGATAAACATTGCCATCAGTATCCACAGCATTAAAGGACCTATTGGCCTGCCAATCGCGTCCCTCAGCGACATGCTGATGAAGAGAATTTGTTTCATCGACGGCAGACACAATAATACCAAATGTATCATCGAAGAACTTTTGAGATACAGTCGCTGAGATCTTACGATCCTCAACACTTAAAGGTGTGTTATTAACACCCTCACTACTTTGAGAATTCCAACGTCCTTGAACAGTGACTGTTCGAATATTTTTATTAATATCCAATGGTTTACGGGTGATTAAATTCACCAACCCCCCTAAGGAACCCTCCTCATCATCCGCTGAAGGGGTTTTAATAACCTCAACTTTCCCCAGAATATCTGCCGAATAGCTGGACAAATCAACGGCTTGAGAAAAGCCCGTCGTACCTTGAACAGCACCATTTAGGGTGACCACAGTCTGCTCTGGACTTGCCCCACGCACAGCAATGAAAGCCCCTTCACCTTCTACCGCCACAGTACTTACGCCGGAAATTCTATTCAGGGCTTCAGCGATATTTTGATCTGTCGACTTGCCGATATCCTCTGCGTTAATCGTATCAACGATTTGTTTTGCTGAGCGCTTATCATCGATGGATTTACCAATTGCAGCACGGATGCCAGTAACTATAACCTCATCAACTTCAGTATCATCGACAGTCGTATCTTGCGCAACAGCATTATGACTTAGAGCGATCAAAGCTACAGCTGATGTTGCTGATAATAAAATTCTCTTTGACGAATGTGATAGCATTAAGCTTCTCCCCTTAGTAAATTCGATTTCACATTTTGTTATTGCTCACTGATAAGGCTAATGCCAAAATGATGCAATAGTTAATTGTCAACAATTTTGTTGTTGGCAATTTTGCGCTATACTATGGTAAAAATATCACAATGGCTTTGCACAATCTGATGCCCGAAGGCTAAACAGGAAGCCTGCAGGCCAACGCTCAGTGGCTTTGTCACGTTAATGCCAGTTTTCAGACATTACGCTAAGAGGCCATGATGAAAACACCAATCTATACCCGTCATCGTTATCATCCTGACATTATCCGTCGCGCCATCTGGATGTATTTCAGATTCAATCTCAGCTTCCGGGATATTGAAGAGCTGATGATCAAGCGCGGGATTGATGTTTCGTATGAAACGATCAGAAGGTGGGTCGATAAATTTGGGTCAACCTATTCAAAGCGAATAAAGTCTCGATCAGAAAACCCCCTCGCCTGTTTGGTATTTGGATAAAGTCTACACCAACATAAATGGCAAGATGGTCTATCTTTTGCGCGCCGTTGATGACGAAGGCACCGTTCTCGATGTTGTCGTTCAAAGAAGACGAAACACAAAAGCCGCCATACGACTGTTGCGGAAATTGCTAAGAAACCAAGGTATCAAACCCACTCGAATTGTGACTGACAGACTCCGTTCGTACAGCGCAGCCTTCAAACTATTGGGTTTGAAACACCTTCAAGATGTTGGCGGGCGAAAGAACAATCGCGCAAAGTGCTCTCACGTTCCTATCCGGAGAAGGGAACGAAAATCGTAGAAATTTAAATCGGTGCATAGCGCACAGAAACTTCTTTCCGCTCATGGTCAGATCTACAATCTCTTCGATCACCGACGCCACCTAATCTCAAGAAACACACTCAGAAAGTTTAGATCACAAGCCAATGCAGAATGGGTTTCAGTAACGGCACCAGCATGCGCTTAAGAGTGAAATAAGTGAAAACACCAGCTCGGACAGTTAACGTGACAAAGCCCCTCTATGCTTTAATTATGATTTTCACTATTAAAGAATAATACACTAAACTTTATTAGTGTCACGCCTTATTAAAGGATACGAATTCCCGGTAACCTCATCACCCACCCACTTTCTTGGCAGCAGCCACCATGACATCGGTGTAGAGATGGGCATAACGCTCGGTGGATTTGGAGCTCTTATGTCCAAGGAGCTTGCCAACAATTGGCAGTGACAAGTTTTGCGCGACTGCAAGACTGGCATAGGTATGGCGTAGATCATGAATACGAACATCATTGAGCTGTGCTCGCTCTCTAATGAGCCGCCATGGCTTTTGGATATTGATGAGCTGCGCGCCTACGCGCTGCCCTGGAAAGACATAAGGGTTATGGGGCTTACGCTCTATGCCTTCGATATATCTAGCCGCTTTATTGCTCAGAAAGATCGTCTTTTGCCCTGTCTTGGAGTCTGGGAGATGAACTTGACCCGTTTGCAGATCAACAAAAGCCCATTCCATATTCAGAACTTCTCTGAGGCGAGCGCCTGTCATCTGCAGAACTCGGATGGCGTCTATAACGGGCTGTGACGTCCACTGATTGACCTCTGCGTCAATCATGACACTTTCTAACCGCTCCAGCTCCTCGGCTTTAAGATAGCGCCTGCGGGGCTCTTCTTTGAACTTTCGGATATGGCGTACCGGATTGGTGTTAGGCTCACGATACTCCCACTCTTCCGCCAGATTGAATATCTTGGAGAGCAGCGCCAAGACGCGGTTAGCTTTAACGGGCGTATCGGCAAATTCACTCTTGAGCCGGACTATGTCTTTAGAACCTATTTCGCTAAGGGCTTTGTGACCGAGAGCTGGCTTAATATCCCTATCAATATAGCGGCTATCTTCTTCAATACTCTTGGGCTTCTTATGGAGCTTGGCATAATCCTCGATATACAGATCACATAATGTTCTTAGGGTAATAGACTGAACAACGGGCTTTGCGTTTAAGATAGGCTTCCCTAACGCTTTATTGGTCACCCAGACTGTAACGGCTCTTCTGGCTGCTTCTGCTGTCAGGGCCGTCTCATCCCCAAGCTTTCTATTTCTGCGGCGTCCATCAGGCGTTCTAAACTTATAGATATAAGACCGCCTCCCTGATGGCTGGACACGCAGCCCAAAGCCTTTAACCTCAGTATCCCACAAACAGCTCTCTTTACCGGGCTCGCCTTTGAACCGCGCCACTGATCTTGATGTTATTTTTCCTATTGCCATATCGCCCTCCAAACACATGGGTCCTGACAGGGACCAATTGCTGGTGATATTGCGCGTAGCCCCGTGCTGTGGGGTGATTATAGCATTTTGAAAACTCAATGAATACAGTCGCCTAGTGCACTGCAGAGTAGTGCAGTGCATTAAATCCAAAATAGAGAGTGAGATTTGTAATCAGGGGGTCCGCGGTTCGAGTCCGTGTGGGGGCACCATTTTC
>CAYGSV010000010.1:0-24372 GCA_964352635.1 uncultured Algimonas sp.
GTGTAGATATCGCCAAGCAGATCAAAGGCGAGTGTTTTACCGTCAGGAGAGACATCAAGGCTCATCCACGTGCCTTCGGTCACATTAATATCAATCTCTTTTTTATCACCGGGCGGGTTCATGACGTCCCATTTTTCGACCTCTTTATCATCTGACTTATCAGCATAAGCAAAAGACGAGAGTGACAGAGCCGCGATAGAAGCAAGAAGCGTAGATTTTAATGACATGCGAGACCTTCAAATGTATTTAAGGTCTATAAACGCTATATGGGACGCAAAATCATGCCTTTTCGTGTGTAGGGTGAATAATGTCTTGCCTCTAAACGCCTATATGGCGTTCAGAAACAAACTCTCTAGAACCGACCTGCAGCTCCGGGGAATACGACGGGTGTTTCGCTACCGTCTTTGGCAACGGCACTGACACCAAAGAAGTAGTTATCAATGACGAGGTTTGTGAATTCCCACTCATTGACCTTGCCGATAAAACGCGAATGCGTCCACTCAGGGGCCGTCGTTAAACGCCAATGCACGCGATAGCCTGCGAGGTTGTCGGAATTAGGCGGTGTTTCCCATGTGAGCTTGGCGGAGGGCTGAACGGCTCCTGTCGCTTCGACGTTCGCAGGAAAGGGCGGTGCCCCCGCCATGCCCGCCATAGTAATGACGTTTAGGCCTGTAAGCTTGGCCGCATAATCCGCGTCAACGCCTTCCATCGTGTCGCCATACTCTACATAATCAGGGTTTTCAGAAACGGTTGCTAATTCAGAGGCTTTATAAGAGTCTCCGTTAGGAGCGCTAATTATTAGGTCTTTTATCTTTGATGTTTGGACGAGTTTAATAGAAGGAAATCTTGTTTTATCCACACCTACGAACGAATTAGATGACAAGTCATATGCTTCTCTAATTTCTTCGAAAATATACTTATCATCTATACCTATAGATTTGGCGAAATCGTTCAGCTCAATTTTATATGGCGAGCCGCCCTCAGTCCGCAAATCTTGATGTTGTCGGTCATAATGCTCGTGGGTTTCCATAATACGGATGCCGGGGATGCCGACTTGGTTGAAGGGGCGGTGATGGCCGCCACGGCCAAAGCGGTCGAGGCGATAGACAAGCATCACATCAAGGTTCGTCATATATTGATCGGCTTGAGCTTTGATATAGCGGGCAAGGTTACGAGACGGGCTATCGACTTCGCCACCCGTAAAGCGGCGCGTGCGCGCCTCTTGTTCCGTTTCATTCGCGCGCGTCCCCTCGGAAAAGACTCGAACGCTTCGGTTGTCGATAACGCCGTCAATGCCAGAGATGTTAGAAATCATGTCATTATTCAGAACGCCTTTGATTTCCCAGCCTTCATCGAGGGCATGTTGAGCAACAATCTGACCACCAAAGAGTCCTTGTTCTTCGCCTGACAAACCCGCGTAGATTATTGATCCCGCAAATTCATATTTAGAGAGGATACGGGCGGCTTCTATCGCGCCTGCCATGCCTGAGGCATTATCATTCGCACCGGGACTGTCATCTGTTCCGTTCAGTGGGTCCGTGACGCGGCTATCAATGTCGCCGCTCATCATAACGTAGCGGTTTGGGTCTATCGTGCCGCGTTGAATAGCGAGAACACTCACGACGTCTGTAGGTTCAGGAATACGGCGCTCGCCCTCGATTGTATCAGAAACATAGATGACTTCGAGACATCCGCCACAATCCGCAGAGATTTTCTCAAATTCTTCAAATATCCAACGCCGTGCAGCCCCAATACCGCGTGTGTCGGATTCTGTTTCTGAGAGGGTGTGACGTGTCCCGAAATCGACGAGCGTCTGTATGTCATCACGGATGCGGTCGGGCGAAGGGGCTACGGCAATGTCATAAATCTTTTGGACTTCTGAAGGCGGCCCAAACTCACTTGATTGGGCATCGGCTTCGCACGCGGCAAGAGATAAGCTAAGCGTCAAGAGAGCGGTTGTTAATACAAGCGACTTCAAAGAGATCATAATTTACCTGCAGTTTTAGACTAGGCTGTTGAAACGGTCCTGAGGACATTGGCGTAAGAGCGTTCAAACATCATTTCTTCGCCATGTCCAGACGCCTTCAAGGCTTTGTGAAGGGCGGGCAAGCGGTAGCAAGGGACAAACATATAGGCGTGATGTTCAACATGGTAGTTGACCCAATATTGTGCGAGAAAGATACGCGCGAGCCAATTGGCATGCGTTGTGCGGGCGTGACGTAGCGAATTTGTGCTCTCTTCCGTCATCGCATGTTCCGAGATATTACGAATACGCAGTACCATCATAAACCACGTCATAAGCGGGGCGAGCCAAAGTGCAAAATAGACCCACCAATATCCCATAATTGTAAGCGTTAAAAACATCAGAGCATTTATAGGCAGCGCCATATTGCGGCCTGCCTTTTGAAAGGCTTCACTACCGTCAAATCCTTTTCCTTTGAGCGTGGCAAGACGCAAACGGATAAAGGTCAACCCTGTGATGTCGCGCAGAAATTTACGGCGCAGGCTTGATTTTGTCACGGGGAATTTCGCAGAGAGAGGAAGGTCAGGGTCTTCTTTTGTTTGTGTGTGAAGATGATGCTTCAGATGGTAATGACGATAGGCCAGCATGTCTCCGCCATAAGGGGCGGCCAAGAGATATTGCCCAACGAAATCATTCAGCTTGCGAGATTTGAACAACATCCCGTGCGCGGCTTCATGCATTAAAATCGCCATGCCATGTTGACGTGATCCAATCATCAAAAATGCAAAGATAAAAGTTACGGGATTGGGAAAGAGAATAAACAACGCGCCAGAGGCAACAATAACAGCCCAAACGTGAAACGTCAGCCAAGCGCCCCAAAGGTCAGAGCGTGTTGCAAGCGCTTTTACTGTCTCATTTGGCAGTAATTTGGCCGTTGCGCTCATATTACCTTGTCGCCTGTGTTGATAAAACTGTCAATTGCTTCGAAATCCATATTTCCGAATGACATTCATGCAGGGCTTTTTTAAGGTAGTCAAAACCGCAAAAGCGGACAGAGTTAGGGACACATCATGCCGCATCGTAAAATTGCGCTTATTCGAGGTTATAAATCTTTTCGTGCCGGAGATTATAACGAACAAAAAGCGCTTTATGAAAAGCTAGGGAAGCACGGTCAGCATCCAAAGATTATGTTGATTGCCTGTGCCGACTCTCGGGTTGATCCGACTGATATTTTTGATGCTTATCCTGGCGAGATGTTTGTCGTTCGCAATGTGGCCAATATTGTCCCGCCCGTCGATCCAACAGGCGGATATCACGGGACATCAGCCTCGATCGAATATGCGGTTAATGAAATTGGTGTCGAGAGTATCGTTGTTATGGGGCATGAAAGCTGCGGCGGCATCCAAGGCTGTCTGCAAGGTATGGGGGCGGACCCAGAGGCAGGTTATGTCAATAAATGGCTCTCACTCATCAATGATGTGCGAGAGACTGTAATGGCCAAGAATATTCCCGAAGAAGAGCTTCAATTCGAGATGGAACTTGAGAATGTCAGGCAATCCATTCGAAATCTCATGACATTCGACTTTGTTCGTAAAGCCATTGAAGAGGACAGGCTCAAACTCCAAGGGGCTTATTTCTCAATTATCCGTGCACGATTATTGCTGTCCGATGAAAAAGGAGATTTTACCGAAGTGGCGTCGATTTAAAGCGATTTCCGCATTAAAATTATTGGGACTACAACGCCGTCTTCATCTGGTACAGACAAGTCTTCTACTACAACATAACCTGACTTCTCATATAATAGAATGCCAGAGGCAGTCGCTCCCAACTCAACAGTTTTAAATCCTTCTGCCTTCGCTGCGCTTTCGCCAAGTTCTAGGAGATAACGTCCTACACCTTTGCGAACATGATCTGGATGTGTGTACATAGCACGGATTTTTGCGGCTTCAGTATTTGGGTCTGCGTGAGAGTCATCGCGCCCTTTGGTATGGTTGCCTCCAAAGAGTGTTTTGCGGCGAGACCATCCCCCACATCCGACAATTTGTTTGTCTTCATAGATGAGGAAGTAGGTGCCATCATCCAATAATTGCGTATCTAAACCCATAGACGCATTTGATTTCGCAACTTGCTCGGGCGTCAAAACATCTTTTAGCAGTTTTGACATTGATAAAGACATCAGCGACTTAATGGTGCCAATGTCATCTCTAGACGCTATCTTATGAGTGAACTTCATGATTTAGGCTTTTGTAGAAGGTCTTTCCGAGACTTTCTTATGCCATGCGTGCAAGGCTTCAAACTCTTCGCTTGGTACGGCTTTGACCCAGCGGGAGAAATCCATACCGACTAAGGCTGTGATGTCGGCGAAGGAAAAACTGTTACCGGCGACAAAATCATTTTTTTGGAGTTGTGCATCAAGGTCTTCCCAGAAGGTTTGAATGCGTAGTCTTCCACGCTCAGCCAGTGCAGGAATTTGTTCAATGTTCTGACGCCCTGTCATGGCGCGGCCTTTCATATGCGGTGAAGAATTACGCAGGATTTCCGCTATCGCATAGAGGCCTTCAAATTCACATCGCCAGTTCCACTCACTCACCATCGCTTTCGAAAAGGCATCTGTGCCCATCAGTGGCGGTTCTGGAAAGCGGTCTTCGAGGTAAGTCGCGATAGCAACATTTTCTGTGATAATCTGTCCATCTTCTGTTTTGAGCGCGGGGACCGCACGGCGAGGGTTTACTGCCACAAAGGCTGCGCTCATTTGCTCACCTTTGGCTAAATCGATTTGCTTGCACTCAAACTCAACACCCTTTTCAGCGAGAAAAATGCGCGCGCGGCGTGGACTTGGTGCGGTAGAACAATCATAGAAGGTGAGCATTACGTATCCTTTTTACACGGTATATTTTGGAGCCCTTATGTCAGGCAATCCCGCTATCCTCAAATCAATTAAGCCCAAAGAGAAAGACTTAGGGGAATTCACGGTTAGACGGGCTATTCCGCAAGTCGGCACTAAATCAATTGGACCATGGGTGTTTTTTGATCATTTTGGCCCGGCTGATTTTGGACCAGGTGAAGGGATAAATGTTCGCCCGCATCCGCATATTAACCTCGCGACGGTATCCTATTTATTTGAAGGCGAAATTTACCATCGTGATAGCTTGGGCAATTCGCTACCCATCCATTCAGGCGCGATCAACCTGATGGTCGCGGGCAAGGGTATAGTACACTCGGAACGCACGCGGGATGAGCTAAAAGAAACGGGCTATAAATTACACGGCTTGCAGTTATGGCATGCGCTCCCAGTAGCGGATGAAGAGGTTGAACCTGCCTTCTATCACACACCGTCAGAAGACATTCCGCAAGGGCAGAAAGAGGGCGTCACCTATCGGGTGATGATGGGGACGGCTTATGGCCTCACATCGCCCGTCAAAACTTTTTCTTCTATTCTTTATGTGGAAATCGACATGGCCGAAGGCACAGAGATGGAATTGCCGCAGGCTGAAGAGCGGGGTGTTTATGTCGTGAAGGGCAAGGTGGAAATTGATGGAGAAGCTAGCCCCTTATTCTCTATGAGCCTCCTTTCATCCGATGCAAAAATGATTAGGGCCAAAACAGATACGCGCCTTGCGATTATAGGGGGGGCACCGCTAGGCAAGCGTTTCATGGAATGGAATTTTGTTTCCTCGCGCCCAGAACGGATTCAACAGGCCATAAAAGACTGGCGCGAAGGTCGTTTTGATAAAGTGCCAGGCGATGAAGACGAATTCATTCCGTATAAGTAATAGTTACATTTAATAAGAGAGACAAAGACATGGCGACATATAAGCAGATGATTTCGACAATTTCCGAAGATGGAAAGCTCACTATGGAGTTGATCGAGAAAGAAATACCCACGCCTGCCTCTGATGAAATCCTTGTTCGCGTTGAAGCGACGCCGATTAATCCTTCTGATCATGGTGTTATGTTTGGGGTGGCGAATATTGCCGAAGCCTCAAATGAAGGTGGAAAACTGGTCGCGCCTATCGTCTCTTATTTAATGGGCCGTATGAAGGCGCGTATTGGACAGTCTTTGCCTGTTGGCAATGAAGGGGCAGGAGAGGTAATCGCCGCGGGTGATGACGCTTATGCACAGTCACTTATGGGCAAAACAGTCGCCGTTATGGGCGGCGGTATGTATGCGCAATATCGCTGTATCAAAGCGATGATGGCGCTCCCCCTGCATGAAGGCAACACAGCCAAGCAGGGTGCTTCGAGTTTTGTCAACCCGCTGACAGCTTTGTCTATGGTCGAGACCATGCGCATGGAAGGCCACACGGCACTCGTCCATACCGCAGCGGCGTCAAACCTTGGGCAAATGCTTAATCGCATCTGTCAGGCGGATGATGTCAAGCTCGTCAATATTGTACGTAAAGAAGAACAGGCTAAGCTCCTCAAAGATATGGGCGCGAAATATGTCGTGAATAGCAGCGATGACAGCTTCATGGCTGATCTAACGGATGCCATTCACGCAACGGGTGCAACTTTAGCCTTTGACGCAACGGGTGGTGGTTCTCTAGCCTCTGATATTTTGACAGCTATGGAAGGCGCTGCGGCGCGTACACCGGGCGCTTACAGCATTTACGGCTCTATCCATCATAAACAGGTCTATCTGTATGGTCGACTAGATATGAGTAAGACGGAGCTGACCCTAAATTACGGTATGGCATGGGGCGTTGGTGGATGGTTGCTCCCGAATTTCTTGGCCAAAGCTGGGTTGGACGTCACAATGCGCCTTAGAAAGCGTGTCGCTGATGAACTCACGACCACATTTGCCAGCCATTACAGCCATGAAGTGTCTATGGCAGAAGCTTTGGACGCTGACACGGCCAAGGCTTACAACGCCAAGAAAACAGGTGAAAAATATCTGATGTTACCGCAAAAAGATCTATAGCTTGTTATTTTGCAAAGACTTGTGACGAGTCTTTGAAGCTCTTAAACTCCAGCGCATTGCCGCTGGGGTCAAGGAAGAACATGGTGGCTTGTTCGCCTGTTTCGCCTTTGAAACGAATATAGGGTTCAATCACAAATTCCGTTCCCGCTACGACAAGCCTATCTCTCAAACTATGCCAATCTTCCCAACCCAGTACAGCGCCGAAATGCCGAACAGGGACAGCTTTTCCGTCGACCTCATTGGTCACTTCGGTTGAATCGAAAGCTTCGGGCCTAACGTGGAATGAGACTTGATGACCGTAAAAATCAAAATCTATCCATGTCTCGGCTTCTCGTCCTTGGGGGCACCCTAATACATCCTGGTAAAATGTCCGCGTTTTCTCTTTATCCTTAACAGGATAAGCCAGGTGGAAGACATCGGCCTTCATCACCTATTTGGGCCCGTAAGCGTATTCCCCGCCTTTTTCCAATGCGGCGAGATAAGCGGGACGTTTGTGCATCTTCTCAACATAGTCATTACAGGCTTCATAGCCATGTAAACGACCGCGCGCCTTGGCAGCTTCGAGTGGGAATATCATTTGGAAATCAGCCCCCGTGATCTCATCCCCCGCAAAGTAATCGCTACGCGTGAGAGAATATTCGCAGTAATCCAGAATGGCCTTTATTTCTTGCATAATCATTGGCTGAATGGGCGCTGCAGCATCACCTAAGAAGCCTGTGTAAAGGGCCAAGAGGAGCGGCAACATAGCCGAGCCTTCGGCGAAATGCAGAAAATGCACATAGTCGACATAGTCCTGTGTGCCTTTTTCGGGACGGAAACGGCCTTCGCCATATTTATCAAGCAAGTAAACAATGATGGCCCCAGTCTCGGCAACAATCAAATCGCCATCTTCGATAACGGGACTCTTGCCTAAAGGGTGAATGGCTTTTAGCTCGGCAGGCGCCCGGCTGGTATCTGGGTCGCGTTGATAATGTTTAATCTTATACTCAACGCCAAGTTCTTCGAGCATCCAAAGGATACGTTGCGAGCGAGAATTGTTCAAATGGTGTACTGTTATCATACACCTTTTATGGCCGCAGGAGAGGCGTTTAGGCAAGTATCTTTTTTAGACCGTCTGACCCACGAAATTGAAGGGAGGTGACGGCTTTGTCGATATAAACATCCACATTATTGATTTGATTGTGCACAAGGGCACGCATCATAGCGGCTTCTACGGATAATGTGCCTAGCGGAACGTCTATTTGTCCTTCTTGAAATGTAAGGACATTTCGTTTGTCTAACTCGGCCCCGACAATTGAGAGCTCGACAGGGTTTTCATTTTGATGAAGTTTGAACGTCTCGCTAACATAAAGGGCAAGTTTCGCGCGTTCACGTAAAGAGGTCAGATTGTCAGAGAGTATGCCTGCTTTAAGCAAGGTTTCTTCTGTGTCATGCACGTGAAATGTATGCACGACCTCGACACGGCCAGTTTTACCATTGATGTCCACGCGTGTCTCTGTCGTGGTCAGGCGATGTGCCCAAACAGGCGACGCCTCGCCCATGACGGCGAGGCCCGTAAGGCCCAAAAGGGCATGACGTCTATTTATCGCAAAATCCATGGTTAGGTTTTACTTGTTACCCATCATTTTTTCGAGCGTTTTACGCAGAGACGATTTTTTCTTTTCTTCTTTCTTTTCATCAGCTTTATAATCCGTGCTAGAGCCTTTTGACTCTGATGACTTCATATCGCTTGAGTCAAGCGGGACAGATTTCTCGCTATCCTCAGACTTTTTCTCGTCTTCATTGCCCTTAAGCTCGACCAACATATCTGCCATCATATTACTGGCGCTGAAATTCGATTTATACATCTCAATTCGGCTCTGAGAGATTACAGGCGGGAAGGTGTTGTTGTCGTGATCTGCATCAGCCGTTTGATGTTTAGCATCTAAGGTGATGGACTTGATTTTTTTGTCACGCACTATGAGCTTAGTGACATTCTGGCTATTACGACGCCAAATTTCGGCAGGAATCATATAGTCTTCCGTCGTGCCGTCTTCAAAATGAAGCGTCAAAGGAAGGGGTGAAATCAAGCCGCCGATATTCTTGAAATCGACAAAGTAATAGAAGTCATCATCTTCTAAGGCCCGCTCATAGACTTTCTTCTCCCAAGGCTCGAGCCCTTTCAAGAATGACTGGAACGTATTGCGGTCTTTGTTCGTAACAGCGAAACGGTCATTTTCATTATAAAAATCATTGAGTTCAGGGAAACGCTCTAGACGTGTTTCAATACCTTCTTCGCGATTGCGAGTTTGAGTAATTGTTTCCGGCGTTTTTGCCCAATATTCATCGCGGTCTTTATCGTTCTCTGTTTCAGGATCTTGCGACGAGATTTTATACTGACGTACATCTGTAATGGCCATATCAACATGGTCTGTATCAAAGAACCAACCCCGCCAGAACCAATCGAGATCAACCGCAGAGGCATCTTCCATTGTACGGAAGAAATCAGCCGGTGTTGGGCGTTTAAACTTCCAACGCGTTGCATATTCACGGAAAGCGAAATCAAACGCTTCACGCCCCATAACCGTTTCACGAAGCACCATGAGGGCGGCCGCAGGTTTGGAGTAGGCGTTCGGACCAAATTGAAGGACTGAGTCAGACTGCGTCATGATTGGAACCTGATTGGAACTCGTCATATATCGCGAGATATCATCCATTGGGTTGTTTGATCCCCAACGTGAAATTGGGAAATTTTCTTCCCACTCATATTCAGCTTGATACTCGAGGAAAGTGTTGATGCCTTCATCCATCCACGTCCAACGCCGTTCGTCAGAGTTTACAACCATAGGGAAATAAATGTGGCCAATTTCGTGTATGATAACGCCAATCAGGCCATATTTGATACGGCGAGAGTAAACTGTTTCACCTGACTTTTCATCCTCTGATGGGCGATAACCATTAAAGGTAATCATCGGGTATTCCATGCCACCTCGTTCCCAAGAGTTCACGGATTGCGCGACGGGGTAGGGGTAATTGAACGCGAATTTGTTATAGACGTCCATCGTGTGAACGACAGATTGTGTTGAATACATGGACCAGATTGGGTCAGCTTCTTTCGGGAAGAAGCTCATAGCTGTCACGACAGGATGTTCAGCGTCGTCTTGTTCAAACAACATCGCGTCCCAGATATATTTATTGGAACTTGACCATGCAAAGTCACGAACATTGTCGGCTTTAAACTTCCACGTCTTTGTGCCTTTCGCCTCAGTCTTTTCATTCTCTTCGGCTTCTTCAGGTGTCACAATATAACGAACTTCTTCAGTCGAGAGGTCAGCTAAACGATTGCGCTGTTTGGGTGTTAGGACTTCGCGTGGGTTTTGAAGTACGCCCGTTGCAGACACGACATGATTATCTGGAACAGTAAGACTGACTTCATAATCACCAAATTCGAGCGTAAATTCTCCGCGGCCCAAGAACTGCTTATTCTGCCAACCTGTATAATCCGTGTAGGCGGCGAGACGCGGGAACCACTGCGCGAGACCAAAGATGTAATCGTCGCCTTCCTCGAAATATTCATATCCGCCGCGACCACCAACAGCGACTTCATCAATGATGTTATGATCCCAGTCGATATTGAATGTAATGCGAGCATCAGGCGCGAGAGGATCTTCAAGGTCGATGCGCATCATCGAGTCATTGATAAAGTAATCAAGGTCATTGCCGTCCGCATCTGTTACGGCTTTGAACTCAAATCCATATTCGCGGTCTTCATTGGCTTGGCTGTAGCGTAGGCTTCCAAAGCTGATGCGATCAGTTGTGCCAGAACCATCTCCTCGGCTTGATCCTGTTGCGGCTGCAGTAGCGCTCTCTCTGGCAAGGCTGCCGTCTTTGAAACGGTTTTGGTCAAGCGCGACCCAAATGTAGTTAAGGGGGTCAGGTGAATTGTTCACATAATCAAATGTTGATTCTGCGATAATACGACGATTTTCTTCATCCAAAGTCGCATCAATCTTAACATTGGCTTGCTGTTGCCAATAGGCGGGCCCAGGTGCGCCAGAGGCAGCACGGTAAATATTAGGTGTCGGCAATTCTGTACCAAGCTGACGAAATTTCGATACTTGATCTGTTGGGCTATGGGCTGGGCCATCTGCAAAGGCTTCTGTTCCAAGAACAAGAGCGCCCATCGCACTGCCAACTGTTAAAACGCTAAAGCGCAGCACATTGCTGAATTTCGTCATATTGAGTGTCCACCAAATTATTTTGTTGTCGTTTAAGCGGTCACTAAAGCAGAGCCTACTAAATTCGCGTAAACAGGGAATTCTTATTATATGATTATTGTCTAAGTCTTTTCATACGCAAGAGCATGCCTAGATTTAGAGACAAAAGCTCGAAATGCGGCGTCAGAGATTGCTAATAAGGGGTATTTCTTGCGGAAAGCATGACGTCCATAAATGGTGTGGCTAGATTGTGATGAAGTTGGGAGGTCATCATTACGTTGCTCAATGAGCCTTGAAATGGCGCTGATGAGGTTGTGTTTTTGCAAGATTAAGCGACGCGCCTCTCGAATTGCAGGGAGCCTTTTTTCATATTCTTTGTCAGCAATTGCTTGGCGTATATTCTTTTCACAACTTTCAATGTCAAAGATATCAATCGGGATTGCTGCTTGTTCTGGAAAAAGCTTAGCGTAATCAGGATCACCAAAATAGAATGGCAAACAATCTGCTAGCCAAGCATCAGAAAGCTTTTCTGTCCAATGCCCCGCAGACTGATGGTTTTCTATAGCAAGATGATAACGATAATCGTCCATAGCCGTGTCTTTTCGGTCAATTGGACTGATGCCGCGCCCATAGACATGGAAGTTTGGGTTCATTCGATCCTTGAGTTCCATTACACATTTGTAGCGTTGTGCATGGACCGTGTGCGACATTTGTTTATTGCTGCAAACTGTTGAAAAATATTTGCTTTTCTTAAGGGGAGGGCGACTTATTAGCGTATCATACTCAAGATAATTGCCCGTGCTGTCACCTAAGGGACGACCATAAAACCAACGCAGAGGTGGTGTTTCCTTTATCTGGTTAGGGTGTCGCATCACCTCTTTCGGCTTTGCACTAAGCACGTGACCGTATTGGCGTAAGTAATGAGGGCCATCGATCCGTATCGAAGACGGTTCAGTCGTCAAGAGGATCGTTTTTTCTTTTGGACAGGCTAAAACCTCTGATCGATTGACTTTGTTCTCACTTGGTAATTTGGGCAGGCCTTCATAAACAACGAGCCAATCCTACTCTCGAGCCTCCATATCGACGGTAAAAACACAATTACCCCATCGTAACTCTCCTGTTGGAGATTTTGGAAAGAGGGAGGTCCAAAGCCGCGGGTCTTGGTCCGCGTCTGTTTTTGCCATCAGCTTGACGGTGATCGTCATAACACGAGCTCTATTCGTACATGGCGTCGCGCAGTGCTCTAAATTCCGTGCCTTCATACCAATTTGGCCAGTCTTCGGAATTTGCGAGATTGAGACCTAATTCATAAAGAATTTCAGTGGATTGCTGAATTCCGCTCAAGTCCCAGCTATTGTCATATTCGTCTGCGGGTTTGTGATAGCGTTCTTTCGTATATTCATTCGCAAAGTTCTCGCCATAAGTTAGGCCTTTCGTGACATGGTCATTGCCAGGATCACCGTAGAGCATGGGCACGCCCTTTTTCGCAAGGCTGATATGGTCTGACCGATAGTAATATCCCGCCTCGGGCTTATTATCAGGCACGATATACATATCGCGTTTGTCCAACACGTCCTTGAGGCGGTCTTCGAGTTGAGACGCCCCAAAGCCAATGACCTTCATATCATTCGTTTTACCAAGAGGCAGCATGGCGTCTATATTGATACCTGCGACCGTCTTATCTAGCGGGACAAGCGGTGCTTCACTATAGTAAGCCGAACCGAGTAATCCTGATTCCTCTGCTGTTACCGCCACAAATATGACGGAGCGGTCAGGAGTAGGGCCCTGCGCCATGGCTTCACCAATTTCGATAATCGCCGCTGTACCTGTCGCATTATCTACGGCGCCGTTGTAAATTTGGTCACCCTCAAGGTCCGTATTCTTACCAAGATGATCCCAATGCGCCATATAAAGCACATGTTCATCTGGGCGAGTGGCGCCTTGAATTTTGCCGGCGACATTACGTGATGTCGTAGTTTTGACGGCTTGATTGATTGTTGCGTCTAAAGTCAGGTCACCCATAGGCTGCGGCGTAAAACCTTTCGTCGCTGCTTGAGCTTTCATCACATCAAAATTCATATTTGCGGCGTCAAATAAGGTTGTAGCCGTATCAATGTGCAGCCATCCTTCGAGAGCCGCGCGAGACGCCCCTCTGTCTGGGCGAACAAGATCATATTGAGCACCCGTCCAAGAGCCTGAGACGACATCCCAGCCATAACTGGCAGGGGCCGTTTCGTGTACGATAAGCGCGGCGGCCGCACCCTGACGGGCCGCTTCCTCGTATTTATAAGTCCAACGCCCGTAATAGGTCATAGCACTGCCTTTGAATAATTCAGAATCTTTCGTTGCAAAACCTGGATCATTCACAAGGATAACAACAGTCTTCCCCGTCACATCCAAGCCTGCGTAGTCATTCCACCCATATTCTGGGGCCGTAACTCCGTAACCAACAAAGACGAGATCTGAGTCTTCGACAGTAACAGTTTCGTCTAAACGTTTTGTCCAATATACTGCATTGGTTTTGAGGTCAGCCGAGAGGAGCTCTGTATCATCCGTACTCTTGCCAATGGTCATCATGGAGTTATCGGCTTGTAATATAGACTCGGTGAGTTCCACATTTTGAAAATATGTGCCATTATCACCAGCCGGTTTAAGACCCGCCTGTTTCATTTCATCCGCGATATATTGAGATGCCATGATGCCACCTGGCGTGCCAGGTGCGCGGCCTTCAAACTTATCAGAGGCTAACGTCTCTATGCGCAAACCTAAGTCAGCTTCTGATATGGATGTGTCACCAACGGGGGCGGGCGGTGTTTCATTTGTGCAGGCCGTAAAAAACATTGCAGTCAGGCCGGCAGTCGCTAATAGCTTCAAAGATGTCATTCAACACTCCTGTCGCGGCACTGTTCATTATTATAGGGGGTCAGCCGCTTGAAAATCTCGTGAAAGTGTTGAACCACATTCTTGGGCAGTTTTAAAGTCGATAATGACGCCCATTTAATATTTGAGGACGATTATGAAATTCCAACATTCTGCATCGCTATTTGTTCTATCCTTTGCGGCTTTGGGGCTTGTGGCTTGCGGCGCGCAGCAAATATCGCAAAGTGACATAGAAAATATTGAGGCTGTTAAGGCGTCAACGACTAAGTCGTCTATAGAATTAGATACAAGTATGGCCTCGCCCGAAGTGAAGTCTCTTGTTGAACAAGCTCTCAAGAGCTCTCATGCCTATGACATCACGCGAGATTTGACGACTGAAGTGGGGCCACGTTTAGCGGGCACAGGAGGCGAGGCGAGAGCTAGAGATTGGGCTGTTAAAAAATTTAAAGAGATTGGTTTAGAGAATGTTCGCATTGAACCCTTCACGATTAAGGGCTGGGAGCGCGGCGTAGAGACCGCAAAGATTATAACGCCTTATCCTCAGGACTTATATATAACAGCACTAGGCGGATCCGTTGCAACACCAGAGACAGGCATAAAGGCCGAAGTCGTTTATTTTCCGACATTTGATGCGCTTGAGAACGCGCCCGAAGGTGGCTTGGAGGGTAAAATCGTGTTCATTTCTGGCCTTATGGATAAAGCCCCTGATGGAGCAGGCTACGGTCCTGCCAACCTTAAGCGTCAACGTGGCGCTACTGAAGCTGGCAAACGCGGTGCAGAGGCTGTAATCATACGTTCTGTTGGCACGGATAGTCATCGTTTCCCTCATACTGGGCAAATGCGGTATGCCACTGATGTGACGCCTATTCCTATCGGGGCTCTATCTGCGCCTGATGCAGATCAGTTGGAGCGTATCTTTGAAAAAGGGGAAAGCGTTTCAGTCCACCTTACTTTGACGCCTAAAGATGTTGGAGATTTACCGTCAGGAAATGTCATTGGCGAGATTGTTGGAACAGAGCGTCCAGAAGAAATCGTTTTAATCAGTGGACATCTTGATAGCTGGGATCTTGGAACAGGCGCTCTTGATGATGGAGCAGGCGTAGGTATCTCTGCTGGTGCGGCGCAAGTTATTCTTGAGTCTGGTTTAAAACCTAAACGCACAATCCGAGTGGTTGCTTTTGGTGCTGAAGAGGTGGGTTTATTAGGTGGTTTTGCCTATGTCGAACAACATAAAGGTGATCTCATCAATCACGTTTTGGCTACGGAGTCAGATTTTGGGGCTGGTCCCGTTTATGAAGTCCAGTCTGGTGCAAAAGCGGGCAATGATGTGATTCAAGCTATGGCTAACTCACTTGGCTTACCTTTTAGCGATACGCCTACTTCTGGTGGTCCAGATATTATCCCGATGTTTAGAGAAGGGGTGCCCGCCATGCGTATGCAGCAGGATGGAACCGATTATTTCGATTACCACCATACGCCCGATGATACATTTGACAAAATAGTACCAGAAGAAATGGCCCAGAACGTGGCAACCTTCGTAACTATGGCGTGGATGGCATCTGAAGCTGAGACGAATTTCCGTCTCGAAGAGTAAACCAAGATAAAATTTAGAATATAATCTCTTTTAGGAGTTACCTTAATGTCTTTACCTCCCATTCTTCAACGTCTGGAATTACCCGTTGTTGCAGCCCCCATGTTTATTGTGAGTGGCCCCGAATTGGTTATTGCGCAGTGTAAAGCTGGTATTGTTGGATCATTTCCCGCTTTAAATGCAAGACCCGCACATGTCCTTGAAGAGTGGATTATTCGAATCAAGTTAGAGTTAGAACAATATCAAGCGGATAACCCGCATAAAAAAGTCGCGCCGTTTGCCGTCAACCAAATTTGCCATGGCTCCAATAATCGTTTGGAACAAGATATGGAAATTTGTGTGAAGCACGAAGTGCCGATTATCATCACCAGTCTTCAAGCCTCTAAAATGGTCTATGATGCAACGCATAGTTATGGCGGTATTATCCTGCATGATGTGATCAATATTCGTCATGCTAAGAAAGCGCTGTCTATGGGCGCAGACGGATTAATTGCGGTTTGTTCTGGAGCAGGTGGTCATGCAGGACGTCTATCGCCTTTCGCGCTTATTCCTGAAATTCGTAAATTTCATGATGGGCCTTTATTATTGTCAGGGTCAATCGCAACAGGGGGCGCAGTCGCGGCGGCTCAAGCTGTTGGGGCTGACCTCGCTTATATCGGGACGCGCTTTATTGCGTCTGAAGAGGCCAATGCGGAACAAGATTATAAACAAGAGATTATTGATTCGGCGGGCGAGGACATTGTTTATTCTTCCCTCTTCACGGGCGTGAGCGGTAATTATCTTAAAGGCTCAATTGAAAAGGCGGGCTTAGATCCAAACAACCTTCCTGAAGCCGATAAGAACGCGATGAATTTTGGGTCTGGTGGGAATACAGATGCCAAAGCGTGGAAAGATATTTGGGGCGCGGGTCAAGGTGTAGGCAGTGTTGATAGCGCACCGTCTGTTTCTGAAATAGTTGATGAAATGACCGTTCAATATAAAGAAGCCAGAGCACGCCTTTGGGATTAATCTTCGGGATTAAATAGATAAATAACTATCGAATTAAGCCGCTCCATAGAGCGGCTTTTTATATGCAGTATCTAAAGGCTCATATTTAATTAAAATTAGAATCACATTTGATGACACATGTCTTGCATTGCTGTGGCAATAAGGTGTATCAATATAGTGCGCATAACAGTTCGAGCGCTGAGTCAAGATTGTAGATGAGTTGCAATCAACTGATTAATTAGAGTGACGGCCTATCTTTTCGCTTATCAAAGCTTTGAAACACGTCTATAGCGGGCCAAATTTTATTGGGAGATATAATAAATGAGTTCTGAACTTATAATGGGTCTAATTATTGGCCTGGTCGTCGGTTTAATCCTGGGATGGATTTTCTTCAGAGGGCAAAAGCAAGATGGAGATTTAAGCATTGAAGGCGAAGGCGCACTTAAAGCGGAAGCTGACAAATTACGTGCTGAAAACCAAGAGCTAAAGGGGCGGGTATCTAAGAGCGAAGCTGCTTTAGCTAATATGGAAACTCAAGCATCTACTTTTGATGGTGAATCCCCAACATCAGCCAATGATGATGACACTTACGCACTTGAGTGGCGTAATCGTTATCTAGCAGCGCGAGTGAAATATCTTGAGGGACGTGTTGCTGATGCACCTGCTGCTAAAACAAAAGCGGCACCAAAGAAACGTGTGACGGCTAAAAAGGCCGCAACTACCAAAACTAAAACAGCGGCGAAGAAACCTGCAGCTAAAAAACCTGCTGCGAAGAAAGGAACGGCTAACGCAGCTGCCGCACCCAAGACAAAGCGTAAGCCTGGGCCAAAGCCAGGGTCTAAACGTGGTGCTTTAACCGCGTCTGGTGCGCCCCGTAAAAAGCCTGGGCCGAAGCCTGGAGCGACACATAAGAAAGCTGCACCTAAGAAATCAGATGCGGAAGCTGCTTTAGATAAGTATTTTACTAACGTTCAAAAATACGATCCAAAAGCCAAGCGTAAAACAGTTGAGAACATTGTTAAATATTGTGGTGTCGCACTCCAATCACGTGATGCGTCACTCGTTGCTTGTTCTGATGAGACAGAACTACAGCGTGTTGCGGATGGTTTCGTGACCAAAAAGCTTGGTAAGAAATCTGGTCAGATGGATTTGGTAAAAGATGTCTGTACAGAAATGAAACCAGATCGTTTCAAATCACGTGTCACATTCTATTACTTGGCTGCTAAGAAGGCCCGTAAGATGAGCCTCTTTAACTAGGTCAATCCACGTTTAAATCTTTTAAAAAGCCCGTCATTATGGCGGGCTTTTTTTATTTGATCCGCGCTCTCTTAATCTCGCTTATATTTCTCTTATGAGATTTGAAGCGGAAGATATCATTTATTGGGACACCGACAGATGGCCTAATTTTAGTCAGGCAGAACTCGAGTGTCGGCATTGTGGCGACATTTATATCTGGCCCGAGTTTTTAGATAAGCTTCAGGCGCTAAGAGATCGCCTTGGGAAACCCCTCGTTATTTTATCAGCCCATAGATGTACTATCCATAATGCCTTGGTGGGTGGCGTCCCATTATCTCAACACCTTAGCTTAGCCGTTGATATTCGCCTTAAAGGGCATGACCGATTTCTATTGGCAGAGCGCGCCAAAGACGCAGGCTTTACGGGATTTGGATATTACTCAACATTTTTACATCTAGATATGGGGCGACCACGACATTGGTGTGGTGGCCCTAAAGCGAGGACACTATGGCAACAGCTTTGACTTTAGGATTGGACGCAATCGCGGGCGGTCTTTTCGGCATTCTCGGAACAGCCCTTGGACGTGTGGCCAATTACTTTGAAAACAAGCAAGCCTTTATTCAAGAGCAGGCAAGGTGGGGGCATGAATACCGCCTGCACGAATTAAATATGAAAGCGCGTCATCAAGAGACAGAGTTGGAAATCGCTTTGGCCGCCCAACAAGGCTCTTGGAAAGGGTTAGAGACGTCTATTAAAGCTGAGGCGGCTTTGGGCAAGGCTAGCCTCTGGGTTATCAATGTCTTGCGCCTTGTGCGACCAAGTTTAACCCTTTTACTCTGGTTTATTACAGCGGCTATTTTCGTTATGACGCAAGACAGTGAAATAATTGAAGCAACAGTTTTTGCGGCAACTGCGGCAACGCTTTGGTGGTTCGGAGACCGTGCGCCAAAACCTGGCGTGCCTAAATTGCCGTAACAGCCTTGTCCAGTTGAGAGGCCAATAGGAAAACCATAATCAGAAAGATCGTAATGCTGTAGGAAAACGCGATGTTATACGTCATCCAAAGGGTCTTAAACCAACCGCGTTGAAACATATTTTTCGCGCTTATAGGTAAATATATAAACATGCCCCAAAGGAAGGCGGACCAAAGACCCGTAACATTTGTCCATTGACTAAGGATAATCAAAAAGAGCAGGTACATATAGGTAAAGGCATGGATATAGGCCGCATGTACAAGATGATCATACATCAAAGCATTTTTTCGCCCGCGAACGAAAAGTATTCCTAAAAACATAGCGAATGGCATCATAAAAAACATAATGCGAGGAAGATAAGTTGCGAAAGCCTCATTTAGAAGAGCGGGTTGTTTTAGAATTCTCATCATGCCCCGCTTCGTATCTTCAGAACTGACTTCACGCCCATTGATTTGCATGTTGTTAAAGAAAAGGATTCCACGTTCAAAAAGCTTCAGGTTTAAGTTTTTTATAGTGTCGGCATTCACGCCTAGGGTCTCCAAATTAGTAAGTGTTTCCTTAGCTAATTTTTCTAAGTCTGCGCGTTTTTCCTCTGTTAGGTTAGAAGGGAGGTTTTCTATTAAGGCCTCAGCCGTGAATGGTAAGCGACCTTCGTGTAAAGATTTTGCTATGCCTTGGGGGTCTTCATAATAGGCTATTATGCGGTTTAAATCGTCAATGTAGTCTTCACTGACCCCAATTGCGCGTTCGATAGCCTCTCTTCTCATGCTAGCTTCGTCAATCTGCTCACCATTTTCATCAGAAATATCGCTGTTTTCTTCGATGGCCTCTAAAATGTCATCGGCTGCATCACTTTCCAATAGGTCTTCAATGAGCTGTGTGGCAAAGTTATTCTCCCCCGAGTTTTGAACCTCTTTTAGAACGGTATCGACATCTAATGCGCTATCATCAGCAAGAGAAAAGCTGGCGCGAGGCACCCCATTGATTAGCTTCTCAACGCGCTCGAAACTTACGTCCTCATTTAACTCATCCAAAGTTTTCTGACGCGCGAAAAATAAAATATCTGGTGATAAGCGAACTTGTGTATCTGCCAGATCTTCGACATCCCCCACAATTCCATCCCGTGGGGAGATGTCACTCCGCACGCTTATTAAGCGCGTATCGGTCAAGCTCATGTAACCAAACAAGACAATTGACATGGCGAGGTATATCCTCACCGGCGATGTCCAAACTGTTCGTTTTCCGTCAGCAAACTCTCTGGAGGGTCTGCCAGGTCTTATAATCAGATAAAGCCATGTTCTCCACATCCGAGACTCAAGTGAAAAGAAGGATGTAAAGGCTTCTAGAATGAGTGAGAAAATAGAGCGTCTGAGGTTATCGTTCTTTTGACCACAATCTTTGCAATAGAGGCCAACCATTTCTGAGCCGCAAGAAAAGCAAGTCTCGCTTTGATTTGTATTCGGGACGTTATCGGCATCGAGCACACTCGTCGCTAAAAGTGCCTCAACCTCTATCGATTCTGATGAGCCGCTATTCACAGTTTTAATCCCCTTACGTCCCACTTAATCTATAGTAATAGACACAGAATTATTGAATGTCATTCTGTAAAAGGCTTGTTTGGCCTCAACCTGACCTTATGGTGATACTATGTTCAAAAATAAAGTCGTTGCAATTACAGGCGCCACAGGCGGTATTGGCCGAGGCATGGCCGAAATGTTTATTGCGAATGGGGCAAAGGTTGCGATTAGTGACTACAAGCCTTGCGATGATACAGCGGCGGATATTGGGGCGAGTGCCTATGTTTGTGATGTAAGCGACGAAGCATCCGTTGTTCAGTTTATCTCGGATGTAGAAGCTGATTTGGGCGCCATTGACATTTATGTCTCAAATGCGGGCATTGGCGAAGGCAATGGCAAATATGTTGGCGGCGCAAGTAACGAAGGCTGGGAGAAGTCTTGGCAGGTCAATGTTATGGGATCTGTTTACGCGGCGCGTGACCTTATGCCAAAATGGGTCAAGCGAGGCTCAGGGCGTTTTGTAATTACGGCCTCTGCCGCTGGTCTATTGAACCAAATCGGAAGCGCCTCTTATTCATGTACAAAGCATGCGGCCGTGTCTTTTGCAGAGTCTATCGCGATTGAGCATGGCGCAGATGGCGTGAAGGCAAACTGTATCTGCCCGCAATATATACGCTCAGCTATGACGGATGGTATGCCAATGGCGCGAAATAACCCAGATGGTCTGTTAGAGCCTAAAGACGTCGCTAATGCCTTAAAGACCGCAATTGAAAATGATGATTTTTATGTTTTCTCCCATCCTATTGTAAAAGATTATTTCATGAACCGCGCGGCCCATCCAAACGCCTATATTGCAGGCATGCAAAAGCTAAAACAGAAAGTCGGGGAAGCCTTTAAGGCCGCCAAACAATCAAAATAAGGAGTCAAAATGGCCAAGAGATTTGATTTTACGGGGAAAGTGGCACTGATTGCAGGAGCTAGTCGCGGGATTGGTGAAGCCGTCGCCAATGGTTTTGCTGAACATGGAGCTACTGTTGTTTGTTCCAGTCGAAAGCAAGGTGATTGCGAAAAGGTGGCCGAAGCCATTCGCGCCAAAGGTGGAAAAGCTGTGTCTGCGGAACTTCACCTCGGTGAGCTATCACATCATGACGCAGTGCTTGAAATGATTCAAAAAGAATTTGGACGTCTTGATGTTCTCGTTAACAACGGCGCGACAAGCCCGCATTTCGGTCCAGCGCACGAAGCAAGCGAGGGCGCGTTTGATAAAACATTCGAGGTTAACATGCGTGGACCTTATTTTTTATCAACAAAAGCCTATCCTATGCTGAAAGCGGATGGTGGCGGCTCTATCGTGAATGTTGCCTCGATTGATGGCCTACAACCTGCTGAATTTCGTGTTGCCTATGGTATGAGTAAGGCAGCCTTGATTGCTATGACCAAAGGTCTCGCGAAGGAATATTCGCAATATGGTGTGCGTGTAAATGCGCTCTTGCCTGGCTTTACAGATACGAAACTGGCGAGTGCATTGAAAGACAATCCAGCTATGGACCTCTACGTCAAAATGAACCTCGCGATTAAGCGTATGGCGCAACCTGAGGAAATGGTTGGATCGGTTCTATATATGGCGTCTGATGAGGCGAGCTATTTCACAGGTCAGAGTATGGTCGTTGATGGCGGGGCCACGATATAATGCCAAGTCAAAATTCAGGCGAGAACAAGACTGTTGATGTCCGTAAGGGTGAAGAACTGGATATGGCTTCGGTCGATGCCGTTTTAAAACAAACTTTGCCTGATTTAAAAGGCGAAGCCGTAGTAACGCAATACCCGTCGGGCGCGTCCAACCTCACTTATGCGATTGATTATCCCGATCGGCGATTAGTTCTGCGTCGTCCGCCTTTTGGTGATAAACCTAAATCGGGTCATGATATGAACCGCGAATACAGTGTAATGACTGCGCTTAAGGGTCATGTACCTGTTCCGAATACAGTCTATTACACAAATGATGCGTCTGTTATTGGGGCAGAGTTTTATGTGATGGATCGTTCCGAAGGGCCGCTCATTCATAATACTATTCCAAAAGAGTGGAATTGGTCTGAAACGGAAACGCGGCGGCTGTGTGAGAACTTTTTCCAAACTCTCGTGGATATGCACAATGTCGATTATGAGGCTGTCGGTCTGGGCGATTTTGGTAAACCTGAAGGCTATGTTAGCCGTCAGATATTGGGGTGGAACAAGCGTTTCGGAAAAGCGTGGACAGATGACATTGAAAAGTTTGATGATGTTCAAGAATGGCTCGTCGATAACATGCCTGCGAAAGAGCGAGGTGCAGCGGTTATTCATGGCGATTACCGAATTGATAATTGTATCCTGAAAGCAGATGACCCCACGCAAATCGAAGCGATTTTAGATTGGGAAATCTCGGCTTTGGGTGATCCTATGATGGATCTTGGCAATACACTGGCTTATTGGATACAGGCGGATGATCCGCCCTTTATGCATATGATGATACGTCAGCCTTCTGCCGCGCCAGGCATGATGACGCGTCAAGAGATACTCGATTTCTATGCCGCTAAAACAGGCGCTGATGTCTCAGGGTTTCAGTTCTATTATATTTACGGCATTTGGCGTTTGGCCGTCATTATTCAACAGATTTATGCGCGTTTTTATCGCGGGCAAAATGATAACCCACGGTTTAAAGATTATGGGCAAATGACAACGGCTCTAGGGCAGTTAGCAAGATTAAAAATCAAAACAGGCGAATTGTAAGAAAGAGATATACTATGGCAGCTATGGACCTTGGAATGAGTGAGCGTGTTAGACCGCTCGTGGAAAAAGTGCGCCGCATGGTGCAAGAAGAAATCATGCCTGCCGATGTGGAATATCATCACGAAGTTGGTAAAGCAGGCGATCGCTTTAAATTTACGGATCGTCAGAATGAAATCCGTGAAGGGCTCAAAGCTAAAGCAAAAGAGCAAGGGCTTTGGAACTTTTGGCTTACTGATTCTGAGCGAGGCTATGGTCTTTCAACGGTTGAATATGCTTATCTGGCCGAAGAAATGGGATATTGCACATTAGGGCCAGAGGTTTTCAACTGTTCTGCGCCTGACACAGGCAATATGGAAGTTATTGAGCGCTACGGCACACAAGAGCATAAAGAAAAGTGGCTTAAGCCCCTTTTAGAAGGCGAGATTCGTTCCGCTTTTCTGATGACAGAGCCCGACGTGGCGTCATCAGATGCAACAAACCTCGAATTTAGCGCTGTTAAAGATGGCGATGAATGGGTCTTTAATGGCGAAAAATATTGGTCCTCAGGGGCAGGTGACCCACGTTGTGCCGTTTATATCCTGATGGCCCGTACGGCACCGCGTGATAGTGATGTGCCGCGTCATTCTCAACATTCTATGTTTGTTGTTCCTGCTGGCTTGCCCGGCATTACAAAAGTCCGTGCTATGGAAGTCTTTGGCAATGATGATGCGCCGCATGGCCATTTACATATGCGTTTTGAAAATGTGCGTGTGCCAGCTGATGCTTTATTGATTGGCGAAGGTCGCGGATTTGAAGTCTCTCAAGGTCGTCTTGGACCTGGCCGTATTCACCATTGTATGCGGGCTGTCGGTCAAGCTGAACGGGCGTTGAAGCTTATGTGTGAGCGTTCTTTGAACCGTACTGCATTTGGTCGCCCCCTAGCGAAACTCGGTCAGAACTATGATATCATTGCAGAGTGTCGCATTCAGATTGAACAAGCCCGTTTGCTTTGCCTAAAAGCCGCTTGGATGATGGATCAAGGGGATGCGCGTGCCGCAGCACCGTGGATTTCTCAAATCAAGGTCGCTGCGCCGAATATGGCATTGAAGGTCATTGATGAAGCGATGCAAATGCACGGCGGAACTGGCGTTTCGCAAGATACACCGCTCGCTCATATGTATGCTCAGATGCGGACATTGCGTTTTGCCGACGGTCCTGACGCCGTTCATCGCATGCAGGTCGCCCGTAAAGAGCTTAAGCCGTATACGAATTCTAAAGTATAAATCTTTGTGATATTTTAAACTTAAATTGCCATACTCTGACACAAGGGAGTTTGGGTATGGCTTTTACTGACTATGATGC
>CAYGSV010000011.1:0-23961 GCA_964352635.1 uncultured Algimonas sp.
CGCGTCTTCACGTTCTAATTTTTTCGAATCTTGGCGTCCTGGCCCATCAAGATAGGCGGCTGTTTCTTCAACCATCGCCATACCTTCTGTAAAGGTTTTGGAAAAAAGTTCGGATTTTGTGAACTCCATCAATCTGGCTTCAGCTTGCGGAGTGAGTGTATCAGGAGCGGTCGGCAAAGCGCGCATGGATGAAGCCTCTTTGGGGGAAACGTCTTTCGAGTTGTGATCTTGGGGCTGTCCGGCGTTCATAATATCTCTTTTTCAGCACGAGGTGTTAATCTTATGCCGGAGTTTGCAAGGTCTACGCCAGACTAAGGGCAAAGCGTTAAGAAATATGACAATTTATCGAAATTAACCTAAGTTTTTGGTCCAAAGAGGCTGTCAGCAGCGTTCATTTCCTGTGTTTTCTTTTCAAGTTCCCGCTTAACGCGAATGATTTCGGCCTCGAATTGTGTGATGCGCGCTTCGAGTTCCTTGATAGATAACCCATACAGGTCGTCACCAATACTGATTGTGCCGCTTTGGCGCATAAGTTCCAAATCATCCATTACACAATCCTTTAACCCTAATGGCTTGCAATTTAGCGCTGATAGCGTATGTAGATGCCTGTTCGAAAGAGGAAATGTCCAAAAACGAACAAAATGACCCCGCCGAGCGGGGTTTTTTTAATGGCTGGATTAGAAAGAGGCCTGATATGACACAAATTTTAATGCCAAAAGCGACGGCTGTATGGTTGATCGACAACACGGCCATGACATTTAAACAAATTAGCGAGTTTTGCGTGCTTCATATCCTCGAAGTTGAAGGTATTGCTGATGGTGATGTGGCGGCGGGTATTCGTGGCGCTGATCCAATTGCTAACGGCCAAGTGAGCCGTGAAGAGATCGAAAAAGCCGAAAAAGATCCAAATTACGCCATGAAAGCGAACAAGTTTGACTCTGATGAGCTTCAGCCTTCGACAAAGAAAAAAGGCCCGCGTTATACGCCCCTTTCGCGTCGCCAAGACCGCCCTGATGCGATTGCATGGCTTGTGCGTTATCACCCTGAAGTAACAGATGCACAGATTTCTAAACTCATTGGAACAACCAAACCGACGATTAAATCTATTCGTGACCGGACACATTGGAAGATTAACACAATCAACCCAACAGACCCTGTGTCTTTGGGACTTTGTACGCAAATTGATCTGGATGCCCTCGTGAAAAAAGCGGCTGAGAAAAAGGCCAAAGAAGATGCTGCGCGTGCAGAGGAAACAGGTGAAACACTAGCCCCTGTTGATGCGGCCCCTATTGCGCCTATCGAGAAACCCAAAGTAGAGCATACGTTGGAAAGCTTATTTAAGCCATCTACAAGTGAATAGGCTCAATAAGTTATAAGTTAGAAAAGGCCCGCCTTATGGCGGGTTTTTCTTACTCGACTGTCACTGATTTCGCGAGGTTTCGCGGCTGATCGACGTCTTTGCCTAAATGAAGAGCGACATGATAAGACATGAGCTGCGCGATTACGGTCAGCGCAATCGGCGCAATGAAAGCATCCATTTCAGGTAGGGTGATGAAATGGTCAGCCATATCTTGGGCGGTCTCAGCCCCGTTTTTATCTGTGACTAAACACACCTCTGCGCCTCGGGCAGACACAGATTGCATGTTAGAGACCGTCTTGTCGAAAAGCGGGTCATAGCCTGCCAAAACGATAACGGGCGTACCCTTTTCAATTAACGCAATTGGGCCATGTTTTAACTCGCCAGCGGCAAAGCCTTCGGCATGAATATAAGAAATTTCTTTGACTTTGAGCGCGGCTTCTAAAGCGACAGGGAAGTAAGGCCCTCGCCCCAAGAAAAAGGCCGAGCTGGCTTTGGACAAAGTCTTTGCAAAGTCTTTGATGTCCTTGTTCAAAAGCAAAGTGCGATCCACGGCGTGAGGTAGAGAAAGCAAGGCCGCTTTATGGGTGGTGATGTCTTTTGCGGATATATGACCCGTGTGTTCGGCTTTAGCCAAAGCGAGTGTGGCGAGGGCCGTTAATTGAGATGTAAAAGCCTTGGTTGAAGCGACTCCAATTTCAGGGCCCGCATTTATGGGCAGGGCAATATCCGCTTCGCGCGCCATGGTTGACGTCATGACGTTGACGAGCGTCATTGTGTTCAGCCCTTGTGCTTTCGCATATCGTAGTGCCGCCAGCGTATCTGCCGTTTCACCTGATTGAGAAATGGCGATAAAGAGCGTGTCTGGTGTCAATACAGGCTGACGATAGCGAAATTCTGAGGCTATATCGATTTCAACCGCGACCCCTGAAATTTTCTCAAACCAATATTTTGCAACGGCGCCCGAATAATAGGCTGTGCCGCAGGCCACGATAAAGAGGCGGTTGAACTTTGAGAAATCAATCTCTTCAAACCCTTTGAAGGGGGCATCTGCCGTTTCCATAAAATGAGACAGCGTTTGGTGGATGGTTATAGGCTGCTCATAAATTTCTTTGAGCATATAATGCGGGTAGTTCCCTTTGCCCGTTTCTTCGGTGTTAGAGGCAAGTATTGTTTTTTCACGTTCAACAGGGGTGTGGGTCTCATCAAAGACCTCATAGGTTTGAGGTGTTAAAATGGCCCAATCGCCCTCTTCGAGATAGATGAGTTCTTTGGTCAGCTTTTCGAGCGCCAAAGCATCTGAGCCGATATACATTTCATCTTGGCCGAGACCTATGGCGAGAGGCGAACCAGAGCGTGCACAGAAGAGTGTGTCCGCCGCGCCTTCAATCATACACACAAAGGCATAAGCGCCTGTGAGTTTTGAGAGGGATTGAGAGAAGGCCTCTTGAGGTGATGCGCCACTCTCCAAGGCTTCATTAATGACATGGGCGACAATTTCCGTATCTGTATCAGTCTCAACATTTGCGTCGTTTTTAAGAGCATCACGAAGCTCTGCAAAGTTTTCGATAATGCCGTTATGGACAATGCTCACGCGGCCCATTTTATGGGGGTGAGCATTTTTAACATTCGGTACGCCATGTGTGGCCCATCGCGTATGGGCGATTCCCATTGTGCCGTCGATTTTATCTTGATCCAGTTGGGCTTCGAGATTGATAATTTTGCCTTTGGCTCGGCTTCGTTGATGAGAACCCTCAGATGCCACAGCGATACCTGCGCTATCATATCCGCGATATTCAAGCCGTTTTAGCCCGTCTACAAGACGCGCTGTCACCGATGTTGTTCCGACAATGCCAATGACACCGCACATATAGACCTCTAATCATTTTTTTCGCAGAGCGAGCCCCCGCATACGAATCGTGACGGGAAATTGCGCAGTCTTTATGACATTTTAAAGGTAATTTGTGATTTAGAAGTAAAGATTGGGGCAAAAGATGTTTCGTGTTATTTCAAGATTATGAGCAAAACACCTATATTCAAATCAGATACCGAAGAAAAAGTCTTTCAGGCTTTGAAATCAACAGGGCCCATGACGGGGAAGGAGTTGAATGAACAACTCCCGGGTGTTGACCCTATGGATCTGTGGCGCGTGTGCTATCAGTCTAACCTCGTGCGTATCACCAGTTTTTCGCGTTATTATTTGAGATACGATATTACGCGCGAAAACCAACTTCGTCTTAGTCCATCCGTTCTACGTGATTTTCTAACCTATAGCCTCGTTTACTTAAAACGTCAGCAAACTGAGGCGGTCGAGAAAAGCGCGCTTTTAGCGAATAAGCACCGCGCGATAAGTAACCGAAAAATTGGGTTTGCCCGCAAAGCGATTTTGGGTCTGAATGACGATACATTAGAAATACTAAACCGCACCGCCTGTTTTTTCGTGTCCGGGGATTTGGCCTATTTCTTAGGTCATGATGTCCCGCGTATTCATTCTCAATTAGAGACCAAGGTGAATGGATCGGATATCGATATCATTATCGTTTATAATACCGAAGTGAGTCCCGATGTTATTCGCGACGCCGAAGACCAGATGCTGAAAATCAAATATGAGGCCTTAAAGGACGTCAATATTGGTGAGGAGATCGATTTCATCTTTAAGCCCGTGTCCAAACTGATGACGCAGCTTCAATATCGCAATATTGATGAGAAAATTGCGAGTAAGATTTTATATGAGTCCTTTTTCCTTTATGGGCGCCTCGATATTTACGATTATCTGATTTCACAAATGCGGATGGGCGGGGCGCAAGAAAAGATAGAGCGTGATTTCGACATTGCTTTGCGTGAACGGAAACAGACGATTGGTAAAATACTTAAAATCGATTCACCACTTGATATCCATACAGATGAGAATGTGAACTCGCTCTTTTTCTTCTCTCAAGAGCGCGTCGAATTTCAGTAATTAGTCTTGTTCGGCAATATGAAGCAGATATTTTCCGTATCCACTTTTTGACTGGGCTTCGGCCAACGCTGTGAAAGCGGCGGGGTCTATCCAGCCCTTGCGATAGGCAATCAGCTCGGGACAACAAATACGAATGCCTTGGCGTTCCTCGATAATGCTGACGAATTGCGAGGCTTTTAAAAGCGATCGATGCGTGCCCGTATCGAGCCAAGTCGTGCCTTCGCCTAAAACTTCAACAGTCAGCTCGTCACGCTCCAGATAAATACGGTTGAGGTCTGTGATTTCTAATTCGCCGCGCGCTGAAGGCGTTATCGTTTTGGCGTATTCAGGCGCGTGTTCATCATAAAAATATAAGCCTGTCACAGCATAGTTAGAGGCAGGCTTTTCTGGTTTTTCTTCGAGAGAAACAACGCGTTTTTTTCCATCAAAACCAACAACGCCATAGGCATTCGGTGTTTTCACGTGATAACCAAAAATAGTTGCACCTTCCGTTGATTGGCTTGCGCGATGGGCCGCCGCATTAAAGCTCTGTCCAAAGAACAGATTATCCCCCAAAATTACCGCTGATGGGCTTCCGTCTAAAAAGGCTTCTCCGATGATGAGGGATTGTGCCAAACCTTCGGGTTCAGGTTGTGTCGCGTATGAGATGTTAAGGCCCCAGCGTTGTCCATCTTGTAAGAGATATTCAAAGGCGTCTCTGTCTCGTGGTGTTGTAATAATAAGAACATCCCGCAAATCTGCCTGCATCAGAACAGACAAGGGATAATAAATCATCGGCTTGTCATAAATCGGCATGAGCTGTTTGGAGACAGATATGGTGCTCGGGAACAGTCGAGCCCCTGTGCCACCGGCCAATATAATCGCTTTGCGTGACATAAATTGACCTTAGCTGTTTCTCTCAAACTTGCGATTATACTCTGCTATAGCCTCTTTTAGACCCTGCTGCCACGACGGTAAAGCGTCATTAAAGAGCGCGTTATACCGTGCATTGCTTAGGACGGAATTGAGCGGTCGTTCTGCAATTGTGGGATAGTCCTGTGATAAAACAGGCGTAATTTCCGTCGAAAGACTGGCATGGTCAAAGATATGCGCTGCAAATTCTGCCCAAGAGACAGGCTCGCCTTGCCCTGTCACATGAAATATACCGCGCGCCTCTTTGTTGTTTTCAATAAGCGCCTCTGCCATGTTTAAACAGGCTTGGGCTAATTGCGCGGCATAGGTCGGGCGGCCCTTTTGGTCTGAAACGATATTTAAGGCCGCTCTCTCTTTTGCGAGTTTCAGCATGGTTGTGAGAAAGTTTTTATGTGTTCCGTCAAACACCCATGACGTTCTCATAATGCAAGATTTTTTGGTGTGCATGAGAACAGCCTCTTCGCCTAACCTCTTACTCTCTCCATAAAAATTAAGAGGGTTTGTCGTGTCAGAAATCTCATAGGGCGAAGACTTGCGTCCGTCGAAGACATAATCGGTCGATACATATATCAAGGGTATGTCTTCGCTCTCGCAATATTGCGCGATGATATCTGTGGCCCTGACATTGACCCAGTAAGCCGTTTCACAATCCGTTTCTGTTCCTTCTACATCTGTATAAGCGGCGGCTAGAATAATGGCGCTAGGTTTCGCCAGTATTGAGAGTTTTTGTTTCAGAGTTTCAGGAGGCGCGGAAAGGTCAAACTCTTTTCGTGATAAAAAAATAGTAGTTTTCTGTTGGCTTTCACACAAATGCTTCAAGGCCGAGCCAAGCTGCCCCGTTTCACCAATGACGAGCAAAGATGACATTTAAGCGTGAGTAGCTTTTGTCAAAAGAGGTGACCACCATGCCTCATTACCCAAATACCAACGTACGGTTTGTTCTAAGCCAGAGTCTATAGTCGTCTTGGGGTGCCACCCTAATTCGTCTCTGATTTTAGCATTATTGACAGCGTAACGATAATCATGACCTGCGCGGTCTTGGACAAACTCAATCAAACTTTCGCTATTCTGAGACTGCCCTAATTCAGTATCCGCGATACGGCAGAGACGTTTGACGAGGTCTAAATTCGTCAATTCTGCTTCACCGCCAATATTATAGGTTTCATCTACGCGTCCTTTTTGAAGCACCATCAAAAGGGCTTCGGCATGATCTTCGACGTAAAGCCAATCCCGTATGTTTTTCCCCTGTCCATAGACGGGGATAGGCTCACCCTTAATTATTTTGAGAATAACCACAGGGATAAGTTTTTCGGGAAATTGATAAGGTCCGTAATTATTTGACGTATTGGTAATAAGGCAGGGCAGGCCGTAAGTGCGCGTCCAGGCCCGAACTAAATGGTCAGACCCGGCTTTAGACGCCGAATAGGGCGAGCTTGGGTTATAGCGTGTGGTCTCTTCGAAGGCGGGCTCATCTGATGTGAGGTCGCCGTAAACTTCATCGGTTGAAATGTGATGAAACCGAAAAGCACTTTTGGCGTTTGGTTGGAGGGTATCCCAATAATGACGTGCAGCCTCTAATAGGGTGAATGTGCCCAGAAGGTTAGTTTTGATAAAATCAGCAGGCCCATCAATGGAGCGATCAACATGCGATTCTGCGGCGAGGTTCATAATCGCATCGGGTTGGAATTGCTCCAGTAGGGCGCGCATTTTGGGTCCGTCACAAATATTGGCTTTTTCAAACCTATAAGACGGGTTGGCCCCAACAGAGCTTAAATTGTGTAAATTCGCAGCGTAGGTCAGCGCGTCCACGTTCAAGACCTCATTACCTTGGGCAATGGCCTGCCTTATTACGGCAGAGCCGATAAAGCCTGCGCCTCCTGTGACCAAGATTTTCATGTCTGCGTTACATCCATCCCTATCACTTAAAGGTGGATTTCAGGCTTGCAAAGCTTTGGGCCGCCTTATCTTTGTCCGATAGGATTATGTCTTTCTCCTCTATCCCCCAATCAATGGCCAAATCAGGATCATTATAGGCAATTGCACCTTCGCATTCAGACGCATAATAATCCGTTACTTTATACATAACGAGGGTATTGGGCTCGCGAGTGATATAGCCATGGGCAAAACCTGCGGGCACCCAAAGCTGCTGCCCTGTTTCTGCCGAAAGCTCGATTGAGAGATGTTTGCCATAAGTCGGTGAGGTGTTGCGGATGTCAACAATAACATCCGTGAGGCGCCCAGATAGGCAAGAGACCAATTTTCCTTGGGCATGGGGTGCGGACTGATAATGAAGACCGCGTAAAGTACCTGTTTTATGAGAATAAACCAAATTATCTTGCACAAAATTTATACCTTCGCCAAGTGTCTTTGAAAACTTATCCAAGCGAAAGGTTTCAGAAAAGATACCACGCGCATCCTTGTGACGAATGGGCGATATAATAAATACCCCCGGGAGTTGTAATTGGTCGAATATCATAGGGCTTGTATAAGTCATGAGTGCATTTGAGAACACTCTTTTTCATAAAATGAGTAGAGATGATAAATTCATCATTGTGCTGAAATATAAATCTGCTGGCTATGATAGTTGCTACAGATTAATTTAAATTTGCATATTTTCATATTTATATTTAATTAACCGTCACATACCTTTGTTAACAAGGGTAATAAAGTTGGGGTGTTGTTTTCTGGTTTATTAGGAAGTCTCCTACTTGTGGGCACATGACGACTGTAAATGTTGTTATAAGATTTGGGGAGGCTTTCATGAAGAAAGCGATAGGGATAATCCTTTTGTGGGTTATTGGCGGCGTATTAGGCGGTGTTCCGGTGTGGTTGATTGCAACAATAGCAATAGGTACTTTTGCGGCCTGTTACTTGGGTGTTTACCATAAATTTATCGGCGTAGGTGCAGGCTTAACTTTTGTATGGGGGCTTGGTGTTCTTGCCTTTAACCTGCCAAAAATCCCGTCTCTATATGAAAAAACGCCGACTGCTTTTGCTGAGGCTAAGCACATATTGGCAGCTGATTATAAAGGGAATAACGCCAACCTTAAAGCAGAGGTTGCGAGCATTTTCACCGCGAGTCAATCTGAAGGTGATGTTCTGCTTCAAAAGCTGAAATCTTTGGACCGTGCGCTTGAGAATAAGGCCATTACGCTGGATGAATACACCCAAATGCGCGTGCAAATTTTAAATAGTTTCTCCCAAGAGAATTAAACGATGCTAAAGGCTGCATAAGTCATCCCCTTTAAGGGGTATTGACTTGCAATTTGCCTGTTGGAAAGATAGTGCGACGCCACAAATAATATCAATAACTATGGCATTGGGATAATCTGATGAAAACAGCATTTGTAACAGGGATTACGGGACAAGACGGCGCTTATTTGGCCGAACATCTCGTTCAAAATGGCTATCGCGTAATCGGCGGTGTGCGTCGCTCTTCTGCTGCTAATACATGGCGTCTTGAAGAATTGGGCCTCATGGGTAAGGTTGAGCTTGTCGCTTATGACCTTTTAGACCCTCATATTACGTCTGCGATTGTACGCAAGTATCAGCCTGATGAAGTTTATAACCTAGCAGCACAGAGCTTTGTGGGTACGTCATTTGATCAACCGGCTTATACGTTAAAAGTTGATGCGCTCGGCGTTGTCTATTTGCTAGAGGCTATTCGTACTGAAAAGCCCGATGCGCGTTTTTATCAAGCGTCTACTTCTGAAATGTTCGGTTTGGTCCAAGCCGTTCCGCAAAAAGAAGATACGCCTTTTTACCCGCGTTCACCCTATGGTGTCGCGAAACTAGCCGCTCACTGGATGACGACAAATTATCGCGAATCTTATGATATGTATGCGTGTTCAGGCATCTTGTTTAACCATGAGAGCCCACTGCGTGGTCCAGAATTTGTGACGCGTAAAATCACGATTGGTCTTGCCGAAGTGCTAGAGGGCCGCGAAGAGGCCGTTCAGCTTGGCAATATGGATGCCAAACGCGATTGGGGTTTTGCGGGCGATTACATCAAAGGTATGCACCTTATGTTGCAGCAAGAAAAAGCCGACGAATATGTGCTTTCTACAGGCGAAACGTATGAAGTCCGTGAATTCGTAACCCGCGCCGCCGAAGCCATTGGCTTTGACGCAGAGTGGGAAGGCAGCGAGATTGATGAGAAACTCCGCGATAAGAAAACGGGTAAAATTATTGTCGAAGTGAATCCTGAGTTCTTCCGCCCATGCGAAGTCGACCTTTTGATAGGGTCTCCTGCAAAAGCCGAGAAAAACCTTGGTTGGAAGCGCGACGTGTCATTTTCACAGCTCGTGCAAATGATGGCCGAGCAAGATCTTGACCGTGTTCGTGCAGGCAAGCCGCTTTACAACGCTATTGGTTAAGCCGAGCAATAGTATAAGAGACGGTCTTTGAGCCGTCTTTTTATGCGATAAATAATATGACCAAACGTAGATATCTTATTGTTCCAGGGATGGCCAAATCAGGTACAACATTCATGTGGGATCAATTTGTCAATCGGACGGACCGCGTCAATTATTACAAGGGTAAAGAAATCGGATATCTAGCCGTGGGGCAAGATCTAGAGCGGTACGACACGTTCTTCTCAACCCATGATGACAGCAAAGTCTATTTAGATGCGACGCCGCAATATGGCGACACATATAAAGAATTCGCCGAAAACGGCAAAGAAGCCCTCAAAGATGGCGAGACGCAAATTGTTTTCTGTCTGCGCGACCCTATTGCGCGGGCCTTTTCTCATTATCGCCATGACCTCTCCACGCATTTTTGGAGTAGTGCAATGGGGGATTACTCCTTTTTTTCAGAAGGTGCACTGAGGCGTTATGTGCGGCCCTATAATGATATTGTTAAAACACTTCAGAACGCCTTTGGCGAGGAGAACGTTCATGGATATAGCTTTAAGCAATCAAAGGATCAGTTGCCCGCGAAGGTGCTCGACTTTATGGGCTTGCCAAAAAATTGGAAACTCGACCTCAACATTAATCCTGCTCCAGGCGGCGGTTTACCACGCGTTGTTTACGACAAAAGACGCGACACATTGATTGAACAGGACGGTGAAATTTACAGATTGCCTGCTAAAACACTACTCATATGCACGAATTTGTTCACGCAAATGATTGATAATTACCCAGCGGATATCGCAGAGAGATTTACGGGCCATTCAGCGAATTGGACAAAAGATTTGGATCGGTCAAAATTTGGGAAGACGTGGTCTAAAATACAAAAAGATTATGACTTGGCGCTAAAGGCCCTCGGAATGGAACCAGAGACACTCGACCAAAAGAGTACAATCCCGTATAAAAGCGAAATGCCAATTTCTGCTGAAGTTTTAGGCCGTTTAGAAAAAGTTGATAAGGTCGCGGACATCACAAAAGATATTTATGATGAATCTTTTGCCAGCAAAGATTGGAAGAGCGGCAATGAAGCAATTGACGATGCCCATATTTCTCTGGCGGGCCAGGTTGAAAAAATCCAACGCGTTTTTAAAGCACAACGAAATTTGCCCGAGCGCTTGAATGAATTACGGCGTACAATCGAACAATTCGGCCCCGTGCGCCAGTATCTCACCTCCTACCTAACCATACTCATTAATTCTGCTAAAATGGATGAGGCTATCCGGATTTTAGAATTACAACGCCATACGCCACGTTTCGTTGATAAAGCGAAGATTAAAGCCGTATTAGAGCATAAAGCCCTTAACCTTGACCCTGAAGACGTGGCAAGAGTTATAGAGTTAGCGCGTCTAGATTAGCCTCAGTAATTTGAATAAGGATAGTATCAATACCATGCCGAAAATTGATAAAAATGCATCTGCGGGGCAAATTATGTCTTCGCAACTCTTAGAGAAATTACAGGTCGCTAAGGGTGATCAAAATTGGGAGAGTGTGTCAGACATACTAAAAACGTATAAAGAGCACGTTGGGGAAGACCCGCATTATTTGGCATATCGAAGTGACTTAGCCTTTCAAAACCGTGACATGGACACCGTTCGCGATAGTAACGCAAAAATTCTAGCCACTTATCCGAATGATTACTGGTCGCATTACCGCCTTGGCGATGCCGCGCTTGCTATGGATGAAATTGATACTGCCTTTAATCACTTTAGTGCGGCCAAAGAGGCTAATCCAACGGCCCCACATGCTATTGAGCGCTTGGCAAAAATACTTGTCTCTCGCGGCGAGTTAGATTTGGCCATAGCGGAATTGACAAATTCTATTGGAAATAACCCAGATCATATTTGGTCCGTTATGCGTCTCGTGGAGATTAATAATGCGCTTGGAAACTATAATGAAGCGCTGCGGGTCATTGATGAAAACCGTCGTGTAACGGGAAATTATTCAGAGCCAAACCTTCTGACTTTAGAATCTGAGATCAAACGTAACGCCGCTTTTGAGGCGACTATAAAACAAAATTTTGACGCTATTAATGGCATCATGGGCGGCACAACAATTACCGATGTTGGCGCTGCCGATGGACTGTTTTGGAAATTTACAATCATGGCCCGCCTTGGCATCATCAATGGTGTCGGGTTTGAACCTGATGCGTTTGAAGTAGGCACACTCAATACGCTTTATCCTTATGTGAAATTCATTCCTATTGCGATTGGCGCGAAAAAAGGAAAAGCAAAATTCCGCATGGCGGAGAATATGCCGTGCTCCTCTTTGCGTGAACCCGATATGGATGTGCTTGGGCGCTTCCCAATCCGGTCTTGTTTCGCGACAAAGCGTGTTTTCGACATTACGGTCGATACGCTCAAAGCAGGCCTTAAATCGGCGGGTATCGACAAAATTGACTTTCTAAAAGTTGATGTGCAGGGGGCCGAGAATGACATTCTAAAAGGGGCAGGCAGTTTGCTAAAGTCTATGCTCGCCATAGAATTAGAAACACATATCTTGCCGCTCTACAAAGGGGAGCATGTCTTGTGGAAGCTTATTGACACCTTAGCCGAGCATGATTTCCGCGTTCGCGGCCTTGCGCCACAGGGGTCTTTCGAAGGAGAAGTCGTCGAGGTTGAAGCCTTTTTTGGCAAAGACTTTTCAAAACTTTCCGACAAACAAGTCCAGCAAATATTTATTTGGGAAGCCATTAGTGATTGTCCGCAATTGCCCTTTATGGCTGATGATAAAGGTCTCGGGCGCTATCCACATCTAGCAAAAACTGTCTCAGAGCGTGACGCACGATTGGCGGACCTTCGTGTTGAGACGCGCGCTCTCTTGGGCCTGTAGAGTTAAGGCGGTTTTAGAATGTTGAGAGGGGAGTAATATGAAGTTTCTTATTATTCCCGGCTATGCAAAATCTGGAACGACATTTCTTTATGAGCAGCTCGCTAATAGTGGCGCGCCTATCAACCTGCCAAAGCGTAAGGAATTAGATTATTTTCGAAGCGCCGATAGCTTTGAAGGCTATCTTGAGCAATTTGAAACTCAAGACCCTGATAAAGTATTTTTGGATGCTTCACCGCTATACGCCTTACCAGGAGACGGAACAGCGTCGCGCATTAAAAAAGCGCTTAAGGGCCATGATGTAAAAATTGTGTTCTGCTTACGCGACCCATTATCAAGAGCTTACTCGCATTACATGCATGATATTAGCACGCATATATTTCTGCATGCTCATGGGCCTTACAGCTTCTATTCGCCTGCTGTGTTAAAGAACTATTTTCATCCTTTGTCACAGTCTGTTGGAGAGTTTAATCAGGCTTTTGGTAAAAAGAATGTTTCAGGTTTTGGGTTTAAATCAACTGGGAAAGACTTAGATGCAAGTGTGCTCGAATTCTTGGGTTTATCAAAAGATTGGGAACTTGATTTCTCTGTGAACCCTGCGCAGGGTGGGTCTATTCCAAGAATTTATTATGATGCAGATCGCTATTTGACTATTCGTAGCGGTGAGGCGCTTTATGCTTTGCCTCCAAGAACCTTCTTAATGGCGAACATTAGGTTTCCACAAATAAGACCTGATTTTCCAGATGAAATCGCGCGGCAATTCATGCAAAGCCAGGCGAGTTGGGATAGGCATTTTGATCCAGCTGCCTTGGGCCAAGCCGTTAAACCTATTCGGGAAGAGTATCTAAAGTGTTTCGATAAGCTGGGATTAGAACGCGAGAACCTTTCTCCGCCAAAGTCAATTTATGCGAAAGAACCGCCTGGCCTGAGTCCTGACATTTGTGGTAAAATGGAAAAATTAGGGATGGTACCTGCCACGGCACTCGAAGCATTCCGAGCAGCAAAAAAGACATTTGTAAAAAAGAGCAAGGTTGAACAGGGTGTTGCTACAGACCGCCACATGACTTTACCTGAGGTTATGGAGATTATTGCAAACACGTCTGGCAAATCGAATGGCCATCGAACGCAAGCCTATCAAACAGCCTTAAAAGAATTTGGGCCAATCCCTGCTTATGTTCAGGGGTACTTGCGTCATCTCTTGCAGTTAGGGGATGGTAACAAAGCCCTTGATTATCTAATTCAGAACCCAAACCTCAGTCGTTATGTGTCTTTTCGGTTTGTATTAGAAGACCTTGATAAATATGAACACAAATTCACGCGCGACATTAGAGATAAATTGCGCCAATATATGAGCCATTAGTAGGAATAACAAATGTCAAACCGACCTAAAGTCGCCATACTATCTACTTGGAATGAAATTTGTGGCATTGCCCATTTCACCAAGGGTATCAAAGAAGAATTAGAAAAAAATTATGACGTTGAGGTTCTTCCAACGCCACGGATGATTTTAGGCAATGCAAAGGATTCTGCTGAAAAAGAAGCTGCTGAGAACTATTGCCGCTATTTGGGAGAGCGCGTCAAAGAATTTGATCACGTTAATATTCAATTCGAACCGGGTATCTTTGCCTCAGACATGATGACAGCAATGAAACGCTTCAAAATGGTTACTAAACACGCAAAAAGCTTATCTATTACATGGCATTATTTAGGGCGTCGAAAATCTACCACACGGGCAGAATATATGCGTCTTATTAGCAAGGGCCAAATTCGTTATGCGATGGCTCTTAAACGTTCAGAAGCAGCTTTAAATGGGGCTTGGAACTTTTTGTTCAATACAATAAAGGCCAAAAAAATTCCGGTCACGCACATCGTTCACACGAAACGCGACGAGCACTTAGCAAACTCCATTTTCAACGGCGACATTTTCTCAAAGAAGAAAAGTGGAAAAACGCGACGTCAACCTGTTATGGCAACGCCTTTGACGTATCTTTCAAAAGACAAAAAAGTAAAATTTGTCGATAAGCTTGCGACATCTAATCTAAAATATGTTCTTCCTCAAAATAAAAATAAGGATACGCGCTATGTCGGCGTCTTCGGTTTCTTCTCTGGGTATAAAGGGTTTGAAACGGCGATAGATGCAGTTGATAGTTTGCCACCCAATTACGAGCTTTTGATGTTTTCATCTGTTCATGAAAGCACGCTTCGTGTTGAAAGCCGTCGTGACGAATATCTGGGCGAGCTTTATGATCATCTTCAAAAACGAGATCGTTCTATTCGTGGCCGCAATGCGAAGAAAGCTATTCAGAAAAGTAAATTATTGGCGAAAATTGACGGTAAAACTGGAAAGTCTACGAAGGAAGCCAAAGACTTAATGGATAAAACCTTTGAGAAGAAAAAGGCCCTTTCAGAGCGCGTACATTTCTTGGGTGCTGTATCCGATGATGATCTCGTCTTGGGAATGATGCTGTGTGATGCGGTGCTTTTCCCTTACATTAATTCCCCCCATACCGCCTCTGGACCAATGGCTCAGGCGGTGGAATTAGACCGTAAAATTTTTGCCTCTCGTAACATTCAATTTGTTGAATTAGCGAAGTTTCATGGCAATCATTTTGAGTTTTGCGATATTGGTAACTCAATTGAATATGCTCAAAAAATACCGCGTATGACTCAGGATCGCTCAGAGCGCACAGTCCACGGTTATCGTGTCATTGACTATCCTGAACGTGACCGAACATATGATATGGCATATGCTGTTAGTTTATATGAAAAAGCGATTAAACGTCGGTAGTTTCCTCAAAGGAACCACGGCGTGAGTTCTGTGTTGTCATGGCAGGAGCTCAAACGCCGTGCGAGTTTTCTATTTTACGGACTTAAAGCGCGTAAATATCGTTTGCGTGAAAAACCCACGAGCCAAGGTACAACACTCGTTGCTGGTTTGTTGTCTTCCCCCAATGGAATAGGTCAGGGCGCTCGACTTATTCGTGAGGGGTTGGAAGCCTCTGGCTATGATGTGTCTGTTTTTGATCTTACCCCGACTATACAGCCAAATTTATCAAGACTCCCCGTCATATCGGCCCTAGATGGTGATGATAAAGGCCCCGTTATCTTGCATGTTAATCCGACCGAAGTCCCAAAGGCTCTGCATGTGTTACGGGATAAGAACCTTCTTAACCGGCGTTTAATTGGCGTATGGGCTTGGGAACTCGAATATGTGCCAGAGCATTGGAAAAATTGTGCACAGTGGTTTGATGAAATTTGGAGCATAAGCCAATTTTCTCAAAAGAGTTTTGAAACTCTTCCTGTCCCTGTTTTCAACGTCGGCTATCCTATTCAACTGTTACAAACGCCCCTTTCAAAAGATTGGAAGTCTGAGCTTAATGTAGAAAATAAGATTTGTATTTTTACATCATTTGACAGTCGTTCGAGTTTAAGTCGTAAAAATCCAAAGGCGACAGTCGCTGCCTTTTTGAAAGCAACGTCAGGCAGGTCTGATGTTGTTTTAATCGTTAAAGTCAGCGGCGATTTGGATGCGGGGGATAGGGCTATTTTTGATGTCCCTAATATTATCCTTATCGACACATATCTAGACCGCGAAGACATGGCTGGCCTTATCCGCTCCTGTGATTGTTACTTGTCTCTGACCCGTGCCGAAGGGTTTGGCTTAGTCGCGGCCGAAGCGGCGGCCAATGGCATTCCTACGCTTATTACAGGATGGTCGGCCCCCGCAGAGTGGCGCAATAGCCCAAGCGTTCACCTCATTGATTATGCACTTGTGCCAACAAAGGACACACATAGAATCTATGATGACATTGAAGGCCGGCGCTGGGCCGAACCCAATATAGAGCATGCCGCAGAATTACTCGGTGATATGTTAAGCCTATCGCCTTCTGAACGAAAAAATGTTTCAGACAAAGCGAAACAATGGTGGAAAGAGGCCTATGGAGTTGCGGCATTTGAATCGCGCCTGTCTTCTGACACCCGCGCTGCAATGAGACGTATTAAAGACTTTCCTAAGGTTTAGCGGCAATTGTTACCTGGTTGACCGAGAGGGTGCTCTGACCATTGTAATAAACCCGAAATTGAACTTTTTGCGCGTCAGACGGCAATGTTGCATTGACTGTCAGAACGGTTTCCATTGGGGATAAGCGTCCTTTTTCCAGCACAGTGGTCTCGCCATTAACGAGCCCAATGATTGAAAAGCTATCTCTATTTGCAACAGGCGTCTCTGAGGTCGCATCTAGTTTGTAATCTAAAGTAAATTGATAATTACCTGAAATCATGGTCGCATAGGGGCCAAAGCTTAGAAAGCCTTTACCGAGATCTGGGGTTGCTTTGCGGCTGTCTCCATCAACAATGCCGACGCGGCCGCGAAAACCTGCGCCTGCTAGGGAGAAAGAATTGTAACATTCTTTTTTCACTTTTATTGGACAGGGTTTCAAACCCTCTGCCTCAGTCGGCTTAATTTCTTCTGAAGGCATTTCGGTTTCGGCGATAGGTTGTTTGGCAGGCTCGAGTGAAACTTCCCCTGATGTTTGGCTGTTGCATCCTATTAGACCAAAGGACAGCAAAAGACTGATGCCAAAAACTTGGCGACGCAGTCTAGCGTTTAGAGGGTTATGTGAAAGAATGCTCATAAAAGTTCAAACCTCAACAAATCAGTTTTGAAAGTGTAATTACCTGTAAGACTATGGCGTAATTATGTAGTTTTTCAAATAATTATAATTAAATACCTTGTAATAATCATTGAGTTTTTGCGCTATATAAGCTCTATGTAATGCTAATATTATCCCCTTGTAAGAAGCGCATATATCTAGGAGCTTAGCATTTGCCCCAACAGGCTTTAATAACGGGCATTACAGGCCAAACGGGCTCTTATCTAGCAAATCACCTTTTGCAACGAGGCTGCATCGTTCACGGAACAACACGTGATATCAGTCGACAGTCATGGAGACTTGAGCATTTCGGCATTGCCGAGAGCGTGAAGTTGCACGCTTTGAATGTAGCAGATGTCGAAGCTATTAAGAGCTTAGCCGCGCATAATTATGATTTTATATTTCATTTGGCCGCAGAAAGTTCTGTTGCAAACTCATTAAAATATCCAACAGAGACAGTAAAAGCCAATGTTTTGCAAACAACGGCTTGGTTGGAGGCGATTAAAACCCAGTCGCCTGACACGCGGTTTTTTAATGCGTCTTCTTCGGAAATTTTCAAGGCCTCACATGACGTGCTGACAGAAAACTCACCTTATGCCGCCACGAACCCCTATGCTGTTACAAAACTTGCCGCCGTGAATATGTGTCAGGTTTTTCGGGATAGTTTTGATTTGTTCATCGTCAACGGACACTTATTTAACCACGAGAGCGAGCTGCGTGATACGCGATTTGTGACAGGCAAAATCATTCATAATCTGTGTCGCTTGTCGAAAGATAAAAGCTTGCCTGCTTTTCAACTTGGTAATGTCTATGCAGAACGCGATTTCAGCCATGCCGAGGATTTTGTGCGAGCTATCGCTGCTTCGCTAGAACACGAGACGCCGCATGATTACGTCTTTGCATCGGGTACATTACGATCGGTAAAAGCGTTTTTTGATGAGGCTGCGCACCAACTAGGCTTCCGGCCTGACTGGGAAGGTGAGGGCTTAGATATGATCTGCCGAGATGCCAAGACAGGCCGAGTTCTCGTCACAATTAATCCTGATTTTTACAGGCCGATTGATGAAAAGGGTAAGGTGGGCAATGCTAGTAAAGCAAAATTAATGTTGAAATGGGAACACCAAATCTCATTCGAAGCCATGATTGAACGAATGATTGCTTTCCATATGCAGACGATATCATTGGTTTGATTTGCATCTAAGGCAGTATTAAAACTTGGAATTCATCCTGCCCTAAGTTACAGGTTTCTACATGACGACTTGCTATAATCCTTCGAAAAAATTTGTGTTTATCCATGTGCATAAATGCGCGGGATCGGCGATTACCAAAGCATTCATGAAGAGTGAAAAGCAGGACAACCCTGACTGGGAAATACCGCGTAACTCTGACGCTAAAGCTAAAGCGATAATGGATAAGAATAATGAGTTGATTGAGAGTCAATTCTCTGCACCAGAGCATTTCCGCGCCATTGATATGCAGGACTTCTTGGGCGCAGAGACCTATGCGTCTTATTTTAAATTCGCCGTCTCTCGTAACCCATGGGATCGCCTTGCGAGTTGGTATTATTTTTTGCGCCATAATCAAAATAAAGGCCAAAGCAAAATTGCGCGGCAACTCACAATGGAAGACTTCATAAAGTATAGCGTCGACCATTTTTATCTCCCACAATATCAATGGGTCACAAATGCAAAGGGTGACATCATTGTCGATGAAATCATAAAGCTGGATGATTTGTCTGATCGTTGGCCATCTATCGTCGAGAAAATATCGGAAGAACCCATCGTTCTACGTACGGTGAATACATCGCCCAATACGACAGAGCCGCGCCCCAATCCTTTTGCCCATGTTCGCACGGAAACGCTTGAGTTGTTCCGCGACGCTTACGCTAAAGACTTTGATTTATTAGGATATGATAAAACGCTCCCTGACCATCGCGATCAAAATGAGACGTATAAAAAATGCGAAACAATATGGCAGGCCGAAGTGGCGGGTGCCCGTGATATTGAGGCCCTGTGCAAAAAACAGGGCGTATCAGAGGCGTTATATTATCTCTATCGAGAGACTGAAAGCAGCCAATATTACAATGAGTATCTGAAAGAACGGTCTGCTGTCCGAGACAATGAAATTGAAAAGCTTAAGGGCGCTAGAGATAAAGTTGTGGAGCTAAAAACGGCTTTAGACAGCACTAAAAAAATGAATAATGAGCTTCGTGAGAAGTTTAAAAGTGACTTTGCTCGCATGCAGGCGAAAGTGAAAAATTTAAGCGAGCGGAATGAGGAAGTCTCGAAACTATATAGAACTTTATTGTCCAAACAACCTTCTGAGTAGGGTCCCTTAAACTGCATTATCTACGCTTGCCGACCCTATGGTCGACCTTTATGACTTAAAATGCATTTGCTAAGTACAGCACATTTTCAGAAAGACTATTTATAGTAATGTCAGCTTTGACCGCAGCTCTCTCTGATATTGTCCAAGGCTGGAAATATAGAGCCTTTTGGCAATTATTGGCTTGGAATGACCTCAAACAACGCTTTCGCCGAAGCTGGCTCGGTGTTGGGTGGGTGATGATGGCTTTTATTCTGTTTTTAGGCGCCAAGCTGATTATTTTCAGCAATATCTCGAAATCTGAATTCAATATATTTGCGGTTTATCTGGCGACAGGCTTCGCGGCATGGCGGTTCATTATTGGAGCCGTTGTGGAGGGGACAAATACATTCATTAGTGCGGAGAATTGGATAAAAGGCGAGAAGCTGCCTATGTCCGTGCACGTTTATCGCTCTGTTTTCCGAAACTTTTTACTCGCCCTCGGCACAATCCCACCCGTTATGATAGCTTGTTGGTTTTTTATGGACTCCTACCTCATGGCATGGGTGTCATTGCCTTTTGTGATCATAGCTTATCTCGTGACCGCCTTTTGGGTCTCCTTATTACTGGGCGCTTTGTGCGCGCGTGCACGCGATTTTTCTCATTTGATTACGACTGTTATGCAAATCATGTTTTTCCTGACGCCAATCATTTATGAGATTGAGGTCTTGGGGCCAACAGCGACGAAATATATGGCCTATAATCCGTTTGTTTATTACTTAGATATCTTGCGTATTCCTGTGCTAGAAGGGGTCATTCCGTGGAATAGTTGGATGATTGTAGGGTGTTTGACCCTTGTTGGATTTATCGCGGCGCTTTCTAGCTTTTCGTTTTCCCGCCGTCGTATTGTGTTCTGGCTGTAGATCATGGCGTATATCAAAGCAGATAATATTTCTCTCGTTTACCCCATGGTGGGGGCGAATGCACGTGGTCGTCACAAGATAAACATTGGCGCAGGCGGTGAGGCGCAGGTTGGCGGTGAGATTATTCAAACAGGTAAGCGTGGCCGAGGCGTCCGTGCTTTGAACGGCATTGATTTGGATCTGAAACCCGGCACTAGGCTCGGTATATTAGGCGGCAATGGATCGGGTAAATCCACGCTACTGCGCGTCTTAGGGGGTATGTATAAACCGTCGTCGGGCACTTTGGATGTAGAAGGCCGCGTGACAGGATTATTTAATTTAAACCTCGGCGTTTCCAAAGAATCGACAGGCTATGAAAACATTATTCTCAAAGGGCTTATGCTAGGCCTATCGCGGGAAAAAATTAAAGAACACGCCGCCGAAATTGCAGAGTTTTCAGAACTCGGAGAATATATCAATATGCCCGTTCATACCTATTCCTCAGGTATGGTGATGCGTCTGATGTTCTCAACGGCGACATCTTTCAAGCCAGAAATTTTATTACTCGATGAATGGATTGGCACGGGGGATCGTCACTTTAGGGACAAGGTCGATCAGCGTCTCAACGACCTCCTGACGTCGGCCCTTATTGTGATTATTGCCAGTCATAATAGAAATAGAATGGCAAAATGGGCCAACACGATTATTGAGCTTGAAGGCGGCAAAGGCGTTCAAAAACCCATTGATGAGTTTGTGCCTTAGTCATGGTTTATAAACCGCCCCATAACAGTCTCGCCCTCACACCAGAGCTGATGAATGCGGCCTATCATATTTTATTAGGGCGCGCGCCCGAGAGCCCAGAATTACTGACGACGGGCGTAGGCATTCACAAAGATACGGCGACGTTACGCAAAAACTTTGCGACCTATCCCGAAACGCGCCGCGCTTTGTTTGCGCTTTTATTTGATCATTTGCCTTTCAATGATATTTTGGTGAAATCAAAACGTGGGTTTCAAATTTATATCAATCTCTCAGATATGGGCGTTTCTTCTGAAATTTTTCTGTTCGATGAATTTGAGCCGCATAATGAAAAGTTCATTCTGGAAACACTTAAACCCAATGAGACCTTTATTGATATTGGGGCCAATATCGGGTGGTTCACACTTATCGCCGCTCAGAAAATTCAACAAAATTGGCACGAAGGCTTGGGGCCAATAGGGCAGGTCATAGGCTTTGAGGCAAATATAAATACGGCTAAGCTTCTGATGGGGTCAGTGCAAAATTCGCCTTATCGCGATTTGATTAAAATCTATAATGTCGCCCTCGCGCCTGAATTAGCCATCTTGAAATTTGAAGATATAAAGCACGGTAATATTGGTGGCGGCCAAGTCAGACAGGTGGCCGAGGGACATAAGTCAAAAAACCATGACCGTATAAAAGAAAAATATGCCGATGTGCCAGACCCCTTTGGGGATTGTAAACAGACGGCTATACCGGCGGCACCCTTAGATAGCTTGCTTGCCAATAAAACACAGAAAATTAGTCTCATTAAAATGGATGTTGAAGGGTCGGAGCCCTTTGTCTTACGCGGAGCCGTCGAGACGCTCAAACGCCACAAGCCGAAAGTGATGATTGAGTTTCATAAAGATAAGTTAGAATATTCGTCTGACTATTCACCAGCGGATGTTATGGCGCAATTATCAGATATGAATTACGATCTGTATGATTTTCAAAGCCAAGACAGGCAGAAATTATCAGTCGCTGATCTCGATAAAATTCTAGACTATTACGGCTATTTTGATTTTCTCGCGCTCCCGCGATAATTAGTCGTTTGCGGCGTCTTTGGCTTTTCTTTTAGCTTCGGCTGCGGCCTTCTTTTCTCGTTGTGCTTTTTGGCGTGCTTGGCGTTCTGCCTTAGATTCCGCATTAGCTCGGCGTTCAGCTACTGTCTTTCGTCTTTCTGTAGGAGGGCGCTGCACGTTTTCAACATCAAATAATTCATCGTTTTCTTCTTCTTTGGCCGCATTATAATCGCGTTTTGAGACAGTGTCGGATTTAGATGGTTCAACCCACCCTAAGAACCCTGGGTAGTGGAAATCGGCAACTGTGACGATAATGAAATCAACATCTAAAATATCTGACTCATTCAAAAGAGCCTTCATATTAGGGCTATTAATTATTCCACCCCGTAAATGATATGTCGTTTTAAAATGACTCGCGATTTGTTGGCGCACAGCAGGGCCAAAACTATTTGAAAACACAATGGCTGATTTATCATTTGAAACATACGGATTCGTCATTTTGACGACTCTTACAGCCTTCTTACTCGCCCCGTCTTTGAGAGGGTACATAAATTTTTCATCAATCTCTATCCCAAGCCCCTCTAGGTCGCGGTCGCAACCCGTCGTTTCTTTGCCGACTCCAATTAAGCCACCAATATCCCATTTAACATCACTCACTTCACAAGGCCCTTTATCCCACTTGGAAGAGACCTCTAAATTATATTTTTTGGCAAGTTCTTCGGTGAAGACCCATGTGCTTTCGCCTTGCCAATGATAGGCGGTATTTGGATAAAATAAGGGATCGCTCACGCGTTCCTTAAAGGCGGAATAAGGATAAAATATATTAAGGTCAGGATTGGTTTCGGTCAGGCTTTTGGCCACATTATTGGTGGCGGAGAAGTCTTTACAGGCTTCTAACGTTTTTTCAGGTGTCGATTTAGGCAATTGGTCTTGTAATAAGACGGCTTTTGAAGGCACCATGCCGTAAACAACTTCTGCCCCGTACCGTGATAAAAATCCTTCTGATTTTCCAAAGCGTTCAAGATAGGACTTTTGATAATTCGGATTTTGCGCATTGACGCAGATATTGTTCCACCAAGAAAAAGGCAGATTACGATCTCTTTGTTGGAAAGGGGCAGTTAGAAAATATGCCCCCTTATTATTCCCAACGATATAAATGTCATTGGTCGCACCAAACGATTCAAAATAGAATTTCCGGCGAGCTTTAATAACTTGGAACCCGCCGCCAAGATGGTCATTCACGAAATCATCGACTTGCGTGAATGTCTCTTTCGGGGCTTTTATAACTTGCGTGAGGTCTGGGCGTGTCGTCAGCTTTCGGTTTTCCCATTTTTCACGGGCTTGATGATCAATGAAGGGCATTGTCAAAGCCGGCAGTAATAGGACGGCTGATAAGACGACGATATAGAGCAGAACTAATTTATTCGCTTTCACCATGACTCTAGAACCTGAAATAGATGAACGGATTATAGGTCGAGGACATGACTTCGACAAGGCAGAGTAAGAACAGACCCAAAGCAATCGTCATTTTAACCGCTGTCGCTTTGCCTTTCGTGCGTAGGCCAAGCGCGCCCATCGCTTTAATGCCTTGGCGTTCTACAAAGTTAGACGCGAAAATAATGGCGAGGCCCATCGCTATCCAAATTTCCATTCCGCTATAAAGATAGAAATAACTATTATCTCCACCCGTCGGGATAATCATCTTTTTTGCGACATCTAACGCCTGTGGTAAGCTTTCGGCGCGGAACAACACCCACCCAAAGACAGCAACCACAAATGTATAAGCCCAAGCGAAAGGCCCCCACATCTTCGCGAGAATGTTCTTTAATCCTAAGCGC
>CAYGSV010000012.1:0-23022 GCA_964352635.1 uncultured Algimonas sp.
TTCTAATACTTTATTTTAATTATACAGATGTTTTGACAAATTGCTAAGGCCTAAATTTTGGGCTCATGAATTTTAGTTACTGAGAATTTTAGTTACTGGAGCTCTGCCTTGCAAAATTTATCAATGAAGTTTTGATGAGACGGCATTTGTTCCAAGCATGATTGTGTAACGCGTTCCATTTGGACCATGCGTGCGCTCAAAGCCTCGGTCGGAAGGTTATTTGCCATTGGGTGATATGAAGTTGGCGATAGGCCTTGCCCATGCATCACAGCGAACCAGCTCGTTTCGCCAAATATTTCATTGTCATGTCTGTATAATTTCGCATTATCTTTATAAGCTTGAATGCGTTCTCGCAGTGTCTGCGGTATAGCCATGTTTTTACAATATTCCCAGAAAGGGCTGTCATCGCGTTCTGTGACGTAATAATGTAAAATTAAGAAATCTCGAACTTGTTTATATTCCAATAAGGTACGCTGGTTAAAATAATCTACATTTGATTGGGCAAAACCCTTGTCTGGAAAACAAGCCATAAGACGAGCAATCGCTGTTTGGATAAGGTGTATAGAGGTAGACTCCAACGGTTCTAAAAACCCAGCAGCGAGACCCAAAGCAACAACATTTTTATTCCATGTTTTTTTGCGAATGCCTGTTTTGAAACGAATAAAATTCGGCTCAGAAATAGGAGTGCCATCTAGATCATTATTGAGGCTGTCTAAAGCCTCATCATCACTCATATATTCCGAACAATAAACATGCCCATTTCCATTGCGGGATTGAAGGGGAATCCTCCATTGCCACCCTGCTTTTTTTGCAGTGGCCCGCGTATAAGGAGGGGGAGGCTTAGTAGAACAGCTTGCCCGGGCGATTGCCCGGTCACAGGGCAGGAGGGAGCTCCAATCCTCATAACCCGTTTTAAGAGTATGTTCGATGAGAAGCCCTCTAAAGCCAGAACAATCTACAAATAAGTCGCCATTGTAAGTCTCTCCATTTTCCAAAGTTACACTTTGGATGTGACCATTCTCGGTGTCTTGCGTGGCATGCGTGATTTTTCCTTCTGTATGAATAACACCGCGACTTTCAGCAAAATTCCGCATGAATTTCGCATATAGAGAAGCATCAAATTGGAAGGCATAAACAATAGAGTTTAAGGGGGAATTTTGGAGTTTGGCGTCAGGGCGTTGAAATTTTCCCTGTTCTGCCGCTAATATCTGTAAGCAGTATTTATCAATTGAAGGTGCTTTACCCATACGATTATATCGTTGCCAAAAATGATGAAAGCGAACCCCTTCCATGGGAATGCCGTAATCCCCAAATGGGTGAATATAACTATCCCCTAATTTACCCCAATTTACGAATTCGATACCAAGTTTGAATGTCGCATTGGTTTTTCTAACAAATTCATTTTCGTCTAGCCCCAACAAACGATTGAAATATGATATATGGGGAATTGTAGCTTCGCCGACCCCAACGGTTCCGATGGCCTCTGATTCAATGAGCCTTACCTTGATGTCATCATCGCTTATCAAGCGAGACATGGCCGCAGCAACCATCCAGCCTGCTGTACCGCCTCCAACGATAACAATGTTTCTTACTTTTAAGTCCTGCATATTATCTTGAACCTTTCGGTTTGGCGTTCGCGTTAATTAACAGCTGCGCCATAATGCTTTAGAAATTCCGCGTGGGTTGGCATTGTTCCGGTGGCTTTTTCCATCGCGTTTTTCATGGAATTTAAACTGTGTTGTACTTGCTCTGGTGGAAGGGTTGCGACGATGGGGTCATATGTTTGAGGTGTAATGTTCTGACCTAGGCACACTGCTATCCAACTGGGCTTTGAGAATAATTCATCATCATATCTAAATATACGCCCAGCTTCTTGGAATAAGTCTATTTTGCGTTTGAGGCTCTCCGGAATACTCATTGTGCGGCAATAATTCCAGAAAGGGCTGTCATCTCTTTCCGTAGCAACATAATGTAAGATGATAAAGTCGCGGACTTGATTGAACTCTTTCATCATCTGCAAATTATATTCATTTCTTACTACGTCTGAAACCGACGCAGTAGGGAAAAGAGAAATAAAGCGACTAATGCCCATTTGAATAAGATAAAGAGAAGTTGACTCTAAGGGCTCTAAGAAGCCTGCTGAGAGTCCTATGGCGATACAGTTCTTATTCCAAAGTGTTTCTCGACACCCCGTTTTAAAGCGAATTTTGCGAGGTGACCCAATGGGCTTACTATCAAGACCGGCCATAAGGCTCTCAATGGCCGCTTCATCATCCATATATTGACTGGAATAAATATGACCATTTCCTGTACGGTGCTGTGTCGGAATTCGCCATTGCCACCCCGCTTCTTTAGCCATTGATTTTGTATAGGGTAGCAGTGATCCTACGCGTTCTGTCGCGACCGTTTGAGCCGTGTCACAAGGCAACCAATGGCTCCAGTCGGTGAATGGTACATCCAGAGTCTTTTCGGTGAGAAGGGCTCTAAAGCCTGTACAGTCAAAAAAGAAGTCGCCTGAAATTTTCTGTCCACTCTCGAGTGTTAGGGCCGAAATATCGCCTGTTTCCGTATTCTGATGAACATCAACGACTTTGCCTTCTAGACGTTTGACGCCGCGCTCTTCAGCATAGCGCCTCAAATACTTCGCATAGAGCGTCGCATCGATATGATAAGCATAACGCATATGTGATAAAACCGAACGTGGGTTACTATCGGGAAGAACGAATTTGTCTTTTTCGGCTGCGGCTGCACAAATACTATAATCTTGAAGGGAGGCGGGGTTGCCATGAGCTTTTGAATAAAGCCAGTATTGGTGAAAATCTATCCCTTGCATATCGACGCCGTGACTGCCGAAGGGATGGAAATAAGACTCACCTTTGCGACCCCAATCTATAAACTCAATGCCGAGTTTGAACGTGCCGTTCGTCTCTTTCAAAAATTCTGCTTCATTAATACCTAGCATTGCATTGAAGTTAATCATATCCGGAATTGTGGCTTCACCTACACCGACAGTGCCGATTTTATCTGACTCGACCAAAGTGATTTGAACATTGCGTGGCGATAGCATGCTTGAAAGAGCAGCGGCTGTCATCCAGCCTGCAGAGCCACCGCCAACGACGACGATATTTTGCAAACCGTGTTGTTGAGGGTTATCCATATTTTTCTTCCAAGTACTTTAATAAGCCCGACATGTAAGTTTGATGTGGCGGCATTTTTCCCGCCATATGCATGATGGAAGTCCGCATCTGTATGAGTGTTTTCTCTATTCGCTCAACAGATATTCTATCGACGAGAGGGTCGTAGCGAGATGGAATAAACCCTAAGCCAAAATATAGCATAGCCCAATCTTGTTGATTGAAGGGTTCGTAATCATACTGAGCAAAGACCCCACGACTTTTGAATTGAGTGATTTTTGCGGATAGTTTATCAGAAATTGTGTCTGACCTCGCTGTTTTCCAATAGGCTGTGTTTGGCAACTCTTTTGCTTCGAAAAAGGTGCGTTGGAACATTTCCGCGTGCGTATAATCATCATCAAAGCGGCGGTTATATTCTCTACTTTCAACGGACATCTTCTTAGAAATAGGGAGTAACTCTGTTAGTCTTTCAATATCACGTTGTAGCAGCATCATAGGAGCTGGCGTTAGGGGTTCCAAAATGGCGGCACCATGCCCTATTATCAGATAATTACCAATCCAAGCTTCTTTTCGTCGACCTAATGTGGCGACCTCGGATTTTTCTTTTACTTCTTCTGATGTTTCAAGGTCTTTAGTATCTAACTGAGGTTCTGAAATTTTAAGATGGTGGACGCTCCCAAGCAGCGGTGTTTCGGAACGCCATCCGTATTCTTCCGCAGTGAGTGTTCGCTTCACAGACTGGATTTCAGTTTGAGTAGTGTGGCTAGACTCTGCCTTCAGGACACGTTGGCCAATCCAGGCGTTTTCTTGATCGGAAGATGGGCCCATTGGTAGCCCAGAACAATCAATAAAAAAATCGGCTTCTAAGCTTTCACTGTCATCCAATAAAAGCGATTTAATGTACCCATCAGAATGAACGGTTGATTTGATATCTTTGTTAAGCCGCTGCACTCTCGTCTTTGTTAATGCCTTGGCAAAAAACTCGGCCCATTTTTCTGGTGAGACATGATAACCATATTCCACACTGGCTAATGGTGTTGTTTTTTCTTCGGGTGGGTGTGCAAATACGCCTTTATTCGCTGCTTGGACAGACATGATGTAAGGCTCAAGGGTGGGCGGGGTTAATTGTGTTTGATACTGTCGTATAACATAGTGGTGAAACTCTACGCCTTCAAAAATAGGAAGAGGTATGTGAAAGCTTTGTGTCCAAGACGGGGTTGCGGCGCCCCAATTTATATATTGCGTGCCAAGAGAAAAGGTGGTGTCCGTATCAAGCAATAACTCTGGTTCACTTAGTCCAAGCTTGAGCAAAAAATCATAGCTTGTAGGTGAGGTGACATTGCCAAAAAAAACATCTTTCTTGGCCGAATTTGACGTTTCGACTAATATGATTTCGATCGGTTCAGGCAATGTCCTTGCCAAGGCGAGGGCGCACATATTACCGGCCAACCCAGCCCCCATGATGACGACTTTATTTATGGTTTTGTCAGCCATCTGATTAAAGAGATTCCATTGAAGATTTTTGAGGCTGAGCCGTGAGAGGCGCAATGTCAGATATTGCGCCGTATTGAGCCAAGAATGCTGCGTGATCGGGTGTTTGTTCAACAGCAGCAAAGCTGGCTGATTTGATAGTCTGGGTCTTTGTCATCATATCAACAAGCGGCATTAAGTTTGCTCGCAAATCATAATTATTGGGCAAAAGATTTTGTCCCGTCATTACAGCCACCCAACTGGGCGGCAAGAACACACCCTGTTCGTAACGCAGAACATACCCTCTGGAGTTCCAAGCCTCAATTTTTTCTTGAAGGCTTTCTGGTAATTGCATGTTGCGGAAATAACGCCACATTTCGCTGTCATCACGTTGTGTGGCAACATAATGGAGTAATAAGAAATCACGCACGCGGTCGAAATTCAGATCCATACGTCGATTATACTCTGTCGCGTCAGAAATATCGCAAGCCTTGCTTGGAAAAAGCTCAATGAGGGCTGTAATACCTTCTTGAATCAAATGTATTGAGGTCGATTCAAGGGGCTCTAAGAACCCGCCTGACAAACCAATTGCGACAACATTCTTCTGCCAAAGTTTTCTACGTTTTCCGGTTTTAAAATAAAGCTGTTTTGGCTCGGCCAAGGCAGGCCCTTCTAAAGTACTCATGAGTTGATGAGTGGCTTCATCATCAGATATGTACTTATTCCAATAAACATGCCCATTTCCCGTGCGGTGTTGGAGAGGAATCCGCCACTGCCATCCAGCCTTTCTGGCCGTCGCGCGCGTGTAAGGCACACTTTTACCTCGTGCCTCACAGGGCACGGCAACGGCTCTGTTGCAGGGGAGCCATTCGCTCCAATCGTCATAACCTGTGTCTAAGGCTTGCTCAATCAACACGCCTCTGAAGCCAGAACAATCGATAAATAGGTCAGCGTCAATTACCTGACCGTCTTCCAGCGTAATTGATTTTACAAAGCCATTAGACGGTACAAGGGTCGTATCAATGGCTTTACCTTCGGTTCGACGCACACCCTTATTCTCGCAATATTTGCGGAGAAATTTTGCATAAAGACTCGAGTCGAATTGGTAAGCATAACCAAAGTTGGACCCGATTTTTGTGTTGTCCTTACCGGGTAGTTTAAACTTGCCAGCTTCAGCCGCGAGTATCGGATATGAATAATCATCGATGCGAGATTTGTGACCTTTCTGCAACAGTCTGAGCCAAAAATGATAAAAATCAATGCCGTCAATTGGCTCGCCATAATCTCCAAATGGGTGGATATAGCTATCGCCAATCTGTCCCCAATCACAAAACTCAATGCCCAATTTGAAAGTCGCACAGGTCTCTCTCATGAATTCTTTTTCATCAATACCAAGGGCGTTATTGAAAAAACGAATATGCGGCAAAGTCGCTTCGCCAACGCCGACAGTGCCGATTTGATCTGACTCAATCAGGTGGATGTCTATATTTAAGTCATTGTATTTATTGGATAATCCTGCGGCTGTCATCCATCCTGCCGTACCGCCACCAAGGATACAGATTTTTTTAATTTTCATAATTGCTCCCCAGAATTTATCATTGCTTTGCCCGTCGCTAACGCAAATTTCGACCCTGTGCTAGGGGGACTCTTGCAAACGCTTCTGAATTTTAACGTGTCAAAATGGCGCTGCTTTTTAAATCGTTGATGTTTCATCTTCAGATAATAATTCAAAATTAATTTTAGAATCAGAGTTGAAACCTATTTGACAGCGCTGTCAAATTAGGCTCTAAAAAACTCAAGGGGATAGAATCTAGACGGCACATAATATAAAATGCCGTACTAAATCCTCAAATACGAAGTCCATAAGGGCACAATAAACCCATAAGGGTACAAGGGAGAGAAATCAGTGAATTTAAAAACCACCACAGATATCAAAGCAATGGACCGCCTTAGTAAGTTGGCCTTGCTCGGTACAACCGCATTGGTCGCAAGTTTTGGCACAATGCAGATGGCTTATGCACAAGACGACACATCTGAAACAGTAGAAGAAGTTGATGAGATTGTTGCGACAGGTATCCGCCAGTCACTTAAGACAGCGCGTGATTTCAAACGCAATGCTGATACAGCTGTTGACTCGATCACAGCGTCAGATGTTGGCGCACTACCCGATCTATCAGTTGCCGAAGCGCTCGCTCGTGTTCCAGGTGTTGTTGTGCAACGTTTTGACATTACTTCAAATAACGGTGGTGATTTCCCTTCTCCAGAAGGTGGCGGCAACCTCGTTCGTGGCCTTACACTGGTGCGTTCTGAATATAATGGACGCGACGCATTCTCTGCGAATGGTGGTCGTTCACTTGACTTTGGTACTATTCCGCCAGAACTTATCGGCGCTGTAGATGTTTATAAGAACTCCTCTGCTGATCTTATCGAAGGCGGTATTGGTGGTACGATCAATCTTCGTTCTTTAGAGCCTTTTGACAAGCAAGGCCTCGTGGCTGTTGCTTCTATTGATGGTACTTACACAGACCTTCGTGATGAATGGGCGCCAGATTACAGTGTTCTCCTCGGCAATCGTTGGGATACAGAGATGGGCGAGTTCGGTTTATTGGGTTCATTCTCATCATCCGAGCTTAAATCTGATCTTCATGGTTTCCAAATTGGTCAGCTCGTGCCTTTTAATGTCGATGGGCAAACTATCGCGGTGCCAGGTGGCTTCCAACTTCGGACTAACGATGTCGATCGTGGTCGTGATAGCTATTACGTAGCGGGCCAATGGCGTGATAAGTCAGGAGATATTCAAGTTACAGCGAAATACTCGCTTATTGAAAATGACGTGAATGGCAACGAACGCACATTAGAATATTTTGGTGATGGCGAAAGTTGGCCCCTGTATGAGTTTGCGGACAGTTCAGTATTTGGTGGGGTCCAAGTGGCTCCGTTCTCCTCGCCAGGCATCCCGCAATGTAATGGCTCTAATGATCCGCCCCTTACGCCGGTTTGTGAAAATACACAAGCCGTTACAGGCATTTACGAAAACGGCATTATTTCGAACAATCTACGCGATTGGACAGGGGCGGCTGGTGCAAACTTTACAAATTTAGGCATTAATCAGATTGATAAGTCCAAGACAGACGATATGAGCCTTAACATTAAATGGCGTCCGTCTGACCAGTGGTATGTGAGTTTAGATGCCCACAAAACGACCGCTGAGTTTGACAGGCAGCGTTTATGGGGCGGCTCTCGTTTCTTCTCTGATTTCGCAATAAATGCAGATCTAGAAAACCCCTCAATACAACTATTCCCAAATGCAGCGAGCAATCCGAGCGTTCGGACTGGAACGCCTGCAACGGGCAATGCTGATCTAACAGACCCAAGAAACTCTTACTTCTTATTTGCTGCGGATGAGTTCCAAGACAATGAAGGCGATATGTACGCCGTTCGGGGTGATGTGGAATATGAATTTGAAAATGACGGATGGTTTGACAAAATCAAATTCGGTGCGCGTATCGCCGATCGCGAACAAGTCAACCGTGCAGCAGGTCTAAACTGGGCGGCTGTTGCTCCACCATGGGCTGGTGGAGGGTATGTACCTTTCTCAGATTTACAAAACCCTGCCTTTGAAGTTGTTGATTTCACGGACTTCTTCCGTGGTGGTGTCGTGCAGGGGGCAAATTCATCAGTTGTTTTTGCAGACCGAAACCTAATTCAAAACTATGATGCTTTTGTCGATGTGATTCAGGGTGATCCTGCTTTTACAAGGGCTGAAGTTAGAAATGATGCTGATGAAGTTATCGTTGAGGGGCGCAATCCGGATTGGTCTCCACTCCGCAATTCCGCGGGCGTGGTTGATTATGCGGGCCGCGGTACAATTGGTGATATCACTGAAAAGACCCAAAACCTCTATGCGCGCTTAGATTTTGGCAATGAGTTCAGTAATGGCATGTCTCTCGAAGGTAATGTTGGTATTCGCTACTCTAATTCTGATGTAACATCACGCGGGCCGTTTATATATGCAACAATTGCCTCCGAAGAATTTCAAAGGGGTGATCCACCGACTGAGGGCGATTTGCAGGCTTTAGAGTTTTCGCCAGAGTCATTTGCTTATTCTCAGCAAGACACAGAACAGTTGGTAGCCGAATCATCTGACGACCGATGGCTTCCTTCTCTTAATCTAAAATGGAACTTGAATGATGAAACGCTTGTTCGTTTTGCGGCAAGTGAAGCGATTACGCGACCTAACATTGCTCAGCTGCGCGTTGAGAGAACAGCCGTCGTTGCAAGGCAATTTATCACTAACGATGATCCAGGTGTTCCGGACAATGAAAGAGTCATAGGCATTAATCCAACACAGATTAACGTTTATGGAGGTAACCCTGAGTTAAAACCAATTTTGGCAACAAATTTGGATATGTCTATTGAGCATTATTACGGTGATAATAACTCGTTGACCTTGTCGTTGTTCCATAAAAATATTCGTAATAATATTATTTATGCGACTGAAACTATAGGGACTGAGACGTTGGATGGCGTAACCGTTCCTGTCGTATTCAATGGTGATATAAACCAAGATGAAGCAAAGATTAAAGGCTTTGAGATTGCTTATCAGCAGTTTTATGATGAGCTGCCAGGTATTTTTGGTAATCTAGGTCTGCAGGCGAACTATACGTTTATTGATGCTAAAACTAATGCTCCGACGCCTAACGTATCAACCGAAGATCCTAACTTTAACTTTGAACGGATTTACCGTTATGCTGTGACGGACTTCCTTGGATTATCTGATCACACAGCGAATATCATTGGTATCTACCAAGATGAGAAGCTCGAAATGCGCCTCGCTTATAACTGGCGTTCTGAATATCTCAGTTCATATCGTGACTTTGTGACAGGTAACCCAATCTATCAGCAACCAACAGGTTATCTTGATGGGTCAATTAAATATGACTTTACCGATAATTTCCAAGTTCGGGCTCAGATTGCGAATATCACAAACGAACGAGCAAATGCTGAACAGCAGATTGACGCAAGTGGTAACCGCTTTGGCCGAACAAGCTTTGTTGGTGACCGTCGGATCAAAATTGGTGCCCGTTACCAGTTCTAGATTTATCGTGATCTAAATTACTAAGTCGAGAAAAGAGGGGCTTTCCCCTCTTTTTTCAATTGAACCCCAAGCATTTGTTGTAAAACTTTAAGGCTAAGAGCCTTACCCAATTTGAGAGACCTCATTATGCGCCATTCTTTATTTTCTTCTGCTGCTTTGATTGCTGTCGTGTCGCTGCTCGGCGCTTGCCAATCCTCCTCATCGGATAGCGTGGATACAACACTGGAAGTCCGTGCTCCTGGTTCTGTAAATCCAGAAGTCTGGCCAAAGGTAGAAAGCCCTGTTGGTCTCGACCCAGCGGTTGAGGCGCGTATAACGGAATTGATGGCACAAATGACACTGCGCCACAAAGTTGGTCAGGTTATTCAGGCGGATATTGGGTCTATCTCTCCCGAAGATTTAAAGACTTATCCGTTGGGGTCTGTTTTGAACGGCGGTAATTCTGCGCCCAATGGTGATAATCGTTCACCCGCTTCGGCCTGGGTTGAATTGGCGGATGAATTTTATGAAGCCTCAAAAGAAGCTTATGGAGACAGCGTTCCTTTTATTCCGATGATTTGGGGAACGGACGCGGTGCATGGTCATAATAACATTCCAGGCGCCACTGTCTTCCCTCATAATATCGGTCTGGGCGCCACGCGTAACCCCTCATTGCTTGGGCAAATCGGGGCTATTACAGCACAGGAAATTCGAGTTGGCGCGCAGGAATGGACGTTCGCACCAACGATTGCTGTTGTGCGCGATGATCGTTGGGGGCGCACCTATGAAGGCTATGCTGAAAACCCAGAAGTCACGGCGTCATATGCGGGTGAGCTCATCAAAGGTATTCAAGGTGAAGTTGGTCAAGCCGACTGGTTGAAAGGCGACCATGTAATTGCGACAGCTAAGCATTTCTTAGGGGACGGCGGCACGAACCAAGGTCGCGACCAAGGCGACAATATCGATAGCGAAACCGACCTCCGCGATATTCACAATGCGGGTTACCCCGCGGCCTTGGAAGCAGGTGTTCAATCCGTCATGATTTCTTTCTCAAGCTGGCAAGGGATAAAACTCCACGGCCATAAAGGTCTCATCACAGATGTTTTAAAAGGCCGTATGGGCTTTGACGGCTTTGTGGTTGGTGACTGGAATGCGCATGGTCAAATTGATGATTGTACAAATGAAAACTGTCCGACTGCGCTTCATGCGGGCCTCGATATGTATATGGCGCCAGATAGCTGGCGTGGACTTTTCGATAACACGTTTAAACAAGCCGAAGATGGGACGCTTGATTTGGACCGTTTAGACGATGCTGTGCGTCGTATCTTACGCGTTAAAATTCGCTCAGGTCTGTTCGAAGCCGGTAAACCGAGCACGCGCGGCGTGGCGGGACAATATGATTTACTTCAAGATCCCAAATCTAAAGCGGTCGCGCGCCAAGCGGTGCGAGAGTCTTTAGTCCTCATTAAAAATGATGGTGTCCTGCCTTTATCGCCATCGGTCAATGTTTTGATGGCGGGTGATGGTGCCGATAATATCGGCAAGCAATCAGGGGGGTGGACCTTGTCTTGGCAGGGAACGGGCAACCAGAACTCTGACTTCCCAGGCGGAAGCTCTATGTATGACGGCGTTAAGCGCCACGTCGAAGCCGCGGGTGGTTCCGTGACACTTTCCGAAGACGGAAGTTACACTCAAAAACCAGACGTTGCGATGGTTGTTTTTGGTGAAGACCCCTATGCTGAGTTTAAAGGCGATATTGATACGCTCGCCTATAAGCCAGGTGACGATAGTGACCTTAATACGCTCTTGAAGTTCAAAGAAGAGGGCATCCCCGTGGTGGCGGTTTTCCTTTCTGGACGTCCGCTATGGATGAACCGCGAAATAAATGCGTCTAATGCGTTTGTTGCGGCTTGGTTGCCAGGCTCTGAGGGCGGCTATGCCATGGACGTTTTATTCTCTAATGAAGACGGCGGCGTCGCGTATGATTTCAATGGAACGCTACCTTATTCATGGCCACGAACAGCTATTCAAACACCTCTGAATTATGATGATGAGAATTATGATCCGCTCTTTGCCTATGGTTATGGTCTATCCTATGCCAAGCCAGCCGCAGTCGGTAATCTCCCAGAAGAGGCTGGTATTGAGTTGTCCGCTAAGAACGACAGTGACTTCTTTAAAGCGGGTAAGGCGGTCTTCCCTTGGGCTCTCATTTTAGGGGACGGCGCAGGCAAGACGACGGTTAAAACGACCAAGGCAGAGTCCCCTTCAGGGCATATCTCAATCGTCTCAGCCGATGACGGGGTTCAGGAAAACATCCGAACTTTAACATGGTCTGGTGAAGGAAAAGCACGGTTTGAAGTGCGAGGAACGCCCGTTGATTTATCGCGCCAAAACACAGGTGATATGGCGCTTTATATTCGTATGCGGGCAGAAGATGCAGTTGATGGAACCCTCACACTCTCTACTGATTGTGGGAAAGATACGTGCCAAGACACGCAAAACATTACGTCTGTTTTGAAACAAGGTGAGTGGACAGATGTCTCTGTAAAACTCTCCTGTTTTGGTGAAGGCTCAGAAATGGAATATGTGCGGGCACCCTTCATCATTGAAAGTGGTGATAAGATGAAGCTCTCACTTTCTGATGTTCGCCTTGTTGCAAATGAGGGACAGGCGATTTGTGTTGAATAAACCTATATGGATTTATTCAATCTATTGATTTTAAATCGATTTTGTTCCAATTTACAAATTGGAACAAACAGTGTGTCATAAATACTATGTGACATGAGTAAGGGGATAATGAAGGCAACGATCACAGACGTAGCCAAAGAAGCTGGCGTGTCGATGAAGACCGTCTCGCGCGTGTTGAATAATGAGCCTAATGTGGCGTCCAAAACCCGTGAGAAGGTTTTAGCTGTTGCTAGCACTTTACGCTATTCACCCAATCTTGCGGCGAAGGGGTTGGCGAGCTCTAAGTCCTACTTGGTTGCGCTCGTTTATGATAACCCCAGTCCTTATTATATCGCGAAAATTCAGTCTGGAGCTATCGATGCTTGCCGTAAATACGGCTATCATCTTGTGCCAGAACCTCTCACATTGTCCGAACCTGATGATAATCGACCCATTGAGGACGTCTTTAGCGAACTTCTGCGTCGTTTGCCCGTTGATGGTGTTATATTGACGCCGCCGTTAAGTGACTCAAAACCTATTATTGAGACGCTTACGTCAATGAAAATCCCCTTTGTCCTTGTCGCGCCGAACGAAGCGGTTCCGCACTCACATGCCGTTAAAATGGATGATGTTCAGGCCGCGCGAGAAATGACCGAATTGCTGATTTCACAAGGCCATCAGACAATTGGCTTTATTAAGGGGCATCCCGAACATAGTGCAACGGCACTTCGCTATGAAGGCTTTCGTGATGCCATGGCGGATGCGCATCTTACCGTGCATAGTCATGATGTGAAACAGGGGGACTTTTCATTCCGTTCGGGAGTGGTTGCCGCTGAAGAATTACTTGCTGATAAAGAAGGACGGCCGACGGCTATTTTTGCATCCAATGATGACATGGCGGCGGGTGTTGTGTCTGTTGCCTCTAAACTGGGTCTTTCTGTTCCTGAAGATTTGTCTGTTTGCGGTTTTGACGATACGCCATTAGCCCGCATTTTATATCCTCAGCTAACAACAGTGCAGCAACCCATCTACGAAATGGGATTCCAGGCCGTCAAAGTGCTGATTGATCCAGCAGAGAAGACAAAACAGGCCTCCGTCCATAATTTAGACTTTAAAGTTGTCGTCCGAGACTCTACGCTCTCTGCAAAAGAGTGATGTAAAATCTTGCATGCGTTGACAGCGCTGTCATTTTTGCTCTAATTATAAGTTCGTTTATAAGGGAAAAATGTCAGTGACTGACAAAAAAGAGAAAACAACAAACGCGACTAAAAAGACAAAGGATACAGACGCGGTTCGTTCTGGCTTTGTTCCTGTAAAACCGTTTGAAATGATTATTTTTGGGGCCACAGGCGATTTGGCGCGGCGGAAAATATTTCCCGCGCTTTATCACCGTTTCAAAGACGGCCAAATCCCGAAAAATTCTCGCATTATTGGGGTTTCGCGATCTGAGCATAGCCGCGAGGACTTTATTGCTCTTATTCATAAAAACTATTGCGCCTTTGAAGGCGATGATACGATTGACGCCAAAAGCTGGGCCGCTTTTACGGCTTTGATTGATTATGTCGCTATTGATGTTGTGGGCGATAACGATTGGTCGGCTTTGTCAAAATCCGTCAGTGACGATAAAAACCTCATTCGCGTCTTTTACCTAGCCATGCCGCCTTCGATGTTTGCGAGTATATGTCAGGGATTAAAACGCGAAGGGCTGGCACATAAAAAGGCGCGTGTCGTTCTCGAAAAACCTATTGGGACAGATTTCGAGTCTGCGAATGAAATTAACGAAGGCGTGGCCCAAGTTTTTAGCGAAAATCGCATTTATCGTATCGACCATTATTTAGGAAAAGAGACGGTGCAGAACCTCTTAGTCCTACGATTTGGCAATGTCTTGTTAGAGCCGCTTTGGAACAGTAACGCGATTGATCACATTGAAATCACCGTGGCAGAAGCGATTGGTGTCAGTGGGCGAGGGGCCTATTATGACGGCGCAGGTGCTCTCCGTGATATGGTTCAAAATCACTTGCTTCAACTCCTGTGTCTATCGACTATGGAAGCCCCGTCTTCACTCGGAGCAGATGATGTGCGCACAGAAAAAATTAAGGTCCTGAAAGCGCTTGAGCAAATCACTGTTGAAAATGTGAAAGAAAAAACGGTACGCGGACAATATACAAATGGCCGTATTAAGGGCGAGTCCGCACCCGGCTATCTCGATGACCTAGACGTGGATGGCAGTAACACTGAAACTTATGTCGCCATAAAGGCCGAAATTGAAAACTGGCGGTGGAAGGGCGTGCCGATTTATCTCCGCACAGGTAAGCGGATGAAGAGCCGCCGATCCGAAGTCGTCATACAATTTAAATCCGTCCCCCATTCTATCTTTGGGGAGGAAACACACGTCAATCCAAATAAGCTGGTTATACGCTTACAGCCAGACGAGGCGGTGAAGCTCTATATGGAAATTAAGGAGCCGGGCGCGGGTGGTTTGAGGTTGAAAACTCTACCACTCAATCTTTCTTATGCTGATAACTTTACTGTGCGTTATCCCGATGCCTATGAGCGCCTCTTGATGGATGTTGTGAGGGGTAATCTTAGCCTATTTATGCGCCGTGACGAAGTTGAGGCGGCTTGGCGATGGTGTGACGGCATCTTAGAAGCTTGGGAAGAAACAGGCCAAACCGCTATGCCATATTTTGCTGGAACAGACGGCCCAGACGCTGCAAATGAAATGTTGGCAGAGCTCGGCCATCGTTGGTCAAAAGACTAAAGCCATGTCAGATAGTTTTACGTGTTATATCCTCGAGGGTGCAGAGCAATATGTTGCGAAAGCAACAGTATATATTGTGGACTGCCTCAGCACGGCTATTGATACACGCGGAAAAGCCAGCCTTTTAGTCTCAGGGGGTTCAAGCCCTAAACCTGTCTATGAAGCTTTAAGCCAAACTTCTTTGGATTGGTCCAAAGTCAGTGTGAGCCTTGTCGATGAACGCTGGGTGCTCGAAGGCGCAAATGGGTCGAATGCGACTTTTATCAAAACGACACTTTTGCAAAACAAAGCCGCCGCAGCGACGTTTGTGCCTTTGGTCAATAATGCGCCGAATGCCAAAGCGGGTGCATCTGAAATGACTGGTATATTCAACGCCGCTTTTCCAGAGCCGATTGATGTTTGTGTCATGGGCATGGGCACAGACGGTCATACGGCGTCTTGGTTCCCGCAATCCCCGACATTATCAACGGCGCTTGATATTGATTTCGCCCCGTCTCTAGTATGGCAAGACGCAACGGGACAAGCAGGCGGCAGTGGATTTAATGACCGTATCACAGTAAGCTTACCCGTTGTGATGCGCGCGAAAAATACGCTCTTACTGATTCCAGGTGCCGCTAAAAAAGCGGTGTGGGAGGCGAGCGCTGATAAAGATGTCTTTGATGCGCCCGTCACAACCTTACGCGCCGCTGGCCCAAGACTAAACGTTTTTACGCATGAAGGAGGCTAGGCGATGAACCCGATCATTCAAGACGTCACAGCCCGTATTATTGAACGCTCCAAAGAGACGCGTGCCGCTTATCTGGCAGATTGCAAAGCCAATATGCGTCCGGGCCCACGCCGTAAACGCCTCTCAGAAGGTAATATTGCCCATGCGAGTGCCGCGTGCCCTGTTTTAGAAAAAACAGAGCTCCTTGGCGCGAAATGGGCCAATATCGGTATTGTGACCGCTTATAATGATATGCTGTCCGCGCATCAGCCGTTTGAAACCTATCCTTCGATTATCAAACATGCGGCGCGCCGAGCTGGCGCTACGGCGCAAGTTGCGGGCGGTGTGCCAGCCATGTGTGACGGTGTTACCCAAGGTCAAGACGGGATGGAGCTCTCGCTCTTCTCCCGTGATATCATTGCTTACTCAACGGCGGTCGCTCTTTCACATGATATGTTTGATGCGGTTATTCATTTGGGTGTCTGTGATAAAATTGTGCCCGGATTGATGATTGCGGCTTTGCGCTATGGTTATCTTCCGCAGATATTTGCGCCAGCAGGCCCAATGCCGTCTGGTATTCCAAATCCTGAAAAAGCAAAAGTGCGCCAGTTATTTGCCGAGGGTAAAGTCGGACGCGAAGAACTGTTGAAGGCTGAAAGCGCGTCTTATCACGCCCCTGGCACTTGCACATTTTATGGTACGGCGAACACGAACCAAATGCTGATGGAAGTCATGGGTATGCAATTACCTGGGGCGTCTTTCGTGCATCCTAACACGCCATTGCGCGACGCTATTACGGCACAGACGACACGCCGTGCTGTGCAGATGACGGATATGGGCGGCGACTTCACACCTGCTTGCGACATCATTGATGAAAAAGCGATTGTGAACGGTTTGGTCGGCTTGATGGCAACGGGCGGTTCAACGAATTTGACCATTCACTTATCCGCCATTGCGCGTTCGGCGGGTGTTATCATTAACTGGGATGATTACGCCGAAATCTCCCACGCTGTTCCGCTGATTTGTAAGATTTATCCAAACGGTATTTCCGACGTGAACCATTTCCATGCCGCGGGTGGCATGGCGTATCTGATTGGCGAATTAATTGGTGAACAGCTTTTGCATACTGATGTAACAACGGTTGCCGGTGGAGATGGCCTGATTGAATATACGCGTGAGCCCATGAAAAATGCTCATGCCGATCCTGATCCTGTTGTCTATCGCAAAGGCCCAACAGAAAGCCTTGATCCTGAAATTTTGTCTTCTGTCAAAACGCCATTCCGCGAAGATCGCGGCCTTCGGTTGATGACAGGGAATATCGGTCGCGGCGTGATGAAAGAGTCTGCCGTTAAACGCGAACATTGGATTGTCGAAGCCCCAGCCATTGTCGTGTCTGATCAAAACGACCTCATGGAAATGCACAAGGCAGGCGAGTTAGAAAAAGACTTTATCGCTGTCATTCGTTTCCAAGGCCCTGCGGCCAATGGCATGCCAGAACTTCATAAACTAACCCCCGTCATGGGCGCGCTTCAAGACAAAGGCTTTAAGGTCGCTTTGGTCACAGATGGCCGCATGTCAGGCGCATCGGGCAAGGTTCCCGCCGCCATACACATGCACCCCGAAGCCTTACATGGCGGGGCTATCGCTAAGATTGAGACAGGTGATAGGCTACGTTTAGATGCCTTTAAAGGCACAGTTGATGTCGTCACCAAAGGCAATTGGGAAGCGCGTGACTTGGCACCAAAACCGAATTTCAAAAACCTCTCGACGTTAGGGATGAACATGTTCGAGCCCATGCGTGCGCGCGCTGATAATGCCGAGGCGGGTGCTTCTGTCTTGGGTGAACCCGCTTGGGCGCAACATCTTCGGGAGCCAAACGCATGAGTGCGCCCATGTTAGTCGGAGATGTCGGCGGGACGAATTGCCGTTTCGCCTTGGCTGAACGTAATGCACTTGGCACAATAGAGCTTCACCATTCAGAGCGCTTTGCCGTTAATGAGTTCAAGCATTTTAATGATGCGGTTCAAGTTTATTTAGATGACCAAAAGATAAAGCCCAAGCGCGCAGCTTTCGCCTTTGCGGGACCGAAATTTGATGATGAAATCCGCATGACAAATGTGGATTGGATCGTCTCTGAGGGCGATCTGCATAAGACCTTTGGCTTTGATAATGTCGTCGTGTTGAATGACTTCGTCGCCATGGCCAATGGGGCAACGGTCATTCCTGATGACGGTTTTGATATATTGGTCGACGGCAAAGTGAATTATAATAAGCCTGTCGCCGTCATGGGGCCGGGTACAGGGCTTGGCGTCTCTTGTATTTTACCCGGTAGCCCGCCGCGTATTATTCCGACCGAAGGCGGTCATGTCGCTTTTGCGCCTCAAACGAAATTAGAGCGAGATATTCTCGCCCATCAACAAACGCTTATGCCTTATGTCTCGGCGGAGAGTTTGATTTCAGGGCCCGGTCTTTATCGTCTTTATAAAGCAATTTGTGCAATTACGGGCGAGCCTGTAACCTGCACCAAAGAGGATGAGATTGTTGCGGCGGCGGAAGCCAATCCGAAATCAGTCGCGCGTCTCACGGTGGTGACATTCTGTAATATGCTGGGTGGGTTTGCGGGTAATGCCGCTCTGACTCTTGGGGCTGCCGGTGGCGTTGTCCTCGGCGGTGGGGTATCCCGTCACATTGCGCCGTTCCTGAATGAGTCAAACTTTGTCGAGCGTTTCCGCAGTCGTGGACACGGCACATGGTTCGTGCAAGATATTCCTGTGCGTTTAATTAAAGCGCATTTCGTCGCCCTCTACGGGGCCGCAGCTATGGTGTTAAACTAATGATTAGAACCGTCTTTCTTGCTTCATCAATTCTCGCATTAACGGCCTGTGGAAGTGCATCGGTTCAAAGCATCGAAACACCGACACCAGTCGTCGAAGCCGCCAATGTTATCGGCGCGGTCGAGATGAGCATTGAAGGCATTGTTCCTGCGGACGCAAAAGTTGAAAATCTGGGTGGGAGTTTTGGATGGTCAGAAGGGCCTGTATGGATAGCTGAAGAAAGCCGCGTTCTTTTCACCGATGTGCCGGGCAATACAATTTGGAGCTATAAGGATGGCGAAGGCCTTACGGAATATTTGAAACCCTCAGGTCACGCTTTGCCTGTACCAGACCATATTAGTTCAGCGGGCGCGAATGGCCTTATTCGTTTGAATGACACCGAGATTGTTTTGCCAGATCACGGCAACCGTGCGCTTTATGCCATGAGCTTAAAGACAAAAGAAAAACGTCTTCTTGCCGATAAATTTGAGGGTAAAAAATTGAGCAGCCCGAATGATGCCGTATTGCATGAAACAGGGATATTGATTTTCACGGACCCGCCCTATGGCCTCAAAGGGCAAGACGAGTCAGAGTTCAAAGAAATACCGTTTAACGGCGTTTATGCACTCTCACCAGACGGGGACGTTACCTTAGTGGATGATAGCCTGACACGCCCGAACGGCATTATTTTATCACCCGACCAAAAGACGCTTTACGTCGCCAATTCAGATCCAAAAAACACAATTTGGAAAGCTTATCCTGTTGCGGCGGATGGGACTGTCGGTGAAGGTAGTGTTTTGCTAGACGCCACAGCAGACTTCGCCAAAGGTGAAGTGGGTAATGCGGACGGCATGGCGATAGACACAGAAGGCCGTATTTACGCCACAGGGCCAGGCGGCGTCATTGTTATTTCACCAAAGGGCGAACGCTTAGGCCTTATCCGTACAGGACGGCGTATAGCCAATGTCACCTTCGGTGGAGAAAACGGCGATGTTCTCTATATGACATCCCACGATATTCTGGCCCGTGTTCAGACGTCGGTGAAGGGGTTCGGGCTTTAGGCTAATCACCCTTAACGTAAAACTACTATTGGGTTTTTAAATCACCAAAAATAGGTGGATGAGTCCTTTTTTCGTTCTCTTGGGTTTCCAGCTTCATATGCATCAAATGCTAGGTCGCAATTAGGAGATATTTTCTGCAAGGCATTTGCGATATCAATTAGGTCTCGGAAAGACTTTAAGCATTTAATCTCTGATTCTGGAGACGGGAAAAATTCGTCCGCCCAAAAAACAAGTTCTAGGGAAAGCTTTTCATCATGCCCATCTTCATCGACGAAAAGCCTTAGGGAACGTTTTAAACTCAAAGAACCTTGGAATATCCAATTTCTGAAAACACCATCTTTTTTATAAAATAAATTTCGGGCTTCTGCCGTGAAGCCTTGCCATTGTTTTCCGTCATTTAAAGTGGTGTAGCTTACACCATCACACCTTACGTGCTTCAAGTAGCATTTTACAATTTCGTTAAGGTGTTCATTTGGTACATCCAACATGTGAAGCTGCGACGTGCTACCTTCATAGGGCAATAATATATCTTTTGTGCCAGCCCATATTTCTTCAATTGTTTGTTTGACCTTCATAGACATGACAATATTGAGATACTCAACCGTGTCTAGATATTCATGCTTTGCTAATATTCTTTTCTAAACTCTAACCTGACGTAAATTGCAAAGCCGCCAAGCGCGCGTAAAGGCCGTCCTGTGCCACAAGGCTGTCATGTGTGCCTGTCTCGACGACGCGGCCTTCATCCATGACGATGATACGGTCGGCTTTGAGCACTGTGGCGAGGCGATGGGCGATGACCAAGGTGGTTTTGGTTTCGGACATTTCTTCAAACGCTGTCTGTACGGCGCGTTCGCTTTCGGCGTCTAGCGCACTAGTGGCTTCGTCCAATAAGAGAATGGGTGCATCGCGTAAGATGGCGCGTGCAATTGCGATGCGTTGTCTTTGCCCGCCCGAAAGGGTGACGGCGCCTTCGCCCAAATCTGTGCCGTATCCCTCTGGTAGTTTTTCGATAAACTCATGCGCGTAAGCGGCTTTGGCGGCGGAGACAACATCGTCGTCGCTCGCCCCTTCGCGTCCATAACGGATATTATCCATAGCCGAGCCAGAAAAGAGCGGTGTGTTTTGTTGCACAATGGCGAAGCTCTGGCGGAGGGCTTGTGGGTCTAGGTCTGTGACTGATAATCCATCTAACGAAATACGCCCTGATTGGACATCGTAAAACCGCAAGAGCAATTGGAATATCGTGGACTTGCCCGCGCCAGACGGCCCGACCAAAGCAATCGTCTCACCCGCTTTCACCTCAAAGCTCACATCTTTAAGCGCCTGTTCTGTGGGGCGAGAGGGGTAGGTAAAGGTCACGCCTTCAAAGGCGAGATTGCCCGAGGCTCTTATAATTTCTTTTGGCTCCTTCGGTGCAAAAATTTTAGGTTCTTCCGCTAAGAGTTCCATAACGCGTTCTGTTGCGCCTGAGGCACGGAGTAACTCCGTCCATGTACCTGTCAAAAAGCCAACGCCAGAGACAACACTAAAAGAATAAATGAGGAATGCGCCGATATCGCCGCTGGTCATACCTGTTTGACCGCCCGTTTCTTGAAACTGTAGAAACTCGTTCACTCCGAACCAGAATACGCCAATCATTCCTGTCATGCCGAGCCCGAAAATAATCAGAGTCATAACACTTCGAACAGCAATTCGTTTTTTATGTGCGGCAAAGGTTTTTTCAACGGCGTTTGAGAAGTCACGCCGCTCTTTCTGCTCTCGGGTAAAGGCTTGTACGGTTTGAATGGCACCTAAACTCTCACCTGCGCGTGAGGAGGCTGTTGCTAGACTATCCTGACTGGAACGAGATAAGGACCTAATTTGTCGTCCTATTAGAACTGCGGGTACAACGATAATAGGCCCTATGGCTAAGACCATTAAAGTAAGCTTCCAACTGATAATCAGCATGATTACTAATGCACCGAAGCTTGTGGCGATAGAACGAATTGCGAAAGACACTGTTGAGCCAATAACTGACTCAATCAAAGTGGTGTCTGTCGTTAAGCGGGATAAAACCTCGCCAGTATGGACACGTTCAAAAAATTCGGGACTGAGGCGCGTTAGTCGATCATAAACAGCCTTACGCAAGTCTGCGATGACGCGCTGTCCAATCACACTAATAAAGTAAAATCGTAAAGCTCCAAAAAGAGCGGCACCGAGGCCAATTAAAATAGCAAATTTAAAATAAGATGACATAGATTCTACATCACCAACCGCCAAGCGCGCGCAGTAATCAGCTACTTCTCCGTCACCAACGAACCCGCAATCTGCGATAACTTTTACGGCAAGCCCTATTGAAAGCTGCATGGCAGCAGCAAGGATTAAAAATAAAATGAATCCAATGAGCAATCGTGGATAGCGCGCGATAAACGGCCAGAGCTGTCGCAAGGGCTTAACGCTCTTGGCTTTACCGCGTTTGTTTTTGTCGTCCTCGATTTGGGCGGCTAATGCAGCGCCGCTGCTTCGGGAAACGTCAATGTTAGCCTCATTCGACACGTGATGTGCACTCCTTAAATTCAACACGCGCTTTAGCGGTTTGAAACCGAGGATGCGAGGGATAAATGCGCACAGCTATTCCCCATTTTTGCACTTGTCAGCAGGTCTTAAAAACCTATCACACCCTCTATGCCGACTCCGCACAATATATTGAAAGACCGCTTCGGGTTTGATGCGTTTCGTGCGGGGCAAGAGGATATTATCAATATCATCCTCGCTGAAAAACCTGTACTCGCAGTTATGCCAACGGGGGCCGGGAAGTCGCTTTGCTATCAAGTGCCGTCCCAAATTTTGGAAGGGCCAACGATTGTTGTTTCACCACTCGTCGCGCTGATGGATAACCAAGTCGCAGGGCTCCGCGCGAACGGCATAGAGGCGTCATGTCTGCATTCAGGACAGAGCCGCGAAGAGAATGTTGCGCAATGGCGAGACGTCACTTCGGGGCGGAGCAAGATACTCTATGTCTCGCCTGAACGCCTCATGACCGACCGTATGTTGTCAGCGATGCGCGCGCTCAATCCTGCTTTATTTGTGGTGGATGAAGCGCATTGTGTGTCCAAATGGGGGCCTGCTTTTCGTCCTGAATATGCTGACCTCTCGCGCTTGCATCAGCTATTCCCCAATAGTAATATCGCGGCCTTCACAGCCACAGCCGATGACGCAACACGCCAAGATATTGCCGATCAATTATTTGGTGATAAAGGTAAGATTATTGTCCATGGATTTGATCGCCCAAATCTCTCTTTGACGGTGATGCCCGTCGATAATCGTCCGCGACAATTAAATAATTTATTGATC
>CAYGSV010000013.1:0-20967 GCA_964352635.1 uncultured Algimonas sp.
GTCATTACCCAGTCTGGTAATGACGCCTGTATTGTTCTTGCTGAAGGTTTAGCAGGCTCAGAGTCTGCGTTCGCGCAATTAATGACGCAGCGCGCCCACGAGTTAGGATTAAAAAGCGCGACCTTTCTGAATGCAACAGGTTGGCCTGACGAAGGGCATGAAATCAGTGCACTTGACCTTGCGAAATTGGCGGATTTGATGATCCGAAACTTTCCTCAATATTACGATCTTTACAGTGAACGTAATTTCGAATGGAATGGTATTAGCCAGGGCAATAGAAACCCTCTTTTAGGTCGGTTTACTGGGGCTGACGGCCTTAAAACGGGGCATACAACAGTGTCAGGTTATGGACTCGTGGGCTCCGCAGAACAGGACGGCGAACGTCGGATTGTTGTATTAAACGGAACAGACAGCCAATCAGATCGTCGAAATACGGCGCTGACATTGATGACGGCAGCCTTTACGCAGTTCAAAGTCTATGATGTTTATCAGATGGGCGATGATGTTGGGGCTATCGATGTTTACATGGGTAAAGCACGAACCGTAAAACTTGTAGCCGAAGAAAATGTCTCTGTTGGAATGGCGCGTGTCAGTCGATCAAATTTGAGATCGGAATTACAAGCCAAAACGGCGATCGCTCCAATACAAAAAGGGGACATCCTCGGTGACATTATTGTTTTTGAAGGCGATACAGAGTTAAAGCGTATCAAAGCAGTTGCAGCCGAGGATGTGGCAGCGAAGTCTGCTTTTGGCAAAGTTTGGACAGCCCTGATTAAAGCTATAAGAGGCGAATAATGGAAACGGGACAATTTATCACCTTTGAAGGTGGCGAAGGCGCTGGGAAATCAACCCAAGCTAAACTGCTTAGTGAAGCCCTTGAAAATGCAGGCATTGAAACACTCCTGACGCGCGAACCGGGGGGAACCTTTGGTGCCGAAGCTATTCGCAATCTTGTTCTAACGGGCACGCATGAGCGATGGTCGGGTATGACAGAATTGCTTTTGATGTATGCGGCGCGTCTCGACCATGTGGAGAAACTGATTAAGCCGGCTTTGGCACGTGGGGCTTGGGTGATTAGTGATCGCTTTGCAGACTCAAGTTTAGCCTATCAAGGTTACGCACGCGGTTTAGGCCCTGATAAAGTCAAATCACTACATAATGTGGTTATGAATGGTTTCGACCCTGACCTAACAATCCTCTTCGATATTGATCCTATTTTGGCGCAAAAACGTGTCGAGACGCGTGGTGAAGACCTCTCCCGTTTTGATAAAGAAAGTATTGAGTTCCATAATCATTTGCGTGACGCCTTTTTGGAAATCGCGAATGACAATGCAGCGCGTTTTTTCACCGTGGATGCTGGGGCTAGTCGTGATGCTGTTCATGCCCGCATTATTCACGGGCTGACAACACGGTATCCTCAATTGGCCGGCAAGCTAAGCAGTGCCAGTGGCTAATGGCGAAGGGCTTTGAAACAGAGCTCTTACCTGAGTCCGATCGTGCTCCGGGATGTTTGCACCCAAGAGAGACTTATGACCTTTTAGGGCATGAAGATGCTGAACGGCGCTTTATCCAAGCCAAAGAAAGCGGGCGTTTACATCATGCTTGGTTGCTAACGGGGCCTCCTGGTATTGGGAAAGCCACACTTGCTTATCGCATGACGCGCTCTTTGTTAGGCGGTCAATCGCTGATGAACGATAGTTTGGATATTCCCAAATCGGACCCTGTATCTCAGCGGATTGAAAGCCGCGGTCATGGCAATCTATTTGTCGTTAATCGCCCTTGGGATAGCAAGACGAAGAAGTTTAAACAGGACATTCCCGTTGATACAATTCGTTCAATTGGTGGTTTCTTACAGGGCACCCCTGCCGAAGATGGCGAACGGCGCGTTGTTCTTATTGATAGTGCTGATCATTTGAATACGAATGCTGAGAACGCATTGCTGAAGATGCTTGAAGAGCCACCGTCGCAAACCATTATGATTTTGCTATCGTCTTCTCCTGGGCGGTTACTGCCCACAATTCGATCTCGCTGTTTAAGTGTCTCACTCAAGGCTGTGCCTCAGAACGATATTTTGCAGTGGTTAGAACGCCAAGGCAGTGGGTCACCAGAGATGGTGAAAGCCTGCGCTAAACTAAGCCGTGGAGGGCCGGGTAAGGCTGTAGCCTTGGCACAGAATGCGACAGAGGTTTTGAACCCACTCAAACGGTTTATGGACTCTCTTTCAGGCGGCCAGGACAGTATGGATATAGCAATCGCCAAATCATTGGCACCGCAAAACTCGACCGTTGCAAGATCATTATTTTGGGACGTGTTAGAAGATAGCATTCAAGCTTGTGCCATGTACTCACAAACGGGCGAATGGGAAGGCGCATTTTCCGCCCCGACCATCAAGAAGTCTGCAGAACAATGGCTTAAAGCGTGGAACACTATCCGCGACCAAAAGACAGTTGAAGAGGCCATTAATACAGATAAAACTGCGACAATGTTGAATACGCTAAGCGCAATCCGAGCCGCCTGATGCTCATAGATAGCCACGTTAACCTGCACGGTGAAAAATTTGCCGATGATTTGCCAGATGTCATTGAGAACGCCAAATCAGCAGGTGTTAAAGGCATGCTCAATATTTGGTGCAACATCAAAGATTACCAAGCCACACTTGATGTCGCGAATATGTCTGACGCGATATGGGCGAGTGTCGGAACACATCCGCATGATGCGAAAGATAGCCCTGAATTAAAACCTGAAGACCTGATTGAAATGGCGGCTCATCCGAAAGTCATTGGCATTGGAGAAACGGGATATGACTTCCATTACGGATATAGTTCCGAAGCCGAACAGATTTATAACTTTCAAACCCATATTGATGCCGCAAGAGAGGCGAAATTACCTCTGATTATACATACACGAGAGGCAGACGACTTAATGATAAAGACGCTTGAGCGTGAAATGGGACGTGGTGAATTTTTTGCAATTATGCATTGTTACACCTCTGGAGATGCGCTTGCTCGGACGGCCATTGATATGGGGTTCTACTTTTCAGTGTCAGGCATTGTGACCTTTAAAAATGCCCATGATGTTCGCGGCCTTGTTGAAATCATGCCCGATGATAAAATTATGATTGAAACAGATTGCCCATATCTAGCGCCCGTACCCTATCGCGGACGGCGCAATGAGCCCGCCTATGTACATGAGGTCTGCGAAGGTCTCGCGGCGGTGAAGGGGTGGAGTTATGAAGAGGCGGCGCAGAAAACAACCGATGCCTTTTTTAATCTCTTTCAGAAAGCGGATAGGTCGCTGTTGTGGGATTAAGAGCGGTCATTTTAGGGTGTGGGTCTTCAGGCGGTGTACCCCGTGTTGGGGGTGACTGGGGCGCGTGTGACCCAAGCAACCTAAAAAATAAGCGGTCTCGATGTTCGTTATATGTTGAATATTGGGAGGGCGATAAACCGCCTCAATCTAAGCGCACATCAGTTCTCATTGATACGAGCCCAGACTTGCGCGAACAGTTTTTAGCCGCTAATGTAAAGCATTTGGATGCTGTGCTTTACACGCATGAACATGCTGATCAATCCCACGGTATTGATGACCTTCGGGCGCTTGCCTATCGCATGCGAAAGCAAATTCCGACCTATATGGATGAGAATACGAAACCGCACGTGCATGGACGTTTTCACTATTGTTTTGAAATGCCTGCAGGACGCGTTCATCCGCCGATTTTAGAATTAAAGCCCCTTATTAAAGGGGGTGATGAAATCAATATTGAGGGGCCGACGGGAACATTAAGCATCAAAGTCCTGCAGCTCAGCCATGGCCCTACACCCTCGCTAGGTTTTGTGTTTAACAACCAATTGGCCTATGCGCCTGATGTTTGGGATATACCCGAAACAGCAATGAGTGAGATAAGCGGGTTGGACTGTTTTGTCGTAGATGCGCTTCGCTATAATGATCATCCGACCCATGCCAACGCCGATAAAACATTGTCTTGGCTCGCTCGGTCCTGTGTTAAAAAAGGCATACTGACGAACCTTCATATTGATATGGATTATGATGCCTTATCGGCTGAACTGCCTCCGATTGCAGAGCCTGCCTATGACGGCATGGAAATCATTCTGTAGGGTTACAGAGGGGGGCGTTTTCCCCAATACATCAGAGACCAATTTCCATTTTTCAAATCGAAACGACTGACCGATCCCGTTTTCATTTTTCGATCTGAGACATTTATTTCGAGGGTATCTAAGAGGAAACGTGCGACACCGTTGCTCGTCACAACAACAGTGGTCTCTGACGTTAATTCCTGAATAAATATCCTCCAAGCGTTTCTATATTCTTCGGGATTTACGCGCCAGCCATCAGGCACAATTGTGTGCTCTTCCCAATCTTGGATAGCCTGCTGACCTATTCTCGCAATAACATCTGTTTCAGGCTTATTTTCATCTGGGCCATAATCAATTTCGCGGAGAAATTCTGCGTTTTGGATGGCGATATTGTGTCCGCCGCAGATAGCTTCTGCGGTTTGGCGTGTGCGTTTTAGCGGGGATGAGAAACACGTATCAATATAGTTGTTTTTAAAAGTTTCTGCTAAATTCGCGGCTTGAATTTCTCCACTCTTGGACAGCGCAAGATCAGTTTTGCCTCCGACACGCGTGACAATGTCACCTTTGTCAAAGGTGTTGCCATGCCGAACGATATAAAGCGTTTTGGTCATAGTTTCGCGAGTAAGGCTTCTGCTCGCGCGAGGTCTTCAGGCGTGTCAATCCCAGATATCGCGACTTTAGCGGGCTGAACTTCGACACAGCTAACCGTCATGCCGTTCTCTAAACAACGTAATTGTTCAAGGCCTTCAAGGGTTTCCCAATATCCAATCGGCAGAGACACAAAACGCTCAAGAGCAGCTTTGCGAAAACCGTAAAGACCAATATGTCGTCGCACAGGGGAGAGCCGCGTATTCGCTCTTAATTGAGCTTCTTTACGTATCGCTGGAATAATATTCTTAGAAAACCATAGAGCCTTTTCATCTGCATCCGCGACAAGAGTCGTTCCGCTAAAAGGCGTGGTTTTCTTATGCTCTCTCAACGTATCAAGAGAGTCCCAATCTAACGTGATATAAGGTGTCGCGACATCGATCGTAGAGTCAGATTTCAAACGCTCAATCACAGCAACAATATGTTCAGGCGGCGTAAAGGGCGCATCGCCTTGTAAATTTATTATTGTCTTGATCGCATGAGAACTCTCTCTTTCATAGGCCACAGTAGCGGCGAGAGCCCTATCACTACCAGAGGGCAGTTCGGGGTCAGTCATCACACATTTAATGTCCAGACCGTCGCAATGCTCCATGATGCGGATATCATCAGTAGCTACCAGCGCGACTGTATCTCCAATTTTATCCGCTGCTTTCTGAGCGTTCTGCGCGGTTCTCGCGACCATGCTCATACCGCCCAGTTGAGCAAGCGGCTTTCCAAGAAAACGCGTGGAACCATACCGGGCAGGAACAATAATCGCGTTAGACATAACCCGCCGCCAAAAGTGTTTTTAGGTCAATCAAAGCCAAAGGCGTCCCATCCTCAACAACAAAAGCATTCGCAATGCGCCGTTTCGTAAAGCTATCGATGACAGCTCCCATTGTTGTATCCGGCGAAATGGCAAATGGGTCGGCCGTCATGATGTCTTTGGCGGACTTATCAAAGAAGTCAGACGTCATAGCGCGGCGTAAATCGCCATCTGTGACAATGCCAATGAGCTTTCCTTTATCATCTATTACGCCGACACAGCCATATCCGCCCTTTGTGATGGCTAGAACAGTCTCTTGCATCTGCGCTGTAAGAGGAATGAGAGGGTTTTGCGTCGTATTACGCACCATCCAATCGCTGACAGTTTGAAGCCTCAAACCCAGTTTTCCGCCCGGATGACGGCGACCAAAGTCCTCTGATGTAAAGCCTCGCGTCTTCATCACGCTCACAACAAGAGCATCACCGAGCGCCAAAGTGTTCGTTGTGGATGTCGTTGGCGCTAGACCATTGGGGCAGGCTTCCTCAACTTCTGGTAAAATCAAGCTCACTGTAGCGGCTTTTGCCAAAGTAGAGTGCGGCCGTGATGTCATGGCAATAACAGGCACCGACTCCTTATTGGCATAGTTAAGAACGTCTACGAGTTCACGGCTTTCACCCGAATTAGAAAGGACGAGTAGGGCGCATCCTTTCGTAATCATACCCAAGTCACCATGGCTTGCTTCCGTCGGGTGTAGAAAGAAAGCGGGCGTACCCGTTGACGCAAAACTCGCCGATATTTTCTGCCCGATATGACCAGACTTACCAACGCCTACGACAACGACATAGGATTTAGTTTTCGCAATAATTTCAATGGCCTGGGGAAATGACTTTTCATCAATTGAGTTCACTAATGCGTCTAAGCCATCCCGTTCTTTTAAAACGACGGACTTCGCATATTCAGTGATGTCTTTGGCGATTTTCATAGTGTGTCTATAAAGGGGTCGCTTTCGTAAAACGAGCTAAAACTTCAACCGCTGAATTTCCGTGACCTTCGCGACATCTTTAGTGCGATCATAGAGCTTTGTTGTCGTTGAGTTCGAGTGATTGGCCATAATGCGCGCATCCTCAAGCGTACCGCCATTATTAAGGTAAGTCGTAATGCCTGTTGCTCTAAAACTATGATTGCCAATATCGCGGTGAACACCAGCGGCGAGGGCACGTTTTCGCACCATGCGCCATGATGAATTACGGTCAAACGGGTTGCCATTCAACTTGCCACTACGGCCTACACAAGACTGAAAAATCAAGGCATTAGGCTGGTTCATTAAGCCTGTTTCTTGCAAATATTCATCCATCATAGCCTCTAGGTCTGGATGAACTGGCATTTCATGACGTTTAGAGCCTTTTTCTTCACCAATCAGCCATCTTTGGTCACCACGAAGCTCATAATCTCTCACTTTTAGCGCCAAAGCGGCTGAGATACGAAAGAAAGAATAGACCATAAGCCCAATAAGCGCGCGATCACGTAAATCAATCTCACGCATGCGCGGAATACCATCAAGGATTTGGCGGACTTGTTCTGAAACAATCACAGGCGTTTTTCCTGTGCCGCTACTAGAGCGTGGTAACTTCACGGCTTTGGCGGGATTGACGGATAAAACACCACGCACAACACAACTGTCCAAAAACATCCTGACGGCCGACAAATACTGACGCAGGCTCGCTGTGCCGTAATCCTTGGCCAATATGGAGACGTTGAAGTCCTGCACATGGGCAGGCTCTATATCAAGGACGTCTGTGATGCCCAAGCGTTCACAGTGTTCAAAAAACAAACGTAGTCCATTAGCATAGGCTTCATTTGTATTCGCGTTCATGTTAAGTGAGAAGAACTCGGCATAGGCTGTGACCATTTTTGAACCATTCCGCACAACAAAGTCTGGCGGCAAATATGACGACGGATCAGAAGAGTGTCGCGGTGCTATCATGGAACCCTCACGTGAAAACTAGGAATAATAGATACATTATACAACATAATCTGCATTATGTTGTATTAAAATATCGTGTATTTCTGGGTGTATTTTGTAGATTATACCACATTAAATTCGCTCAGGCTTGAGCATAAGATAACCAGTTATCTGTTTAAGTCGTCATAAGGCTCAACTGTTTTTACTTCAATATTGCTTTATTCAGTTTGCCTTCCTTTTTTCTATCTTACTCAGTTTGTATAAAATGGGCTGTCCGTGTGGTCTTTTTAGAGGGTTACGGGTGTAGGAACCCGAGGAGCGCAAGTAAGTTTTCGTAATCCTCCGCGTTCTATACAGAACACATCAGACCACACGGTGATGCTTTTATCCATGTTCCGACGGCCAAGCCTTATTCCTAAGACATGGCGCGCGTCGGGCTAGCGTCCTCGCGAACCGTTACATTCACGTCTCAACTAGCAACATCATCCCCTCACCAGCCAGCCAACGTACGCTTTGTGTAATTTGCGTTATATATATCAAACGCAAATTACACGACCTGCCCGTGTGAGCGGAACAATATGATGATAACATTAGAAACACAGGCGTGGATTGAAATCTGCAATTTTTGATAAGGGTTTGAAAAACCCTAAAAGTTAAACTTCTTAAACGTGGACGAGTAACTGCGTTGCTAAAATTTCTTCAAAATTGACGCGCAGCAATTTTGGCAAATACACAAGCGTTACAGACCTTCCATTCTTTGGAGGGAATCATGTCGCAATACGCTCATTCCGTAATTCAAAATTTCGCTAAACCCGTTCCGCGCTATACGAGCTATCCAACGGCGCCGCATTTCAACGAGAGCGTTCAGAGTCAGACCGTCTCTAAATGGATGGGTTTGATACCGAATGACGAAGCGATATCGGTTTATATTCACATTCCCTTCTGTGACAGGTTGTGTTGGTTTTGTGGATGTCACACGAAACACACATTAAAATATGAACCTGTCAAAAGGTACCTACAGACACTCTATAAAGAAATACGACTGGCCGCTCAAAAGATTGGACGTAAACAGACTTTAGCACATCTTCATCTTGGCGGAGGCTCCCCTAGCCTCCTGCGCGCTAATGAATTGATGGAGTTGAAAGCCGTTTTACTTGAATGTTTTACATTTACGAATGAGACTGAAATCAGTCTGGAATTTGATCCCACAGATTTAGACGAGGATGCTTTGCTGGCTTTCACCGCCTTTGGTGTGACGCGGGCGAGCTTGGGGGTTCAAGACTTTGATCCGCTTGTCCAAGAAACGATTAATCGTATTCAGAGTTTCGAACAAACCCAATTTGTTATTGAAACGCTTCGGTCTTACGGCGTGAAGTCTCTTAATATTGATGCGCTTTATGGCTTACCACATCAAACACTGGTGACTTTAGGTGATACGCTGGAGCAAGTTGAGGCGTTATCGCCAGACCGGATTGCGCTCTTTGGCTATGCGCATGTCCCATGGGTCAAGACGCATCAAAAGCTTATCCCCGAAGATAGCCTCCCCGATAATGCGGAGCGATTTGCACAGGCGCGTTTTGCTGAAGGCTTTTTAGAATCTGCGGGTTATGATGCGATCGGTATTGACCACTTCGCACGTTCAACTGATAGCCTCACCCTCGCCTATAGAGGGGGACAAGTGCGGCGGAATTTCCAGGGTTACACAACGGATCAATCTGACACATTATTAGGCTTTGGCGTGTCATCTATCAGCCAGTTCAAAGAAGGCTATGCACAGAATGTCAAAGATACGCATAGTTATAAGCGGGCTTTGGAGGAAGGCTATTTACCGACACAACGCGGTTATACTCTTTCCACTCAAGATCGCCTCATCTCAGCCGCAATCAATGAGTTAATGTGTTACTTCACCCTGTCTCCGCATGCTTTGATTCAGCGCTTTGGCGTGTCCGCGAGTGATGTGATTAGACGTGCAGAGCAGATTGTGGCTGAAGACGAATTTGGCTTCTTTATTAAAACCAAAGGTCGATTTGAGATCACGCCAGAGGGTCGACCCTTCGCCAGAACCTACGCCGCAAAGTTTGACGCTTATCTGGCATCGAACCAAGCCCGCTACTCCGTCGCCGTCTAAAGGCTTCAGATTTTACTTGGATTTACGACAAAATTGACCGCGGTCAATTTTACAACTGACAGCCAGATTAGCTTGATTATGAGCCTCGTGTGAATCAATCAGATTTACGCGCTAAGCCAATATTTAAGGGTTGAGTGACTATGACACCGCAAACAAACTCTCGTTATATGAAGAAGGACGACTCCCTTATCTTCATTGCTATCATAATGGTCTTAGGCCTTATTTGGGCGGCCTTTGCTGCGAAGCCGACGAATGTGCAAGCCATTATCTACCCGACACTGGGGATGCACGGCTATATGATGATGTTTGCCTTCGCCGTAGGTATCGCCGCAGTTGTGGCCAAAGTGGCCAACGGCATGCCGCAATTTGATCAATCGGAATATGAAGACGGTGTGATTAAAGCGGGTGTTATCGCGACGACCTTCTGGGGTATTGCGGGCATGTTGGTTGGCGTTATTATTGCGCTTCAACTAACTTGGCCGAATATTTTCTATTTTGATGCCGCACCCTGGACCAATTTTGGCCGCCTACGTCCCCTTCACACGTCTGCGGTGATTTTCGCCTTTGGCGGTAACGCGCTTTTGGCGACATCTTTTTATGTGGTTCAACGGACCTGTCGTACGCGCCTCGCGGGCGGTATGTGGCCTTGGTTTGTCTTTTGGGGTTACCAACTCTTTATCGTCTTAGCCGCGACGGGCTATCTTGCGGGTATCACCCAATCTAAAGAATATGCTGAACCTGAATGGTATGTCGATATTTGGCTAACCATTGTTTGGGTGGCTTATCTTTTGGTCTTCCTATGCACACTTGCAAAGCGGAAAGAGCCACATATTTATGTCGCCAACTGGTTCTACCTAGCCTTTATCGTTACCGTGGCCATTCTGCATTTGGTCAACAACCTAGCCCTTCCCGTTAGCTTCACTGAAATGAAAAGCTATTCTGTCTTCTCAGGTGTGCAAGATGCAATGACGCAGTGGTGGTATGGCCATAATGCTGTGGGCTTCTTCCTGACGGCAGGCTTCCTCGCCATTATGTATTACTTCATCCCGAAACGTGTGAACCGTCCTGTTTGGTCTTACAAACTCTCTATCGTTCACTTTTGGGCTGTTATCTTTATTTATATATGGGCTGGGCCTCACCATCTTCACTTCACAGCGCTTCCACAGTGGACACAAACACTCGGTATGGTCTTTTCCATTATGCTTTGGATGCCGAGCTGGGGCGGCATGATCAACGGCCTTATGACGCTCTCTGGCGCTTGGGATAAGCTACGCACAGATCCCGTTCTGCGTATGCTGGTCGTCTCTGTGGCGTTCTACGGCATGGCGACGTTTGAAGGCCCACTTATGTCTATCCGTTATATCAACGCGCTGTCCCACTATACTGACTGGACCATTGGTCACGTACACTCTGGCGCGCTTGGTTGGAATGGTTTCATTACCTTTGGTGCGCTTTACTGCCTCACACCGTGGTTGTGGAAGAAGAAGGAGCTTTATTCACTCCGCCTTGTCGAATGGCACTTCTGGCTCGCGACGATTGGTATTCTTTTCTACATCACATCCATGTGGGTCTCTGGTATCATGGAAGGACTAATGTGGCGTGCCTACACTGACCTTGGTTTCCTTGAGTATGCCTTTATCGAGACTGTCTCTGCCAAGCACATCTCTTATATGGTGCGTGCCCTCGGCGGAACTCTCTTCCTGCTTGGAACTTTAGTCATGACTTTCAATTTAATCATGACTGTTAAAGGCAAAGGCCTCGCTGAACCGCTCGAAGGCGAAGTCCCTCTCGCTCGTAAACCTGCCATTCCTGAAGCGGCACCCGTCGCAGTTGGAGAATAATTATGTTCATGAAACTCCACCAATATCTAGAAAAGAAGTCTTTTGGACTTCTCCTCGGTATTATCGGCGTCGTCTCAATTGGCGGTTTAATAGAAATCGCCCCCCTCTTCTATATCGATAGCACAATTGAAGAAGTTGAAGGAATGCGTCCCTACACACCCTTAGAACTCGCAGGGCGTAACATTTATGTTCGCGAAGGTTGTTATGTCTGTCACTCACAAATGGTACGACCGCTTCGTGACGAAGTAGAACGTTATGGTCACTATTCCCTGGCCGCCGAGTCTATGTATGACAAGCCGTTCCAGTGGGGGTCTAAACGGACAGGGCCAGACCTCGCCCGTGTCGGCGGCAAATATTCTGATGAGTGGCATAAGCTGCATTTGGAAGACCCAAGAGCCGTCGTGCCAGAGTCCATAATGCCGCCTTATCGTTTTCTATCTAATCGTGAATTAGATTACAAAACTATGGATATCCATTTGAAAGCCAACAAAGCTTTGGGTGTGCCTTACACAGACGAAATGGTCGAAAAGGCTGTCTCTGATTTGAAAACTCAGCTCGATGAGTTTGCCGATGATTATGACGGGTTCGTCTCGCGCTATCCCAAAGCCGTAATTCGAGAGTTTGATGGCAATCCAGAGATGATTACCGAAATGGATGCCCTGATTGCTTATATGCAAATGCTCGGCACTCTTGTGGATTTCGATGAATATCAAGCAGAGAAGGATGAGAACTTACGATGAGCTATGACGTCCTTGCACATTTTATCAAAATGGGAGGCACTGTGTTCTTCACGGGGTTCTTCACCATCACAATCCTCTATGCCCTTTGGCCAAACAACAAAGCGCGGTTTGAACGCGCGGCACAACTCCCCCTTATGGGCGATGATCGCCCGGAAGTTTGAGAATAGCTATGTCAGACAATAAACCAAATATCGACGAAATTTCAGGCACTGAAACAACAGGCCATGAATGGGACGGCATTGAAGAATTAAATACGCCTATGCCACGCTGGTGGCTCTGGGTGTTTTACGCCTCAATTGTTTTTGGGATTGGCTATGCGATTGCAATGCCTTCCATTCCACTCGTGAACTCTCATTTCAAAGGCTTGATTGGTCATTCTGATCGTGCCGAGGTGTCTAAAGCCATTGATCAAATGCGAACTGATCGTGCCGTTTTGGGTTCCAAACTTACGAATGCTTCTCTTGAAGAAATTCAAGCGGATCCAGAACTTTTCCGCTTTGCTATGGCGGCCGGTAAATCCGCCTTTGGTGATAATTGTGCGACCTGTCATGGGTCTGGTGCCCAAGGCTTTAAGGGCTATCCTAACCTGAATGATGACATTTGGTTATGGGGCGGAACATTCGAAGATATTCGCCACACGCTTGCTGTGGGTATTCGGGCTAATCACGAAGAGACTCGTTTGAGCTTAATGCAAGCCTATGGACGCGAAGGTCTGTTGACCTCTGACGAGATTGATGACCTGACACAATATGTGTTAAACCTTTCTGGTAATGCCACAGATATGGCGGCGGTTGGTCGCGTCTCAGAGCTCTTCCAAGAACAATGTAGTTCTTGTCACGGGGCAGACGGTAAAGGCGATCAAATGCAAGGTGCGCCTAATCTGACAGATAATGAATGGCTCTATGGTGGTGACGCAGCGGATATTGAATATACACTTATCAATGGTCGCCAAGGTGTGATGCCCAATTGGAATGAACGCCTCAGCCCAGAGACTATTTCGGCCCTCGCCGTTTATGTTCACAGCTTGGGTGGCGGTGTGGATACAGCCATGGGGTCTTCTCAGATGGATGACGCTCAATAGTGAGTTAAAATGACAACGCTCATTGATAATACAAAACCTCGAAAAAAGGTTGCGGAGGGTGTCGAACAATCGCGTGCGGTTGCGTCGTCTCCATCTACGCCGCAAAGCTTATATGCTAAGCGTGAGAAGCTATATCCGAAACTGGCGCATGGTTTTTATCGCAACATTAAATGGTTTGCGCTGTTTGTCCTGTTAGGGATTTACTACATCACGCCATGGTTGAGATGGGATCGTGGGCCAGAGCAACCCTCTCAAGCCGTTCTTGTCGATTTCGAAAATGCGCGTTTCTATTTCTTCTTCATCGAAATTTGGCCTCAAGAAGTCTATTATATTACGGGCTTACTCATTTTGGCGGCTCTGGGCCTGTTTCTAGCGACCTCGCTCTTTGGCAGGGTCTGGTGCGGTTATGCCTGTCCGCAAACAATCTGGACCGATTTGTTTATTCAGGTCGAGAAATTCTTTGAGGGCGACCGTAACGCCCGGATGAAACTCGATAAGCAGCCCTGGGGTGCATCAAAGATATTTAAGAAAACCTCTAAGCATCTTGTCTGGTTGGTGATTGCTGCTGCAACAGGCGGGGCCTGGATACTTTATTTTCATGATGCGCCGACGGTTGCACGAGACTTCTTTACAGGTCATGCGCCTATGACGTCTTATGTCTTTGTCGCAATTATGACATTTACGACCTATTGGCTCGCGGGTCACATGCGCGAACAGGTTTGTACTTATATGTGTCCTTGGCCGCGTATTCAGGCTGCAATGATTGATGAGGAAGCGCTTAACGTCACCTATCGTTATGATAGAGGTGAACCGAGAGGGCCTCATAAAAAGGGTGCCACATGGGAGGGCCGCGGCGACTGCATCGACTGTCGTCAATGCGTCGCCGTCTGTCCTGTGGGCATTGATATTCGGGATGGGTTGCAGCTCGAATGTATTGGTTGCTCGCTCTGCATTGATGCGTGTGATGAAATCATGGAGAAGATTGATCGACCAAAAGGTCTTATCGCTTTTGATACCGACGCCAATATTCAGCGTCGTTTGAAAGGTGAGAAAAGTCGATTTAATCTTATTCGTCCTCGCACAATAATCTATACAGTCCTGTTTGCTGTAGTAGGATTGATAATGCTCTATTCTCTTCTCAATCGCCAAACGCTCGACATGAATGTATTGCGGGATAGACAGCCTAATTTTGTTATGTTGTCAGATGGTAGTGTGCGTAATGGCTACACAATTAAAGTTTTAAATAAGGCGACGGAGCCTCGTCAATTGTCCTTGATTGTGGAACAACTTCCCTCTCCTGTAATCACGGTAGCAGGTCAGCGACAGGACGAGGCCATTGTATTAGATGTTCCTGCTGATGAAACGCGCGACTTCAAAGTTTACATAAGCGAGAAACAAATTGCCCAACTGGGTCAAAAAAGCGACTTTAATTTTAGGTTAATTGATAACACAACAGGTGATGAAACAACGGCTCGTGCGATATTCATCAGTGGCGGGCCCAAATAATGGCGACTGTCGATATGAAAAAAAAAGAACTCACCGGTAAACATGTCCTTTTAATGCTTGTCGCATTTTTCGGCATTCTGATTGCTGTGAATATCTACTTCGCCTTTGCAGCCGTGACGTCATTCCGCGGTGAAGACGTCAAAGGCTCTTATCGACAAGGTTTAGAGTATAACCAAACCATTGCGGCACGCGCAGAACAGAAAACTTTAGGGTGGACCGTCAAGGCCAATCTCTTGTCTGAAGGCGAGAATGAAAACGTACTACTCGTTTTGTTCAATGATGAGAATGAAAATCCTATTGATGGCTTATCAATCGAAGGCATTTTACGTCACCCAACCGATTTGGAGCAAGATAAGTCTATTATGTTTCAGCCTCGTGGCAATGGACGCTACAAAGCCGTTTTCAATGATATTTCGGGCCAGTGGAAATTACGGGCCACTGCCCAAAAAAGCGAAGACTCATTCTTATTTGAGCATGACATCATAGTCGAATAATGGGCGTTATAGAGCCAATCACAGTAGATAAAACGGGCTGTCCTTCTGGACTTCAGAAAACCCCTATTGCGGAAACTGACCCATTGGGACGGGATATTGATCTGTCTGAATTCGTTGTTCGTAGCAATGATGCAAGCACTCTAGACCTTATCATACAAGGCGCGCACTGTGCGGGCTGTATGAATAAAATTGAAAAAGGGGTGTCTGACTTACAAAGCGTGACGCAAGCGCGAATGAACTTATCGACATTACGATTGAAAGTGAGTTGGCAAGGTGATGACCTCAAAGCGAATGATATCGTCCATAAGCTCTCAGACCTTGGATTTGGGGCAGCGCCCTTCTCTATTTCAGAGGCTCAGTCGCAATCTGAGAAAGAACTCAAATTTCTGTTGAGAGCTATTGCTGTCGCAGGTTTCGCAGCAATGAATGTGATGATTTTATCCATATCCGTCTGGTCTGGTGGATCAGAGATGAAGGAGGCAACGCACACACTCTTTCACTGGGTGTCGGCGTTAATTGCATTGCCGACCGTTGTCTATTCAGGACGCCCTTTCTTTAGTTCGGCTTGGAAAGCACTGAAGAACAAGCAAACTAACATGGATGTGCCCATATCGCTTGCTTTGATACTCGCTTGCAGCCTCAGTGTTTACGAAACCATTATGGCTAATCCTGATACCTATTTTGATGCGGCCGTTATGCTCTTATTTCTCCTCTTAATCGGGCGTTATCTCGATGCCCGGTTGAGATTAAGAACAGGGGAAGCCGCACGACGACTAGCCGCTTTACAAGTGACATCGGCAACACGCCTTTTATCTGAAGGACAAATTGAAACGGTCCCTGCCAGTTTAATTCGTCCAGGTGACAAGTTACTCATCCCTGCTGGCCAACGTATTGCTGTGGACAGCCACATCTTAAAAGGTGCCTCGGATATTGATGTACAAATTGCGACGGGCGAAACAGATCCTCAAAACGCGACTGTTGGAGACGTGATTTATTCAGGCACAACGAATTTGACAGCCCCCCTCACCGTCGAAGCGATAGCGACCTAATCCGATACTTTCCTCTCTGAAAAAACGTCACTGGTCGAAATGGGGGATCAAAAGAAAAGCCGTTTCGTCCGTATCGCCGACCAAGCGGCTCGCGCTTATGTGCCTGTCGTCCATACAATCTCATTGCTGACATTTATCGGCTGGTTCTGGATAAGTGGTGATCTTCGCACAGCGGCCCTCAATGCGATTGCGGTTCTTATTATTACATGTCCTTGTGCTTTGGGCTTAGCTGTTCCAGCGGTACAAATTGTGGCGGCGGGACGCTTATTTAAAAAGGGTATTTTAATCCGCTCTGGCGATGCGCTTGAGCGTTTGGCTAAAACAAAGTCTGTAATTTTTGATAAAACAGGCACACTTACGACGGGGCAACTCAAGCTAATGAATGCTGAAGGCCTCTCAGATGATGTCATTGCCTATGCCGCCGCTCTATCACAAAATTCCAACCACCCCGTTTCGCGCGCTTTACATGACTATGGCAATCAATTCGAAGTCAGTGACGTCAAAGAAATACCAGGGCAAGGCTTGGAAGGTCTTGTGAATGGAAACCGCGTTCAATTTGGTTCCGCTAAGCTTACCAATGCGTCCGATATTGATGCTCTCAATAGTGTAACTTGGTTTAAGCTCGAAGACGAAACACCCATTCCTTTTGAGTTTTCCGATCAGGCGAGAGAGGATTCGAAACAGACAGTACAAGATTTGAGAGGCATGGGATTAGATATCTCTCTTTTGTCAGGTGATAAGCCTCATATTGCCAAGAATATGGCTAAAGACCTCAATATCGAAAAATGGTGTGGTGGCGTGAGCCCTAAAGATAAAATGGATATTATTGAGGCCGCTCAAACAGAGGGGGCTTTCCCGCTCATGGTCGGTGACGGTATTAATGATGCGCCTGCTCTCGCCTCCGCCAATGCTTCTGCTTCCCTCGCAACAGCATCGGATATATCACGGTCGGCCTCGGACATAATATTGCAAGGCGACAAACTAAGCGGGTTACCCTATGCTATTAATATAGCCCGAAAAGCCCAAAAACGCGTTGTCGAAAACTTAGGGCTCGCTATTGTCTATAATATGTTAGCGATACCTTTGGCGATATTCGGGTTTGTGAACCCTCTTATTGCTGCCTTGGCGATGTCTGGCTCATCTTTGATAGTGACGCTCAATGCTTTACGGATGTCACGCGCATGAACGCCCTTATATGGCTCGTTCCAATCGCTCTGATTATGGGGTTATGCGGCCTTATGGCTTTTTTCTGGTCAATGAAGTCAGGCCAGTTTGAAGATCCTCAAGGCGATGCGAGCCGCATACTCCATAGCGAAGATAAACCTATCATTGACGAATAAGCTGGGACGAATAAAAAAAGCCCTCTCATTTGAGAAGGCTTTAATCTTGTTAGTGAAGAATTTGCCTAGAAACGACGACCGACACCCACACCTAAGACCCACGGGTCAATATCGACATCAGCGCCGACGACACCTGCCGCGCCAGCATCAACAGTTACATCGGTTTGAATGAATACTTTTTGACATCCAAGTTCACGAAGTAAACATCATTCACAGGAATATCGACACCTGCTTGGAGCGAGAAGCCAAAGCTGTCTGAATAGTCAACATCCACGACGTCACCGGAGTTGCCGCCAAAGAAGGTTGTGTAGTTTACACCGGCACCAATGTAAGGGCGGACTTCGCCACGCGGGGCAAAGTGATACTGGACGTTCAAAGTCGGCGGTAAAAGCCATGTCTTACCAAGGTCAACGTCACCAAGCGCCGTATCAACGGCATCAACACTATGAGGTGTGACCGCTAAGATTAGTTCGGCTGAAAAATTCTCATTGAAGAAATAAGTAATATCAAGTTCAGGAACAAATTGATCACCAATTTCTGCACTGCCGCCGATAGTCTCGATTGTGGCCGCTTCATCTGGCACGACAGCAAGCGCGCGGACACGGATTAACCAAGGATCTTCGACATCCGAAGCATAGGCCATTTGTGTGGAGGCGCCGCACATTAGCAATGCACCCAATCCGATAATTGTTTTTAAATGCGGCATGGTATTCTCCCTAATTGCCATTCATTTGATGATTGGAAATTAGAATATTCAAGCAATTCAAAATTGACGCGGGACAATTAAAGGGGGGTCTTTTTGCAGATTTGCGTTGCAATTATGTATAGGTAAGTCATTAAAATATAAAGACTTATTTTACTCAGACATTTTCATTATCTTGGCTGTCATTATCCAAATCATCTTCGTTTTGACAACAAACAGCGTGACAAACTTTATTATGAATCGGCTGAAGTGGAGGCTTATCATCATCGTCAAAGTCAAGACGGATGAGTTTGCCGGAGCCACATATTTCAACCCAAATCCCATTGTCGATTTTTTGAGACGGAAAAACGTCAGAGGCATATCCAGCCATTAAGCTAAAGCTCAAAATATAGGCGATTGAACGCATCATAACGCAATCACTATCGAAACTTCATGGATATAAATTGTCTAAGGTCAAATTTGACTAATGTGCGCCAGCCATGGCTTCTAACTTTGAATATTGGCAAACATGCGCCGTGTTTCTGTCAGGCAGACTAATCACACCCTCGGACTTTAAGGTCGTTAGGCGACGACTGACTGTTTCAATGCTCAAGCCAAGATAATCGGCGATATCCAAACGGCTCATTGGAAGGCGAATATCGAACTCTTCACCTTGACGCTTCTGACGCTCGGCGAGCATTAATAGAAAGCTCGCCACTTTTTCAGAGGCTGTTTTCTTTGTGAGTGTCGTAATCAAGTTTTGGGCATCATCCAATTGACCGCAGGTGATAGCAAATAAATCACGCTGGAGTTCTTGATTCTCGCGAACGTCCGCCATTGTCAGGCAAACGATATTGGACGTAGAAACAGTGACGGCTGTGTCAGGATATTGCCCGCCTGCGGCTAGGCCAAAGAAATCACCTTCTGTAAAAAAGCCAGAGATTTGACGCTGACTATTTTCCAAGAGACGGTAAACCATAACAACACCGCTGTTCACGCGGTAAAATCCACTGACATCATCGCCCTGATGGTAAATCGTCATGTTATTTGGATGAATGCGCCCGCGTGACGTGCAGATATGGTCGTAACTGTGAGAGTTTGATGAGCTGTCTTTTGTTTGTAACACGCTAGGGTCCTGTCTGAGCGAATTGATAAAGGAACCATAGGGCGAGAGGTCATTGAAACTAGAGCGGAATTCTACGTAAGTAATACTACGTAGACTTGAACCAGTTATGCAGGTTCCACGACATCTAACAAATGAACGGCTTCAAGGAGGTCTTTGGGAGCCACTGGATGCGTGAGAACTCTTAGGCGCTCTCCAGGGAATTTATCATCCGCACGAACCGCAGATTTATAGGTTGTTTTCAAAATTATACCAGGACGGTGCGGTGAAAACATAAGTTGGTTTAAGAGCTTATAAAGCGAGGGTTTATCTTGGTTCAAGTCAAGAAGCACGACATCGCGCTCTCTAACTTTAACGGTTTCGATAAAATCCTCAGACGTATCAAAATTTCTGACAAGACAATTGCGCGCTTCCAACAACACTTTTGCCGAGAGCGAAAGCGCGGGATCACCATCAACAATATAGACGGTTTGTGGATGTGTGATGACATTCATAGCTTTGCACACGCGTTAGACATGAGGCAAATTACTATGAAAACGGTAAGTTAAATTGACAGCCGTCAATTATAACGCAGATGTAATCAGGCTGATTGCTTATCCAAAATGGACAGTCTGACGAGGTCAGATAGGGATTTAACGTCAAGTTTTGATAGCAACCTCGCTCTATGGGTTTCTACTGTCCTGACGGATAGGCTTAAATCACTGGCGACAATTTTATTCGGCTTCCCTTGGACTAGATGCTCCATAACTTCCCGCTCGCGAGGTGTAAGCTTTTATAGCCGTTCTCTCGCTCTCTTGTCAGCTTCGATTGACGCGTTTTTCTGTGCAACGGACCGGTTGAGGCGTTTGAGAATGTTTAAGACGTCATTGGCCGCAAATGGTTTTTCAATGAAATCTGATGCCCCTTTTTTCAAAGCGAGGACAGCCATAGCGACATCGGCATGCCCGCTCATCATAACGATCGAGAGGGCATTTGTGGCTGCCAAGGCTTCTGACAATACTTCTAAGCCATCGCGGCCCGGCATTTTTACATCAAGCAAGACGGGGCCAGAGATGTGCGATATATCTGACTCCAAAAAAGCATCGCCGGATTCAAATGTACGGCACTCAAAACCATGCGTTTCAAGCATCAACTCCAAACTGTCTCGGACAGCTTCGTCATCATCAACAATCGTAATGGTCATCGACATAATGCTCTTTTACTCAAGCAACGGGCAAGGTTAAGTGAAAACTTGTACCTTGGGGTAAATTTGGCTCTGCCCAAATACGGCCTTCGTGATGCGCGATGATAGAACGACTAATCGAAAGACCAACCCCTAGACCCGTTGTCTTGGTGGAAGAAAAGGGTTCATATAAGTTAGCATATTGATCGTCTGACATCCCTATCCCTGAATCAGTAATCGTAACTTGAAGACTATTGGAATCAGGCTGAAAACATTTTACCAGAAGACGCTTGCTGTCTTGCCCTTGCATGGCTTCGCAAGCATTTCGAATGAGATTCACAAGTACTTGTTGAATCTGAACATCGTTGACT
>CAYGSV010000013.1:20977-22385 GCA_964352635.1 uncultured Algimonas sp.
TCGTTGACTAATGCATCAGGAAGGGAGTCCGATATTTCCACTTGATGCGTTATGCCATCATTTTTGAAACTCGGCATAATCAAATCAATCGCTGTTTCAATAATTGGCGACAGAGGCTGTATTCTTTTATCCATATCGCCTGTTTCGATAAATTTGCGGAGCCTGGATAGTATCTTTGCGGCCCTCTTTGCTTGCTCGGACGCTTTTTGCATTATATTTTGCAGGCGTGCAGGGCTGACATCATTGGCTTGACGTTCAAGTAAGGCCAATCCTGCCTCTGTGTAATTCATCACCGCTGTAAGCGGTTGGTTTAACTCATGTGCAATAGTTGATCCCATTTGATCCATGGCAGAAACGCGAGAGAGATGGAAATGCGCTTGTTGTAATGCCTCATATTGTTCTTGTTGTTCGTAACGATGAGTAAGATCACGTATAATACCAACAAAGCCTCTTCCCTCGTCTCTCGGTAACTCTCCAACAGAGAGATACATTGGAAATACGGATCCGTCTTTTCTTCGACCACTGACCTCACGGCCAATCCCTATGATTTTGGGTTTATGTGTGGATTTATAGTTGGAAATATATTGGTCATGCTCACTTTGATAAGGCTCAGGCATCAAGAAACTAACATTCTGCCCAATGACTTCATCTGATGGATAACCAAATATTTGCCTGCAAGCTGGGTTGTAGCGCTCTATGATACCTGTGTCGTCAATCATAATGACACCATCAACTATGGTATCCAAAACGGCCTGTAGTTCAGAGCGAGTCGAGGGCTTCATCATAATTTTGTTATAGTGGATGCTAAATCCGTGTGAAGGCCTTAGGATAAAGTTATAACACTGTATTTTATCAGGCGATAACGCCCATGTGATTAGGCATTGATGTGTGATTATGAGAAACAACTTTATGAAATCAATCTATCCTACTCTCCTTGCTTTACCTGTTCTATTTTTAGGCGGACTGAGCACGTCAACTTACGCGCAGGACAGCACTACAACTGTCGCTGTGACAGCGCCTGCCTCCTATAGTTTTACTAAGAAGCGCTATTCCATTAATGGAACGGCCCAAATCATAAAAACCGAAACTGGGTCTGAGCTCATTTTTGATGAGGATTTCAGAACAAAGGGTGGGCCTGATCTCAAAGTCTATCTATCCAAAAAGTCTCTCTCTGAACTCGACAATGAAAATGTGAACCTGAACAGTGTAAAAATAAGTGTTTTACGCTCAAATAAGGGGGCTCAGAGCTATATTATTCCTGAGGGTACGAACCTTTCCGATTATAAAAGCGTTCTGATTCATTGTGAGGCCTTTACAGTTCTCTGGGGTGGGTTTGATCTTTAAATACGGTCTTTGAGCGAAAAGCTTTGATGACGTTGCTTTCCCTGCTATCCCTCATGCATGATTG
>CAYGSV010000014.1:0-22244 GCA_964352635.1 uncultured Algimonas sp.
CTTCTATAGATATAATTTATAGAATTATATTCAGAAAAATTTATAAAAGTCGAACAAATTTAGAGAGTTTGTCGAAAATAGCTTTGTTATGGGAGCCGTAAACTAGTTGGAGAAGAAGATGCTTATCGGTGTCCCTAAAGAGATTAAAAATCACGAGTATCGCGTTGGTCTGACGCCTGAGTCTGTGGCCGAGCTGGTTCAAGATGGTCAATCCGTCGTTGTAGAAACAACGGCTGGCGAAGGTATTGGCGCTTCAGATCAAGATTATTTAGATGCAGGGGCGACAATTGCGGCGACGGCGGAAGAGATATTCGCAAAAGCCGAAATGATTATTAAGGTCAAAGAGCCTCAAGCCGTTGAGCGCGCCATGCTCCGAAAAGGTCAAATTCTTTATACCTACCTTCATCTTGCGCCCGACCCAGACCAGACCACAGACCTCATTGATAGTGGAGCCGTCTGTATTGCCTATGAAACGGTGACGGATGAGAGTGGTGGATTGCCACTTTTGACGCCTATGAGCCAAGTGGCTGGGCGCTTATCCATCCAAGTTGGCGCCAAGGCCTTACAAAAAGACGGCGGTGGACGAGGTGTCCTTTTGGGCGGTGTTCCAGGGGTGGCCCCTGCAAAGGTCGTTATCATCGGCGGTGGTGATGTCGGCTTTAATGCGGCGCAAATGGCTGTTGGCATGCAAGCAAATGTCACGATTTTGGACCGCAGCAATGAGCGTATGGAGTGGCTCTCAAATTACTTCGGTAATACAGCGCAAGTCGTAAGATCGACACCCGCTGTTTTGGACGAGCTATTAAAAACTGCCGATATGGTCATTGGCGCGGTGCTAATTCCGGGTGCAGCAGCGCCTAAACTTGTGACCCGAGAACATTTGGCGACTATGCTTGATGGCTCCGTTCTCGTTGACGTTGCTATTGACCAAGGTGGATGTTTTGAAACGTCAAAGGCCACAACTCATGCTGACCCAACCTATATCGTTGATGGTGTCGTGCATTATTGTGTGGCGAATATGCCGGGCGCGGTGGCGCGAACCTCGACTTATGCGTTGAATGCAGCGACACTGACACATGCAAAACGCTTGGCGCGTTTGGGGTGGAAAGAAGCGCTGCGCTCTGACCCGCATTTGCTTAATGGTTTGAATGTTTGCGAAGGAAAATTGACCATCGAAGCTGTGGCCGAAGCGCAAAATTTAGACTGGGTAACCCCCTCAAGCTGTTTATAAACTAGAGAGCGTTTCAACCTTGTAGATAATACTCTTTGCCCAGATATCTTCTGGGTGAAGAATGATGTTGGGTAGGTTCGGTAAATTCACACTATTGGGGGGTGATTGCGGTTCAAAGGCGATGCCTGAAAAGGGCCCGTATGCCCGCCCTTTCTTCCCCGTTAAAGAACCCATATTTGCCGCTGTATAGATTTGCAGCCCTGCTTGATCGGAAAGAATTCTCAACCGCGTTAAACTATCGGGAGAGAAGAGTGTCGCCATAGCCCGCATGCCTGAACCTGCGACGGAGAAATGATGATCTATCTCCGTTTCAGAGATTTTCTTTGAGGCCAAGAAATCAAAATCACTATTTTCAATCGCGCATAATTGTCCGTGATTTATGCCGTCTTCATCTGTCTTATAAAAATGGGAAGCCTTTAAAGAGAGCGCATGATTACAAGTGACCGCGTCTCCTAAATTGAAATAGCTATGAGCCGTTAGGTTTATCGGTGTTGGCGCATCCGTTTTAGCCCTCATATCAATGCGTAAACCTTCGTCATCTAGAGCGTATCTAAATTCAGTCTTAACAGTACCCGGGAACCCTTGATGTCCGTCTGGACTGTGATGACGAAAAATCACAGCGCCGCCTTCAATTTGACCGTCCCAATTGACGCGGTCAAACCCGTTTGGCCCACTATGTAAGGAGTGTGTTCCTTCATTTTGAGTAACTTGGTATGGTGTACTGTCAATTTGAAAGCGTCCATTTTCGATACGGTTCGCGACACGTCCGATGGCGGCACCAAAATAAGGATGGTCGCCGAGATAACCGTCCAAATCATCAAAGCCTAAAACGATATCGCGCCCATCAGGCAGGCAAAATGATTGTAATGTCGCCCCATAGCTCAAGAGCGTTACACTTAAGCCTTTGGGTGAGCGCAAGGTGAAGGCTTGCACGTCTTCGCCGTTAGGCAATGTCCCAAAACTCTGAATAGTTATCATGCGTCTGCCTTAAAGCGCGTCTTGCGCCTTGCCAATATAGTCGTGGCTATCGCATAGTATAAAAAAGATGGAGGATGAAATGACCCAACAGGCCGCTATGAATGTGGACGCAGGATTTGCTATTCCTGATCCAACCGAAATTCCAAGATTAGAAGGCAAGGTCTCTGATGCCGAATGGGCACTGCGTAAACAACTCGCTGCCACATATCGCCTCTGCGCGATGCACGGTTGGACGGATTTAGTTTTCACACATATTTCCGCGCGTCTTCCTGATGAAGATGGCGAGCATCGTTTCTTGATTAATCCTTACGGTGTTATGTTTGATGAGATGACGGCTTCGGCTTTGGTTAAAATCGATACAGACGGTAAAATCTGCCAAGATACGCCTTACTTTATCAATCCTGCCGGTTTCACGATTCATTCGGCTGTACATCTGGCTCGTGAAGATGCGGGCTGTGTTATCCATGTCCATACGCCTTATGGCATGGCCGTTTCGGCGCAGAAAAAAGGATTGCGCCGTTATACCCAAATGTCGATGCAGGTTTATAATGATCTCGCCTATCACGACTATGAAGGTATTGCGCTCGATATTGATGAACGCGAACGTATCGTCAATGACTTGGGCAGCAAAAGCCTCCTCATGCTTCGTAACCACGGGACGCTGACATTAGGTAAGACATGTGGTGTGGCTTTCCTTCGGATGTATTTCTTAGAAAATGCCTGCAAAGCTCAAATCTTTGCGCAATCCGTTGGCGGCGAAGAGCATTTGATCGAAGAACCTGAAGATATGGGCGACCGCGTTTACCAACAAGGCGCTGCCGCCTTTATTCCGGGTATGGGCGATAATCTCGTCTGGCCGGGACTGATGCGTAAGCTTGCGCGTACCAATCCGGGATATGATCATTAATGCTGATTTAATTTTGCTCAATATAACCGCGCCTTAACCTTAGAGCGCGGTTCGCTTTGTAAAAAAGGAAAAATCTGTCCACTCTTATCCTTGGGGGAATGAGAGGGAAGATTATGCGTGTCATGACTGGACTTTGTGCCTTACTTTTAAGCGGAGCAAGCTTTGTTATTCCAACAGACTGTGCTGCGGATCCGTCCAACGCCCCTGAGGCTTCTGAAGCTACACAATATGCTGGCATAGGAGCAGCGGCTCCGCGGGCTAAAATTAGACGTATTGTTGATCATGCGCGGCCTTCTGCATCTGAAATGAATATGGTCACGATCCAACCTGCGACCTTTATGATGGGAAGCCCGACGGATGAACATAAACGTGACGCCAATGAAGGCCCGCAACAACAGATTACTTTGTCTCATACATTTGAGATCGGAAAATACGAAGTCACCTTTAATGATTGGCGTAACTGTGTCGCCGATGGGGGATGCCGAGGTTACATGCCCAAGGATGGGGGCTGGGGGAAAGGCAATCGTCCTGTTATCAATATAAGCTGGAATGATTCCCAAGCTTATATCAAATGGTTGAATGCCAAAACGGGGCTACAATACCGTCTGCCGACAGAGGCTGAATGGGAATATGTGGCGCGTGGTGGGCAAGATGGTCCCTTCTCAACAGGTTATTCTATCTCTGCAACACAGGCTAATTTTAATGGCGAAAACCCCTATGGCGGGGCCGCCAAAGGGCCTTATCGTCGTAAGACGTTACCCGTGGGCAGTTTTGAGGCCAATCGTTTCGGCGTTCATGATATACACGGCAATGTTTATGAATGGGTCGAAGATTGTTGGTCGCCAGACCATTCAGACGCGCCTATCGATGGACGTGCTCGCCTTAATGGGAATTGTAAATTTCGTGTGATGCGAGGTGGGTCTTGGGTGACGCATGGTTATCAAATGCGCGCGTCTAAGCGTCTGCGTTATACCACGGATTATCGTTATGATGATTATGGGTTCAGGTTAGCCCGCACTTTACAAAACTAAAAGAGAGTTTTGTCTATAGATTATGCTTGTGCAATTAGGGGCTCTTCTTTGCTAGTATGATTTAGCATGCCTTGAGACTGTTCGTGACTTCTTTTAGTTTCAAGAGAGAGCGCTCGAATATAGGCATCTTTTTTGATTAACTCTGTCACGCATGATGCGAGGCGACTAACAATTTCCTTATCTCTGTCAGTCCAGTTTTTTTCTTCACCGGATATGACGCAAAACGCCCCTATTGCATGGCCAAATTCGTTTCGTACGGGGGTCCCCAAATAAGCCACGACGCCCAACTCAGGAATAGCCAAACTATCTTTCACAAGATCATGAGTTCTCGAGTTTTCAACACAGAGCATTGCATCTCGTGATGCAACGTGCTGGCAAAAGGAATGGCTTAAAGGTGTTTCTCCTTTGCTTGACCAAGGCTCATTTAGACCCATCTGGCTCTTGAAAACTTGGCGGTCATTTTTACTATCGATGATTGATACTAATGAAACGGGGACATTTAATAAGAAGGATGCAAGCTCTGTGATAGAGTCAAAAGCTTCGTCTTGGCTAAAGATGTTCTCATTAGAAGTAATAGAATGATGCATATGGTAGAATAACACTTTTAGCTGAATGGCAGATGAATCAATAATTAATGAGTTGCGTAGTTTATTTAGTCCTAGCTGTCCAATTTATCCACATCTTCGAAATGACGAGGTTGGCTTGAAAGGGGAACAAGCCAACCCCGCGAATTGTGCTGAGAGGGAGATAAGGGGGATCATTCACTCTCTGCATTCATCTCTAAAGGGGCCCAAATATCATGGGAAAAGAGATAAATGCTATGAAGCCCAGTTTAACCTCACTTACAATTAAATCGTTCGTGAGGTTGTTGTGAGGTCAGATTTACTTAGCTTGGAAGCGTGTAAGCGATGGGTGCGCCTGGCCCTAGATCGAGGCCCAAGAATATCCAAAGTACCATCAAGATAACACCTGAAATTAGCAACCAAACCGAATAAGGGATCATCATCGCGGTCAAACTACCAATCCCGAAATCCTTCTGCCATCTTTGGGCAAAGACTAAAATGAGCGGGAAGTAAACCATGAGCGGCGTGATGATATTTGTGGCGCCGTCACCAACGCGGTAAGCCGCTGTTGCGCCTTCAGGGCTTACGCCGAGCAGCATAAGCATGGGCACAAGGACAGGCGCCAGAAGCGCCCATTTCGCACTCGCAGACCCGACAAAGAGGTTGAGCAAGCCCGTAAATAACACGATAAGACCCAAGGCTATTGGGAGCGGTAAGCCACTGGCTTCAATGCCGTCAGCGCCATGAACGGCTGTAATCAAACCAAGGTTTGACCAGTTAAACATGGCTACAAAATGTGCCGCTGCGAAGGCCAGAACCAAATAATAACCCATATCCTTCATGGCTTCAGCCATCATATCGACCAAGTCACGATGGTTTTTAATCGTCCCTGCCGCACTACCATAGGCCCACCCTGCCGCGAGGAAGAGGACCATAAAGCCCGCCACGAGTGAGCGGAAGAACGGCGTCGCCGTCACGTACCACGCTTGTCCCGCAGGCGCATTTTCATCGGCAAGAAGCGGGGTTCCTGGCGCAAAGGTCATAATGGCCCATATGACACAAACGCCTAAGATCGCGAGGCCTGCACGGCGCAAGCCTTTTCTTTGTGCGTCGGTCAAAGGTTTATTTTCTTGCCCATATTCTTCTGCTTGGCGCTCATCTGGCACCCATTTACCAAGGCGCGGCTCAATGATTTTATCTGTCACAAACCAGATGACAGGAAGGTAGATAAACATAAGGACAGCAATGAAATACCAGTTCCCCGCGATGTTCATGGTCCAACTTGGGTCAATGCCTGCGCCGTCAACAGCGGCTTCTGTGATACCAAACAAGAGAGCGTCCAATTGACCAGGTGAGATATTGGCTGAAAACCCGCCTGACACACCGGCAAATGCGGCGGCAATACCCGCCATAGGGTGACGCCCGACAGAGGCAAATAATATAGCCGATAAGGGGATCATTACCACATATCCCGCATCAGCCGCATGGTTTGACAACATAGCCACGAGAGCCACAACAGGCGTTAAGAGGAATAAAGGTGCGCCGCGTACCGCTTGACGAATACCACTGGCGAATAAGCCTGAACGCTCGGCAACCCCTGCGCCTAACATGACGACTAAGACATAGCCGAGCGGATGGAAGTGAGTGAATGTCTTGGGCATATCGACCCAAAGTCTTTGAATGTTTTCAGGCGACAGGAGGCTCGCTGATTTAATCATAAGCGGCGTGCCGTCGGCATTTTTTTGGACAGGATGTTCGGCGGATACGCCAAATAAATTCGTGACCACCGAAATAATGACAACAAAGATAATAAGATAGAAGAAGATGAAAACAGGGTCGGGGAGGCGGTTACCCGTCCGTTCAACCCAGGCCAAAAAGCCTTTTGCATTTTCTGGTTTTACAGCCTGTGTTTCTGCCATGCCTATGCCCTCAAATTATCTTAGCTTTCTTGATAGCTAGAAATCGTCACAAGGCAATGGGTTTGAAGCATAAAACGCTTTGTATTTAATGGGGCTTATTCGTTATCAAACCGTGTTTTCGCGCGGGCTAGGCTACTGGCATCAACGTTTTCATCAAGACGTTTTTTCAAAACCTGTCTGTCTTGGTCATATATGTCTGTGCCCTCAATGCCTCTGGCGCTTTGAATCGATTTCAGGAGCCAAAAATAAGCGTCCTCAAAACTTTGTGATACGCCTTCTCCTTTGGCCAAGGTAAAGGCATATAAAAACTGACCTTCACTATCGCCAGCTTCAGCAGATTTCTGAAACCAAGCCGCCGCGTCTTGTTCAGACCGTATTGTGCCAACACCTTGGTAAACTAAGAGGCCATAATCGGCCATGGCGGCGGGATGTCCGCCTTCAGCGGCCATACGTAGCCAATTGGCAGATTTTTGCTCATTCGGGCGAATGTCGAAATTCTCAGCATACATAACACCTGCAATATAGGCGGCTTCAATGTCGCCTGCATTGGCGGCCTGTTCATAAGCTTTAAGGGCCGCTTTTGGATCCGTCTCGAATAGGCTGTCACCTAGAGCTTTTGCGCCTTTGCTATCAAAGCTCTGAGCGGACTTTTCTAACCAGTATTGCATTTGCTCAGGGTCGGCTTTTGTGCCTTGGCCCGTGCGGTACATATCGGCCAAAGCGCGCATGGCGTCCGTACGCCCAGCCTCTGCCGCGCGGGTTAAATAAGAAATAGCGTCTGTTTGCGTGACGCCGCCTTGATTGCGAATACCCATTTCGCCCAAAGCGATAAGCGCGTCAGGGTGACCTTTGACGGCGGCTATATCATAAAATCGCCTTGCCTCTGTCAGGTCAATAATCCCTGTTTCGCCTTTGCGAAGAATATGCCCGACCATAACGGCCGCATCGGAATTGCCTGCACGGGCGGCTGTTTTACCAAGGCTTAGAGCGCGGGAGGTTTTACCGTTCTGATAAGCTTCTAAGGCCGCCTCAAAATTTGCACGGCTTTCTGTCGTTGTAATGGCGGTGTTCGCCGCCGCGATAGAGCTCGTGCCTAATGGGGCAAATACGCCAAGCAAAGCGAGTACAATTGTGCCACTGCTGCGGCGGGCCCATCCTTGTGTTCCCAAACGCCCGCGCTGACTGCGATAAAATCCGCCCCCGCTTCGATGACGGTGCTCGCATTCTCCGTTGTTATCCCGCCAATTGCGACGCTCGGTATTTCGACGGCTTCGTGCCACCATTGCAAAATCTCCACTTCGGCGCGGGTTTTGGGCGTTTTGGTTGACGTTTCGAAAAACGCGCCAAAGGCCACATAATCTGCGCCTGCTTCAGCCGCCTCAAAGGCGAGGCTTTTAGAATTATGGCAGGTTACGCCAATAATGGCATCCCCGCCAAGCAGTTCACGAGATGAAAAATAGTCCATATCGTCTTGTCCGATATGGGCTCCATCCGCACTAATTGCTGCCACCAAGTCTGGACGGTCGTTCATCAGAACGTTCACGCCAAAGCGATGGCACAGAGGCGTTATAGCCTTTCCTGCCTGAATAAGGGCTGAATCCTCTAAGTCCTTCAACCTAATCTGCAAACACGCGACGGGGGCCGCTGCGAGGGTAGCCTCAAGGGTTTTCAAAAACACGTCCATATCTGGGATGCGGGGCGGGGTTAAGAGATAGAGTTGGCAATGGTCTGACATAAACGCCTTATCGCTGATATTGCTATGTGCCGTCCAGCGTTTATGGTGAGATATGATCGTAAGAATTAAGCATAAAGGGCAATGTCATTGCGGGGAGGTCGTTTTTACCTTCAACGCGCCAGCAAAGGTCGATGTAACCCACTGCAATTGTTCACTTTGTGAGATGACGGGTTATCAGCACGTTTTTGTACCAGAGGCTGACCTGAAGATTATACAAGGCCAAGACCGCCTTGCGCTCTACACGTTTGGAACCCACACGGCACAGCATTATTTTTGCCGCACATGCGGGATTAAACCCCTCTATCGCCCGCGTAGCCATCCTGAGGCGTGGAGCGTGAATTTCAGATGTGTTGTAGGCGGGACTTTAAGCGCATCCAAAATCATTGATTTCGATGGCCAAAATTGGGAAGATAATATTGAGGCTTTGCGAAAAGGAACGTGATTAATCGACAGAGCTTGAATTTAACGAATCAACAAAAACGATACCTGCTTTTTCAAACTCCTTTTTCATCGCGGCAAAAATCTCGTCAGAACCACCGCTAAACTTGATAACGTAAAAAGGATCTTCAGCATTACTATTGACCCATTCTTGTACGTCCTCTTTGTAAAGTTTGAGCTCAGCTTCATCATTTGTCATGCTGGCCTTAAGAAAACTAAACATTAGGAGCATATGCTCACCCATAATTGGTTTTAGCAAATTGTAATTCGCTTGAAGTTTCTCTCCATCACCATGAACCAAAGCATGGTAGAACATGGGCAAATAATAATAAGGCTCTGGATCTGGGTTTCTCGCAATTGACTCCTTTGCTAACGGCATAGCTTCTTCCCACCTCCCCAAATAAGATAACACTAAAGCCGTATTAGAAATATGGTTGGGGTTACCGCGATTAGAGGCCATTGCTTGTTTCAGGGTTATTAGAGCTCCAGAAATATCACCATCAGCCATTTGCATGTCAGCAAGATAGCCATGAGCAATATCATTTCGTGGGTCAATTTCTACGGCTTTTTTTGCAAATGACCGTGCCTTGTCTAGGGTGATTGTGGAATCAAATTCTGCGCCTTTGAATCGTTCTGTTCGATTAAGTAGGTCGGGATTTGCATTAACGAATCCTATTTCGTAATAGAGTGTGGAAAGCGCTGACATTAGTGTAGAGTCTTCAGGGTTATATTCTAATTCTTTTTCTAAACACTGATAGGTGGTTTCTAATTTTTGAAACGTTTTAACTTCTCTGTAATCCATAAAACGACTAAAACACTCAATCGCACTTAAATCCTTCACCATATGCGACGTGTTAGACAGGCGTTGTTTAATTTCATTTGCTTTTTGCTTTACGATGGCACCCTCGGGGCCGACAAAATTATTACTCAGTTCCGCGGATATATCCGTTAAAACATCATAATAATGCGACCCATCAGATGCTCGCCGCACATTTTCAGTTAAAATAACACTTCTTGTTTTTATGTCGATCAGTTGAAGCGTGACATTAATTTCTTCTTCTAGGTTTTTGATGAACCCCGTGATGGCATAATCAGGTTGATTGTCAGTTTGGGAATATAAGCCTTCCAGACTTTCATTTGTTTTCAGAACTCGGATCACGTGAAAAGGGTATAGGTCGACAGTAACTTGCCTTTGGAAGCCTTCTTTCAAATTATCAAAACGTGGATTTAGTGTTTGGTTTTCGAATGGCAATACAGCGACAGAGGGGTATCTTTCGATTTGTTCGATTGCTGGCGAAGCTGTACTTTGAGGAGTTTCTTTTTTTGACTGAAGGTTATCAAAAGCTATAATTGCTAAAAGTCCGCAGAGAACAAATAAGCCAAACGTGAGTGATGTATGCTTCCAACTTTGAGTGGAGGGGAGTGTTGAATCAACGGTTTTTACCTCACTAATATTGGGAATGTAACCGCCCTTTGGTATAGATATCATCAGAGGGTTAGAGGCGCCTTCAGTTTTGTAATATGTCGCTAGCATTTTTCGAAGTCTAGCAACATTGACCCTTACAACTGGATCTTTAGATGGCTTAAAGTCAGCGCCTTTATTAAATAAATCTTGGGCAATTGTTATTCCGCTAAGCTTTTCTGAACTGCCATCAAGATATGCTTTTACTATGTGCTCCAACAAGTCAGAAACTCGTTTTGAGTTTTGAAAAGCGGGCGCGCTGAGTATGCGTTCAAGTTCTAATTGTATCTCGTCTTGCATGTATGTTTTATAGCTCAGCTTTTGCTCTGCAATGTTACCACGCCTTTCACTATACCATTCATATTTAACATATCAAATGCTGTATTTTACATGTTAAATCTATGACTAAGTAAGAAAATAGTAGATTCATTCATTAGGGCAAAATTCAAATGTGGGAATCAACCTTGACGTTAGAAGAAAAAGTCATAATTGCGGGTCGCGACGTTTTAAGCCAATCTATGGGGAGGCATAAAAAAAAGCTCTCAGAGGTTTTGGAACACAGAGTTCTCCTGATTTCAATAATTGACGAGTTTGAAGTCGATATGAAACAGGCTTACAGCGATGAAAGTATGCCAAAAACTAGAGTCCAAAAACTTCAACAAGAGCATATGAAGCTTGTTCAAAGCTTAGAAAGTCTAGAAGAGCATATTTGTTCTTACACCGCTAAGACTAAAACAGAACAAAGGCTAGTCGCTTTGACTGTGTTAGATGTTTTTATCAGATTGAACGATATCGACGGAAAAGATGACCATATTCAATGCTTGATAGGTCGTATTAAAGCGCTCTAGTTTTCAATGATTAGCCAATTACTCTTAGGATTTGAAAGTTGATCCAAAAGTTTTTCTCTGAGTGAGACTCTATTCATTTCCATGCGGATTTCTAGTTGACTAAATTCTTTTCTGTTGCGGAGTTGGTCAAAAGCTGGCTCTATTAAAACCATATCTACCTGTTTCAGGTCCAACATGCGTTCTAGCCAAGGGAACGCTGTTTCAGGCGAGTCGCTCGTTGCCGCAATGACAGCGCCCGCCCATAACTCTCTTTGTCGTTCATAATCCTGATAAGTAGAAGCCCCGAAATAATCTTGGACTTTCTTTCGAAATATAGCGGCGTCGGGATCGTTTTCTTGCTCCAAAATAACGGCTGCGCGTGCCATAAAAAGGAGGTTGTCAATATCTGCATCTGTGTCCTTTAGGCTCTGAGTTTGAATGGCTTTTTTGTATAAAGGTAAAGCTTCAGAATAATTTCCCATTAAATAATGAACTTGTCCTGCGCGTTTCGTGTCTTCTACATCGTTCGGATTATCATCTTCAATGGCGTTAATGAGTGTCGAGATATTCAGCATATCATTTTCATCTAACGCAATGATGGCGCGAACCATTGCATTTTGTCCTGCATTGGGAAAAATATCTTCATTGACTTTAATTGCCAGTGCTTCTGTGAACATTTTAGCTTTGAGATAGATTTCTTGCAAAATCACCGGATGAGTAGTGTCCTGTGGATTTAAGGCCTGTGCATCTTTTGCAAGACTATGCGCCTCAGCATAATTTCCTTCGGCATAATTAAAGATTGAAAGATATATATAGGCAGTTGGTTGATTGGGATTCCATTTTTTATTGTCCAGAGACGTTAATTTTGCGGCCTTCCAGTCGCCTAGAAGATATTGAAGCCTCGCGACACTGCTTAGGATTGAAGGCGATAAGGGATCAAACTCTCGGGCTTTTTCAAAAGCGGCTAGGCTTTCTTCATAGTCGAATTGTGTAGCGTAGGCTTGTCCAAGGCGATGATAAGCCACTGAATAATTGGGATTGGCGTCTATGGCTTGCTTCGCAAAATTTATTGATTCCGCAACATCATTAGGCCCTGCGCGAAACATATGGGCATACATGGCGCGACTAGAGAGGGCTTCTGCTGAGTTCGCGGCGAGGGCTAAGGCACGGTCAATATTTTTGATGGCTTGAGATTGGGCTGCGCCGCGCTCTTGCCCGCCATAAATATAGGACAACATATAAGCATCGGCGAGACCTGAATAGGCTTGTGAATAATTAGGGTCGAGTGCAATCACGGACTCAAATTTTTCAATAGCCTCGTTCAATGGTTCCGGGAGGCGGACTTTCGCTTTCTCTAAGCCTTGTAAATAAAGCTCATAAGCTTCGAGAGATACGGTTCGTCCTTTGGAGCCTTCGGGTGTAAATGAGAGGCGTCCTTTTAATTCATTGACAATCGCCGCCGCAATTTCATCTTGTACGGCAAAGATATTTTGGGCGGAGAGAGGGCGATCATAAGTATCCGACCAAACGGGCTGATCTGTTGATGTATTAATTAATTGAGCCGTGATACGTAGTGTGTCTCCTGCCTTACGAATACTGCCTTCTAAAATATGCGCGACATTGAGAGCCTGCGCTATTTCTGCGACGCTTTTATCTTGTTCTTGGAAGGCAAAGGCAGACGTTCGGGACGCGACCCGTAAGCCGTCAATGCGCGCCAAAACATTTAGCAGTTCTTCTGAAATCCCTTTTGCGAAATAGTCTTGGTCTTTATCTGGCGAAAAGTCATCAAAAGGCAATACTGCAATGGATTGTTGGCCCGTGTCAAAGTTGGGTGTGCTTGTGGGAGTTTCAGAATTTATAGAGTTAGAATTGTTAGCCAGACCCTCCGTTGTTTCAAGCTCACTGATGGCACTAACGCTAGGTGGCGTATTTGTTCGCGGCAAGAATTGCGACATTATCATGAGGCCCGCCACGATAACGAGACCTAATAAAATAGCCCAGTCGAGCTTCCGTGCTGTATGAGCCGCAATACTGTCTTCTGCGGAAATCGACTCTGTTGGCTTAACACCCTCAGGCGTCATTTCAAAAGCCCAAGCCAAAATTAGGGCGATGGGTAGGCCGAGAGCAAATGTCACAATCAACATTTTCATCACCCAATCGGGTGCGCCAAAGCTTGTTGTGGTAATGGCGGCAATCTGGACCATAATCCAACTGACAACCGCATAGGTTCCCGCCACGCGGAAAACATTTCGCCTTCTCAGTTCTGCAATAATGGCTTTCAACATCTGCCCCGTGTAAACCTGTCATTTTTATAACATGGGTTTTTGATGATGTCGCCCCATAAAGCCCTTAGGTCTCAAAGGACTTCTTGCTCTTATCGGTTAGAGGGATTATCCCGCGTTCAATAGGCGCATTTCCTTTTTATGGACGTAATATGAGCAATCTTCACGACGACTTTCAGGAATTGTCTGGCTTGGCAGATATCGCGGATGATTATGACGCTATTCTGTGTGATATTTGGGGCGTCGTTCATAATGGTAAAGCTCCTTATATCGAGGCTTGTGAGGCTTTGGAGCGTTTCCGTGAAGAGCGCGGCCCCGTCGTCATGATCTCTAACTCCCCACAACCAAGCATTTCTATTCCTGAAAGTTTTGGGAGCATAGGTGTGCCCGGTGGGTTTTGGGATGCCATTGTCACCTCTGGAGATGCTACGATTGATGAACTTGCCCGTCGTGCACCAGGGCCTGCGTTTAAACTCGGGCCAGAGAGGGATGATGGATTGTATGCTGGTCTAGAGCTGAATTTCTCCGACCTCGATATGGCAGAATTTATTTCTTGTACGGGGTTGTTTGAGGATGACGAAACACCAGATGATTACACAGAGATCTTACAAGAAGCCTTGCGCCGTGACCTCGAATTTATTTGCGTCAACCCTGACGTCAAAGTCCGCATTGGTGATCAGGTTGTATATTGCGGCGGCGCCCTAGCCCAGAAATATGAAAAAATGGGGGGTCGCGTTGTCTATGCTGGTAAACCGCATGATCCGATTTATCGCCTCTCTCGTGCTTGGCTGGGTGAAGTGCTTGGCCATGTTCCTGATGTCGAGCGGGTTCTTTGTATTGGTGATAATATCTTCACCGACTTACTGGGGGCCCAAGACCAAGGCTATGACTGCCTCTTTATTCAAGACGGTCTGCATGGAGACACCACGCAGAAATTTAAATCGCTTTTGCAAAAACATAAAATTACATCGCGATACATGGCCACGAATTTATCGTGGTAATTGATAGCGCGGAATGGTATCGCGTAGAGCTAAAGAATAGAGAGACTTATGACTGAGACTGTAAAATATTATCTCGAAGATTTGTCTGTTGGCATGCGCGCGACAACGACGGCTATCATTACAGAAGAGATGATAAATACATTCGCAGATATTACGGGGGATCATAATCCCATTCATGTCGATGCTGAATTTGCCGCGACGACACAATTTGGTCAACGTATCGCCCATGGCGCTTTATCGGCTTCTTTTATTTCTGCAGTTCTTGGCAATGATCTTCCTGGGCCGGGGGCGCTTTTTGTTGAGTTAAACTTACGGTTCCGTAAGCCCGCTTTTATCGGGGATGAAGTCATCGCGGTTGCTGAAGTTGCCGAAATTAATGAACGATCAGGCCGTGTGAAAATGACCTGTTATTGCGAAGTCGATGGTAAAAAGATTTGTCGCGGTGACGCGGGCGTGTTTGTACAAAAGCGACCAACTGAATAAGCGTCTACCTCTCCCGTGAAAACTCTCACAAGCTATCAGGATTTAGACGCCGCCGATAAAGGCGCTGTAATTGCGCTTGGTAATTTCGATGGGCTTCATCGTGGGCATCAAGCTGTCATTAAAGCAGCCCAAGACATTGCGAAGGACTTGAAGTTCCCCATGGGCATTGGGTTATTTCGTCCGCATCCGTTTCGGTTTTTTAAACCAGACGCTCCGCCCTTCCGTTTGATGACGCCCGCCATCCGTGCCGAAGTTATGGGCGAGCTTGGTGTTGAGCGATTATATGAAATTCCTTTCACCAATGAGCTCCGCGATATGGATGACAAGGATTTTGTTGAACAAGTCCTCCATCAAGGTCTCGGCATTAAACATGTTGTGGTCGGTGAAGATTATGGGTTCGGAAAAAACCGTTGCGGAAATGTAGATAGCCTCAAGCGTCTGTGTGCGGAGCGTGGTATTGGTGTCACGCCGATGAAGCCTGTCGGTTTGCATCATCTCTACGGCAAATACGGCAGCACAGAAATTCGCAAAGCCTTGCAGGCGGGGGACGTCTTTCACGCCCAACATATGTTATCCCGACCGTGGATTGTTGACGGCGTAGTCGCCAAAGGGGAACAACGTGGGCGGACAATTAACTTCCCAACGGCTAATCTTGATTTTGGGGATCTCGTCCGTCCTAAGTTTGGTGTCTATTCTGTGGAAGTCCGTCTTGATGGTGAGAGAGACTGGCGGCCTGCCGTCGCTAATACTGGAAATCGCCCAACTGTCGGCGGCGAAGAGGCGCGTCTCGAAGTACATATCCTTGACTTTGGCCGTGACATTTACGGGCAACATATTGCTGTCAGGTTCCGCAGCTTTATCCGAGCAGAGAAAAAATTCGAAAGCTTTGATGCGCTCAAAGATCAGATTGCCAAGGACGCCGACGGGGCGCGGGCTATTTTTGGACTGTTACCGTCATGAAGTTGGTGGCGGTTCTAAAGCTAATATTCTGTGTGCTGCTTGCCTTGTTCTTCTTCGCTGCGGGTGTCTCACATTTTACGGCGACGGCAGAGTTTGCGAAAATCGTCCCGCCTTTCCTACCTTTCCCTGAGTTAATTGTGCAAGTGACGGGTGTTATGGAAATCGTTTTTGCGGCAGGGTTGTTGTGGTCAAAAGTGAGACGACAAACGGGAGTTTTACTTTCTTTATTTCTACTCGCCGTATTGCCTGCCAATATATATGTGGCGATGGCTGACATACCCTTTAACGGTCGTGACCTCACAGATTTTCAATTGTGGTTTCGCGTTGGCTTACAATTCCCGCTCATCGCCCTGATTTTATGGGCGACAAATTTTTGGAATAAACCGAAAGCCTAACGCGGTTTAGTTTTACCTGCGGCCTGACGATTGGCTTTGCGTTTCGCGCGATTGGGTTTCATTTTCTTTGGCCCACTTTGTGGCTTATTCCCACTAGATTTTCCGCGATAACCTTTGCCGGAATAAGACTGTGCAGCGCGGCCTTCAGCCGAAGGCTCTGATTTTGGTTTATCAGTGCGCGGTTTATCGGAACGTGACTTGTCAGAGCGGGAGCGTTCCGCGTTAGGCTTTTGCCCATCGGGTTTTCTAGATCGTGTGCGCTCGGGCTGATTAGGTTTTGACCATTTCTTCTCGACGCTCTGTTTTGGTTTGCTCTCGCTACGTCGATTGCTATTTTCACTCTGGTTTTCACCCTGATTGGAATCATTCCTCTTGGGTTTATCATTACTATGGGAGCGATTATTCTGAGGTTTGCCGTCTTTCGCTTTTTCTGATTTCGAAAAACGCGCTTTCTTTTTCGATTTCCCACGACCTTTACGAGGATCGGGTTTTGGCTTTTCGGGTAGCGGCAAGGGCTTTCGTGATTTTAACTCGGATAGTTTCTCCATCATATCCGCAGGCATATCCATTTCAGGTAATTTCTTTTTCAGAAGTTTCTCGATATCACGCAGATAATTTTGTTCTGATTTATCGACAAAAGCGACCGCAATGCCAGAGCGTTGCGCTCGAGCTGTCCGTCCAATGCGGTGAACATATTGCTCGGGCACATTGGGGATTTCATAATTAAAGACATGGGTAATGCCAGGAATATCAATACCCCGCGCCGCAATATCTGTTGCGATCAATATATTTACTTTGCCCGAACGATAATCTTCTAGGGCGCGCTGCCTCTGGCCTTGAGACTTATTGCCGTGAATAGCGACGGCTAAGATACCGACTTGCGCGAGGCGCTTGACGATACGATCTGCGCCATGTTTGGTCCGAGTAAAAACCAATGACCGTCCAACAGCCTCGTCTAACAGAGCAACGCTCAATAGGCTTTGTTTATCAGCTTGATTAACGCGGTAAACGCGTTGTTCGACTTTTTCCGCAGTGGTGTTTGCGGGCGTTACTGAGATGTGGACAGGGTCCGTCAGGAACTGCTGCGAGAGCTTTTTAATGGCGGGCGCAAGCGTTGCTGAGAAGAAAAGCGTTTGCCGTTTTTTTGGTAAGAGCGGGACAATTTTCTTTAGGGCGTGAATAAAGCCCATATCCATCATTTGATCGGCCTCATCCAAGATTAAAACTTCAACTTCGTCGATGCGCATAGCCTTGCGATCAAGCAGGTCTATTAAGCGCCCAGGTGTCGCCACGATAACGTCATTGCCATAAACGAGCCTCTTGATCTGTCTGTTGATTGGGACGCCTCCGTAAATACAAGAGACAGACAAATCTGTCATATGCCGTCCGTAATCTCGGACAGACACGGCGATTTGATCAGCCAGTTCCCGAGTGGGTGCCAAGATCAGAACACGCGCACCGCGTTTCGGGGGGTCTTTTTCTTCTGTGAAAATATGGTGCAAGGTTGGCAGAGTGAAGGCCGCTGTTTTGCCAGTTCCTGTTTGCGCAATTCCCATTATGTCGCGGCCCTTCAGAGCCTCAGGGATGGCTTGTGCTTGAATAGGCGTAGGGGTCGCGTGTTCAAGATCGCGTAAAGCGCGATCTAAAGGTTCAGCTAAGTTTAGCTCTGAAAAGGAAGTCATACATATCCGAAGGGGAAACGACCCGCTACGGTCAGTAAATTTAAACGCGGCCTAAGCGTTCTCCCCCAAACTGTCAAATTATATGGACAGGCTGTATAAGCCTATCGCTTGTTTCAAACTGTTAATAAATTGTCCCGTGTTTCGTTTCTGTGCTTTTTTAAGTATTTCATAAAGGGCGTTCCGCCTGTTCCAACCTCGGTATCATTGCCGCCATTCTTTCGCTGTTGGTTGTTAATATAACTCGCCGCATATTCGAGGTGGCGGGATCTGAAATCCGCCACGGCTTGGACATTTGCATTGTAAGCATCGTTAAGGCCTCGATGTTCTGTTTTTATGACAAAGTCTCTAAGGCGGCTATGCGAGCGGACATTATCAATGAAACGACGATGTGCGGGCGGTCGGTAAATATGAAGCTGATCAAGATAGGCTTTAAGTGGGTCAGCCGCATGGCCTATGCCGAGTAAAGCATCCATCACGGGTACGATAGAAGATTGGGAGCCAGTCTGCCCACGAAACGCTTGAGGTTTGCCTTTAAATTTTTCTACGCCTTCATAAACAATACCACCGGGAAGAGCAGGGTTGTCTTTCCATCCGTGAATATACGGCCGTACCCGCTCGAAATAAATATAAGGGTCACAGCGCTCTGGCATACGGTCAAATATGGCTTTCAAGTCTCCCCAGATAACGGCCATCTCTTCTAGAAAAGCCTGTGCACCATCGATGTCATTTTCTTTTACCGCGTTTAGGAGCGGCGAAATTAAGTTAAAACAGGCGCCTGCACGGGCTTCAATTGCAACGTGAATAAGAACAAACCAAGCTTCATCTTGGCCTGCCAGAAAGTTTTGAATCATATAAATGTTCGAAAGATTTATAGGCCCATCAGGATCGATTAGGCCCCAATTATCCAAGACATAGCCACTATAGGGGAGGAGGGGTTGCTGCCCGATATGATCCGCTAGAGCAACAATGGGTATGGCGAGGCAAGGGGGCAAGCTTTTCGGTGCCTCTGGTTCTCCCCAGACATAGGCCTGCACCATGAAAGAATAATGCACCATAGCCATGCGCGCTTCCTCATCTGAAAGCGCTTTAATTGTGCCTTCTGAAACTAAGGGCAGTCGCGTTTCTAAGATATGCCTTATGCGTCCAGAAGGTAGAGTGTCAGGCAATGAGAGAGCGATGTCTCTGGCCTCTGCCATTTGGCCTGACAAAGTAATGTCGGCGGGATTAAAGCGGCTTAAGAAGCCCCGTTCGGCTGACATGTCGTAGTCTGATAAGTTTAGTGATGCCATTTGCGATCTCCCTTTTCGCAAGTATAATGCGTTATAGGCTTTAATTTGTTGCAAATGACGCAAATTTAGGATTATTATTGCAACATATGGTAGGAATTGATTCAGTAAGTGAGCAAATATTGCAAGCACTCGAGCATGATGGGCGTGTTTCTAATACGGAGTTGGCGTCAAAGGTCGGTCTCTCTCCTTCGGCTTGTTTAAGGCGTGTTCAAGACCTAGAGCGGCGTGGCATTATAGAAGGATACAGGGCGGTTATTAATCGGCGAAAACTAGGGGCGGGCGTTACAGCTTTTGTGATGGTTGGACTTTCGGGGCACCTTAAAAGTCATTCCCGTGCGTTTGAGGCGGCGATGGCGGCGGCGGCGGAAGTCCGTGAATGCCACAACATCACGGGCGCCGTTGAATATTTACTCCGCGTAGAAGTGTCAGATTTGGAGGCCTATAAGGCCTTCCATGGCGATGTATTGGGCACGCTGGCCCATGTTAGTTCAATCACCTCTTATATTTCTCTGGCATCACCCAAAGACTTAAGGGGCTGATTAAGCCGCGTTCGGCTCTGATTGATTTTGGATATAGTTCTGAATACCAATGAGACGAATTTGGTCTTGTTGCGTTTCTAAGAAGTCGAGATGCTCTTCTTCGCTCGTTAGGATTTTCGCAAATAGATCGCGCGTCACATAATCCCGCACCTCTTCACAATGGGCGACAGCATCGCGCAAATCAGGGATGGCGACTTCTTCCATTTTGAGGTCACATTCGATAATTTCTTCGACATTCTCACCAATGAATAACTTTCCAAGGTCTTGGAGGTTGGGCAGGCCATTGAGGAAAAGGATACGTTCAATCAACCAATCGGCATGTTCCATCTCTTCGATGGATTCTTCATATTCTTTCTGCGCGAGTTTAGACACGCCCCAGTCTTTCAACATACGGGAATGTAAGAAATATTGATTAATGGCCGTTAGCTCATTTTTCAAAATCTTGTTCAAATGCTCAATTGTTTTTGGGTTATCGCGCATAGAAATCTCCTCGGTCTCTTTGGAGACTACGTAACAAAATTAGGGAAGGTTTTACAGAGGTTTAAGTAATTATCTTTGCACTTGCTATTCAGCCGCAAGTGCAACTTTCTGCGCGGATTTAGAGGCAAGACGATCTTGGATAGAGCAAGCACATTTCCCGCAATTAAACGTCTCACCATAATGCGCGAGCACACATTTCGCTGTCTTTGCACCGCAAGAGGCGGCAAAGTCGACTTTTTCCGTATTAATTTGTCTGCACACGCAATAAATCATACCGCCTTAAACTCTAGTTGCGAATGATTGTCAATAGTATTGCGAATGATTTGCAAAGCTATTTGCATATAGAATCTCTCTTTTTATGTTTTATTCCCTCGCTCACGAAACCGTGATTATTTTCTCTCATTTTATAATTGACCATACGGTAAACAATCTCTATCTGATATTTATCCAATCAATCAATAAAGACAATTAGGAATTGGAAAAGACATTTTAAACAGGAGTCAGTCATGACAGAATTTACAACACATACTATCGACACCGCACCAGCGGCAGCACAGCCTTTATTAGAAGGGGCCCAAAAATCCCTCGGGTTTGTTCCAAATCTTTTTGCGACAATGGCAACCGCCCCAACCTTATTAGAAGCATACCAAACACTCTCGGGTATTTTCGGTAAAACCGACCTTTCTGAAACAGAACGCCAAATCATTTTAATGACCAACAACCTTTTGAATGGGTGTGATTATTGTATGGCCGCGCACACGACGATTTCTCAAGGGGCGAAAGTGCCCGCTGATGTTATTGATTCGTTGCGTCAAGATACACCTCTGACTAATCCCAAATACGAAGCCCTTCGGACTTTTACTAAGGTCGTCAATATATCACGGGGTTACCCAACCGAGGATCAAATTCAGGCCCTTCTCAACGCAGGCTACACAAAACAAACTGTTTTAGAAGTTGTTCTGGGGACGGGTTTGAAAGTCCTCTCCAATTACACCAACCATATCGCCGCCACAGATGTTGACGCAGCTTTTGCGGCAAACCGTTGGAGCCCCGATACAGTCAAACAGGATACGGTGAAGGCCGCCTAATTTAATTAGACGCTTAAACCGGCCCGGTCGTTTGTTGCCCCACATGATAACGACTGGGTTTTTAATTCATGCCCGACCGCCTCCTTCTTTCACAAATGTGCCCCTCAGAAGACGCGGTCGGGCTCTCTGCTTTCGTCTGTGTGTTGACGAAAACAGATGGCTAGTCGTGGGAGTGGGGGAAGGCCCTAAAGAGTATTCTTATAAATGACGGAGCGCGAGACTATCTGCCGAATTTCCATCGCTCGACGCATAAGGATCATCCGAGGCAAGGTCATTCATCAATGCGGAATTTTGCGACTTTCCAAACAACCCAGGCAGAGCCAATAAAAAGGCTCCGAATAATGTTACCAATGCCCACATAAAAATTTTCATTATCAGCATTGCTTTAACCGCGTTTTCAAATACTCTTTCCATGCTCTTTATCCGTGCTTTATTAAAAACACACTAATATAACTTATTTAAGGTCTCGTTTCTTTTTAGGGTTAAAAGAGTGTTTCCTGATAATCTTCTCTGCCTCATTTAACTATTATATCGCGCCCCCCTCCCAGCATCTCCCTCTATTTGTGCGGCGAATTTTTGGGCTCTGGGTGTGTCTAGGAATAGGCCTGTGTCCCACGGGGCGTCGCCATTATGGGTAATGCCCTCCCAACTGTTAGTCTCTTGCTCGGTATGGTGTTCGGGGGATGTGTTGGAGGATGGGCTCTGGTTGCGTCGACCACAGAGCCAATCATTCATCGCATGCCAGTCGTCTTTATTGTCTTGCATCTCTTTATTATAAGTCTGGATCATAACGGTAAAGGCGAGGTCGTAATATTGTTCTTTCAAATAGGCTTCATCATCAGGGTGAAGTGGGGGGAGGTCTTCAATCCGCGAATATTGCGTCTCATCGGGCGGGGGCAAACTCGCCTCTATCTTTTGCCGCCGCGCCCGTTCGGCTTTGACTTTCTCAACAAC
>CAYGSV010000015.1:0-21575 GCA_964352635.1 uncultured Algimonas sp.
GGCTTTGATGTCTTTCTTCTTGCCAGCGCCGTCAACGATGACTGTGTCGTCTTTGCTGATGTGAACATGCTTGGCTGTACCAAGGTCTTTCAGAGTGACGTTTTCGAGCTTGATGCCGAGGTCTTCTGAAATCACTGTACCGTTTGTGAGGATCGCGATGTCTTGCAACATGGCTTTACGACGATCACCAAAACCAGGGGCTTTGACGGCGGCGATTTTCAATCCACCACGAAGCTTGTTGACCACGAGTGTCGCGAGGGCTTCGCCTTCGATGTCTTCTGCGATGATAAGCAAAGGCTTGCCTGTCTGAACAACCGCTTCCAAGATGGGGAGCATAGATTGCAAAGACGTCAATTTGCCTTCGTTCAAGAGGATGTACGGGTCATCCATTTCAACGCGCATTTTCTCAGCATCTGTGATGAAGTAAGGGGACAGGTAACCACGGTCGAACTGCATACCCTCAACAACGTCGAGCTCTGTTTCGGCTGTTTTGCCTTCTTCGACGGTGATAACACCTTCATTGCCGACTTTGCCCATGGCTTCAGCAATCATTTTACCGATGTCTGATGCACCATTTGCAGAAATTGTGCCGACTTGTGCGATTTCAGAAGAGTTCGTGACTTTTTTAGCTTTCTTCAACAGGTCTTCAGCGATTTCTTTCGACGCTTTGTCGATGCCGCGCTTCAGATCCATTGGGTTCATGCCCGCCGCAACGCGCTTTAGGCCTTCGCGAACGATGGCTTGTGCGAGAACTGTCGCTGTTGTTGTACCGTCACCGGCTTTGTCATTTGTTTTTGAAGACACTTCACGGAGCATCATCGCGCCGAGATTTTGATAACGATCTTCGAGCTCGATTTCTTTCGCAACGGATACACCGTCTTTGGTTGTGCGAGGCGCACCGAAAGATTTTTCGATAACAACGTTACGACCTTTTGGGCCGAGTGTAACTTTTACTGCGTTAGCGAGGATGTCCACGCCTTCGAGCATTTTTGCACGGGCCTCTGACCCGAATTTGACGTCTTTAGCCGCCATAATGAAATCTCCTATTTAGGATTTATTGGTTTGTTTCGTTAGTTTGGGGCCGGTGCTCAGGCCGCGTTTTTACTTCGTAAAGAACGCTTTTCCTTCCGCCCGGTTGGTGAAAATTGATTTGTCCAGATTGCTCTGACTAACCAATTACGCCCATGATGTCGGATTCTTTCATTATCAATAAATCCTTCCCATCAATTTTCACCTCTGTGCCGCCCCATTTGCCGAAGAGGACGCGGTCGCCTTTTTTGACGTCTAGTTTGACAAATTCACCGTCAACGCGTGTTCCTGGGCCTACGGCGAGGACTTTGCCTTCGGATGGTTTTTCAGTGGCTGTGTCAGGGATGATGATGCCACCAGCAGATTTTGTGTCTTCTTTGACACGTTCAACGACAACACGGTCGTGGAGGGGACGAAATTTCATAGTCTCACTCTCTCATTGTAAAAGGTTATAAGCTTTAGCACTCCCCCTATGGAACTGCTAATGCCGTGCATGTGGGGAAAGACTCTGGCGCGTGCAAGGGTCATCTCAAAAAAATCTGAATCTTTTTTGGCCGGGTTTCCGAGCCGTTTCCGTAATCCCATTCAAAGCCGCACTTTTAGCGCGGTTTTGGGGCGTCGGATGCGGCGTAATTTTAAATGTGGAACCAAACTGAGGAGATATCCATGACACAGACAACAACGACATACACAACGAAGACAGAAACAAAAAAGATACAGACTGCATCGATGAAAAGAATGCTCGCGGTGACAACCGCGGGATTAGCGCTATTTGCGGGGGATCTCCTCATCACCCCGCAAATAGCGCATGCCGAGGATTGCTTGCTGGATACGACGGATGATGGCGGAGCAGATAGCTCTGATACAGATGGCGGTGCTGTATCGGGTGGCGTTGACACACGATTAGCCTGTGGTTTCAGAGCAACGGCCACTGGAGCCAATTCCACTGCACTGGGCGCGGACACAATTGCGAATGGGTCTGGTGCGACGGCTGTGGGTAATAATGCGGATGCCCTTGCGGATAATGCAACGGCACTGGGGCGCTCTGCATCCGCGTCTGGCGATGGCGCTTCTGCGCTCGGACGACTTACAAATGCGACAGGCCCGCATGCCACCGCGATTGGAATGAGAGCGCAAGCCACGGGGTCAAATGCTACTGCTCTTGGCGGTGCGGTTTCTACGGCGAGTGCCGCAAGCGCAACGGGGAGGCAATCAATAGCCATTGGCGGGAGTGATTTAACAACAGGGGCTTTTGCCTCTGGCAACTCGGCTATCGCTATTGGGTCTGACTCGCGAGCCACTACACTTGATGCTTTCGCTATTTGTGAGTTCGGCAGGGCAGAGGCAGCTTCAGGGACAATCGCAATTGGCAGAGACGGTCTTGCCGACGATGTTGAGGCGATTGCGATTGGTACAGGGTCAGCAGCAAGAGGAGATCTAGCCGTAGGTTTAGGTAGCGATGCCAACGCCTCTGGAACAAATGCCATCGCTATTGGCTCTCGGACAAGTGCTACCTTCGACCAATCCGTTGCCACAGGGCATTTCTCACAGGCATTAGCCGTTCAAGCAACCGCTACAGGGGCGGGTTCTCGTGCTGCGGGGGCCCAATCGACAGCTCTTGGAAGTAGCGCAGTTGCGACCGGAGCCTCATCAATAGCCTTGGGCGGTGGTTTAACAAGCACAGATGCCGCGAATTCAAGTGGAACCCAGTCCGTTTCTATTGGGAGTGGGAGTCTATCAACAGGCGGGTCTTCTATAGCGCTTGGTCACGACGCTTCGGCAGAAGAATTAAGGGCCACAGCCATTGGTTTTGAAGCGATAGCAAATGGTTCATCTAGTACAGCTTTAGGGGCGAATAGTAGCGCGACAGGCATAAACTCAATCGCACTTGGCGTTCAAACCTCTTCTCAAGGCCTTGGGTCCATCGCTATTGGTCGCTTTAACGCTGCAACAGCCTCTGAAACGATTGCGATGGGGACGTTTGCAGAGGCAACAGATTTATGGGCGGTCTCAATAGGAACGCATACGGACTCAACGGGTCAAAGCGCGGTGGCTTTAGGCGGCGGCAACACAGCGACGAGTGGCGCTCAAGCGACTGGCGATTACGCCGTGGCTATAGGGGGTGGCGGGGCTTCATCTTCGCAAACAGGTGCGTTGGCATCTGTTGAAGACGCGATTGCCATTGGCCGTCGGTCTGTCGCCTCTGCTCTGGACTCAATTGCTATCGGTGAAAATTCATCTGCCTTAGGCATCGATTCATTTGCCGTGAATGGAATAGCAAGAAACGATAGGTCTATCGCCATTTTGGGAGGTACCAATGGAGATCGGAATATCGCGATAGGCGGTGAAACATTTGGATCTGACGCTATTGCTATTGGAACCAATTCTAATGCGGGTGATTCGAATTCCATTGCGATTGGTATGAATGCCATAGTTGCAGAGGGTAGTAACTCTATTGCTATCGGTGCGAATAGCCAAACTGATTTTGGATCTAATACTATTGCCTTAGGAAATAGTGCGGTTTCATTAGGCTCCGCTGGTATTTCAATAGGAGGAAACTCCTATACTCAATCGGGTGCTATCGCCATAGGAGAACAGGCCAATGCGCCTAGGTCTAGTGCTGTTGCTATTGGCAGACTCGTAGATGCGACGAGGTTAAACTCAATTGCCATAGGGACGCGTTCGCAAAGCCTGGGAGAAGGTGCAACAGCGATTGGGTCTGGCAATCTTGAGGTTGAGTCTGCACGCGCCTCTGGCGTAGCCTCCATCGCTTTGGGCAGTGCGGTTTATGACGACACGGATAACTCACTGTTAATAGCAGGCGCAGAAGCGGCGGGTGACACCTCCATGGCTCTGGGCTCTGGTTCTTTTGCGACAGGGAATGCAGACAACGGTATTGCGATGGGACGTGAAGCGTTCGTTACGGCGAATGATGCGATGGCTTTTGGCACACGAGCGGATGCCGGTGGGTTAGCCGCCGTGGCGATTGGACGCGACTCTGATGCCAGCGGGACTTTATCTCTGGCGCTTGGTCTTCAGTCCACAGCCACAGGGACTGGGGCCTCTGCCATTGGCCTTCAATCTAGCGCCACAGGGAACAATGCCACCGCCGTTGGACGCGGTTCAAGTGCCGCAGGCCTTGGTGCAACGACCATCGGGCGGGATGCGACGGCTGATGGGTCTTTGGCTCTCGCCGTCGGTCTTCAAGCGAATGCGTCAGCGGGCAGTGCGACGGCTCTAGGTTCACAAGCCGAAGCGTCTGGGAATTTCTCAACGGCGATTGGACGAAATGCAGTGGCGAGCGGGAATAGTGCATTAGCCCTCGGTCGCGATAGTGAAGCCGATGATGATAGCTCCACCGCGATTGGCTTTGGTGCGACAACGACTTTGGCCAATCAGATGATGTTAGGCACGGTCTCCACGACCTATGTGATGCCAGGGATTAGCTCTGCGACGTCGCTGGCGAGACAGGGCACAGTCACAGGCATCCTCACAACAGATGCGAACGGGAACCTCGCTTCTGATGGTGGGGCGTTGGAAGCTCGCGTTACAGCTTTGGAAACGGGGCCAAGTGTTGCGTCACTGGACAGTCCTGTTTCAAGCGCACCTGTTGACACGGCCCCTGTCGACACAACGCCAACACCCGTTGAAACAGCACAAGCGACTACGGGGACAGTCAAGTCAACTGGCGCTTCAACATCTGCGCCTGCCCCTGCAACTGCAACTGCAACGTCTAAGTCAGTCTCTGCCGAGACGATTGCGACAACAGAGCCTGTTGCGGAAGCCTCTCATGTGGCGGTCAGCGAAAATGGTGAGTTCTCTGTCGTCGATAGCAATAATCGCGGAGAAGCCATTATTAGTGAAGATAGCCTTGCGTCTAACGCACAAACTGTTTCCTCTGATGTGATTGGAACCAACCTCGTGAGAACGGACACCGGTACAATCAAGGCGGCTATTCCAAGCGTGGCCCAGAACCTGAATGTTCAAGACGCGGCGTCTAACCTGCTACTGATTAATCAGAACACAGCCAATATCACAGCCAACCGCGCTGATATTGCGATTAACAGCTCGCGTATCGACGAAGCCTTTGTTCAGATTGGGCAGAATGCAGAAGGCATCCTGAATAATAACATTAGATTGGATGATCTCGAGCAAGGCCTAGCGGCAGTCGCCGCTCTCCCTGATATGTATCTCGCACGTGGCGAAACCATGTCAGCGTCTGGCGGTGTTGGTGTTTATGGCGATTCTGTCGGCTTTGGTGGCACCATCGCTATTCGCGGTAATGACACTTGGACCTTCGGGGCCTCTGTTGGTCTCGGCGGTGATGAAGCCACGGGTAAACTTCAAGTGCGTTGGGCGAAGTAAAATATAAGGCCAAGGCAACAGCTAAAGTGTCGTCTTGGTCTTATCCTATAACCCCACGGGCCAATCCTGATAAAACAGCGGTTGTCCGGTCTTTGCAATCCATTTTGAGGAAGATCGTTTTGAGATAACTATTAATCGTGTATCGCGAGATTTGCAGGGCTTTTGCGACTTCTGCATTTGTCTTACCTTGGGCGATGGCTTCTAGAATTTGTATTTCACGAGGCGATAATTTTTTTCGCTGCGTATCCTGAGCTTCTATCATTCGACTATTTGTGTTGTGCAAGGATTGGAATGCCGTCGAGATAGGCAAAGAGAAACAGTCTCGATGCGCGTTTTCATGGACATAGAACAAGCAGATATTATTAGCGCGCGGGCCATAAGCAGGACACACCATAATTGTTTTCGTCATAATTGATTTCGTCTGATCTGCCTTAAAAATGTTTTTGATTATTTCTGCGTCTGTCGCGGTTAGAGTACCTTGTTCTAAAAGCGTCTGAAGACTTTTATTTGCATTAATCTGTTTCAAGGATCTTTTGAGCAGTGCTCTGTCTTCTGATGAGAGAAGGGTGTGAAGATTGACAAACCCTTTCTCATTTAACGTCTCCCAGAGACAAGGCTTACTTTCTTGAGATTGCATCAAGTTTTTAAACAAAGGCAGAGATATAAGGCTCCATTGCTTTATGCCGTGCTGGCTTAAGAAATTGGCAAAGGCATCCCAATTTGCACCAGAATCTGATGTCTCAATCAGCCCGCCTAGGAAGTCACCCAGTAATGTGGATGTTTTTGGGGTCATGTTGGAACTTTGCCCCAAACAAGGGGGTAGTCATCAGTTGTCAGACGTTGACCATTTTGGGGTGGGTTATCGACATAAGGCTGCTCGACAGCGCCTGGCTTATCGAAATAACGTATGTCGTCCCCGCAATAACGAAAGGAAATAGCACGACGAGAGCGGTCGGCGGTTACATTCCCGCCTGCGCCATGCACCGTAAGGACATGATGAATAATAACATCACCCGGTTGGACGTCAAAAGAGATAATATCGTAATCGTCGCGATTCCCCTCGATGTCGGGTGTTTTCTCATAAGGTGAAGTTGGATCAATAGATTGTGCAATTAACACATTGGGTGCAAATTTTTTCCCCCATTTATGAGAGCCCTTTACATATTCCATGGCCCCATTTTCTTTTGTTACAGGATCAAGAGCCACCCAAATGATGCAACATTTGTCTCCATCGATTTGAAAATAGCCCCAATCTTGATGGAAGGCCGTTCTTTGTCCTGTCCCGGGTGTTTTAACAAATGTCGTGTCTTCCCAGAAATTTGTATAAGTCGTGTCCATAAGCTGCGTTGCGATATGCGGCAGCGCTGAATTTAAGGCGACGGATTTGATTTGATCATAAAAGCGCCATCCAGCCGCATCATAAAAGAACCGTCCCGTTTCCTCACCTTCAACTTTATCCCTAATGGGACGAGCGTCAGGATCCGTTTTTAGAATGAGCTCTAAGAGTTCAATGTCAAAACGATCGGCGTCTCCGTCGACTTCAATCGTCTCTTCGCCTGACCAAACTTGTTTTTGTATGTCTTCCAAATCATAGGCAGAATAACGCCCATGCTGACCTAACATTTGTTTGGTCACGCCTTGTCTTAGGTTTTCGATTTCTTGTGGGTTGAGCACGCCCCTTAAGCAGACGACGCCATCTTCTTGGTATTGACGCAGTGACTCGCCTGTTAGAACGGGTTCTGAAAATTGTAGTCCCATGATTGCACCCTGTCTTTGTGATTTAATTGTGAAAAGGATTTGAACGATTGCGCTAAGAGGCGATTTTTAACGGGCCAGGTTTTGGCGCAAACCGTAACGGAACAACGTAACTGGCAACGGGTTCAAATGTTTTCGAGTATTTTTGTACCCGCGATAATCCGTCTGCATCCATTTTTGAAATCGCCGCGATATATTCCTTTTGGTCGTCTTCGTAATATTTCGGGAGCCCAAGAGGTTTTGTCTTCCAGAGATATGTTGAGAGGCCATAAAGCCGCTTTCTGGCCAGCCAACTGACGCTCTCAATGCCATTTTGTAAGCAGAACTCATTGACGGCTTGCGTGATAAGCATCCAGGCTTTCATAAACTCTTTTTGCGTTTTGCCTTTTCGTTCTACGAGGTAGCGCGAGTATTCAAATATAGTGTCGCTTGCAGGGGCGCCGCCGTCACACATGTCTGGAAAAACTTCGCTTAACAAATGAGGGCGCGTGGAAGGATTAAGACGTCCGCAGGCGCCTACGCTGCCATCAGGGTTGAAATACAGCATATATATTGTGTCAGGGTAGTCGTATTCATCAATGTCACGACCGTTCTCATCTATCTCAATACGCCAACCCATCTCCTCTACGGCGGCGCGATAACGCATTCGAAACATGTCCTCTAGAGCGTCAGCATAGAGTTCTCGATTTTGTTCTGTAACGATATGTATCATGTCTATATCTCCATTTGATTTGGAGTTAAGACAGTGCGAATTTTGTCGATATACCCAATTATGGGTATTGACAGAATTAGGCGATAATTTGCCCTGATTTAATCGCTAGGGTAACGGCGTGCGCTCTGTTAGTGGCGTTCATTTTGCGAGAAATGTTTTTCATATGTTGAGCGACTGAATGTTCGCTAATGCCAAATATATGGGCGACTTCCCAATTTGTTTTGCCTGCCGCAACGAAGTTTAAAACATCCGTCTCTCTTTTCGTTAGTTTTTCGACTTCTGCAGGTTGTGTTAACGTGTCCAACAAGCGCAATAAATGCGTGTAGCAGTGAATTGAGGCCATTTCTAACATAGAGGTATCTCGCGGAGAAGGCAGACCGTCATCAAAACCGATAGAGACAATGCCTGGTGGTAAGTGTCCTGCTTTAATGGGAATAGCTATACCATGTGCAGAGATATATTGTTGGCCCTCTTCATAAACACGTTTACCAAAGTCAGTCGCGTGTTCAAAAGCGTCTTCCCAATTAAATGTCGTGTGTGTTTTGAGCGCATATTGAGAAATGGGGTCATGAATAATATAGTTCTCTTTGATCCACTTTTTTCGCCATTCTTCTGGCCAGTCGGCAAAACCAAAGGCGGAAATATTTTGCCCCTCGATGATGGGGTTGACCATCTTTCCGACGACAAGGGAGCGCCCGCCTAAACTCCGTGTAAAGGTTCTAAAGATTTGGAACGTTTTTTCTGCCGTTTCTTGGTTCTCAATGTCAGAAATAACATCAAGAACGCCACGCATATGTGCGGACTCTTGATCCATTTGGATCTCAGCCTCCCTTATTCGGTCTAATCTGACTTATCCTATATACGCCCACATCATGCATAAAGGGTTTGATTTAGCCTACCGTTATATAGTTTTATTAAGTTTTATACATAGATTTCGTCATTTTCAGTGCATATTAACCTATGGCTTGCCCCTTGCGCCTCATCTGCTAATAACCGCGCAAATTCGACTAAAATAAAAAGGACTCGCCATGGCAGGTCATTCAAAATGGGCCAATATCCAGCATCGCAAAGGGCGTCAGGATAAATTACGGTCTAAGCTTTTCTCAAAACTCGCAAAAGATATCGCGATTGCGTCCAAAATTGGTGGGCCTGATCCTGATATGAACCCGCGCCTTCGTTTGGCGATTGCCAACGCCAAAGGCCAATCTATGCCGAAGGATAATATCCAACGCGCGGTTGATAAAGGCGCCGGCGGTGACGGGGATGAATATGAAGAAATTCGCTATGAGGGCTTTGGCCCCGGCGGGATTGGTTTCATTGTCGAGGCGAGCACGGACAATAAAAACCGCGCGGCGATGGCAGTGCGCACGGCCTTTTCTAAAAACGGCGGCGCGCTCGGCGAAACAGGCTCTGTGGCTTTCATGTTCGACCAAATGGGTAAAATTGAATATCCCCTCGACGTCACTGATGAAGACACGATGATGGAAGCAGCCATTGAAGCAGGCGCTGATGATTGTGAAACAGATGAAGCGTCAGAAGATCAGTGGGATGAATATGAACCCGTGCATACGGTTTGGACGGCCCGTGATGACCTTGGTGCTGTTGCGGCGGAGCTCGAGAAGAAATTTGGCGAAGCGAAGTCTGTGAACTTGGTTTGGAAAGCCCAAAACGAAATTGATAATCCAGATCAAGCGGCGGCGGTTATGCGTCTGAATGATGCGCTCGAAGACATTGATGATGTCTCGACCGTTTTTCACAGTTTTGAAATGTCAGAAGCGGCTTTGGCGACATTAGAAGACGACGAATAAGGCTAAAAAATTTAAAAAAAGCGACCTGTGTATTTTATACAGGTCGCTTTTTTTATGGCTGAAATTAGCCGAGCGGCTTAAACCGCCCAAAGAAGGACACCCAGTAATTTCTGACTTTCCATATTGCAGACATTAGAGCCAAACTTAATTTGAAAATGATTGAACAAGTTGGTCATATTTGGCTTTATGCTCATCACGGCGCTGCATGACTTTTTCGATAGGGCCAGAATAATATCTAATTCCCTTGCCAAGGAGGTATAGCTGAGGAGCTTCATAAATATAGCGTTCTCCTTCATCCGATAAGAAAGCATCAGGTATAGCTTTAAATTCTTCCAGAGGCATTCTCCCCCTAACATCTCTAGTCGTTATCTTGCGATTTTGTTCTTCAATAATTCGATATGGTATTCTTTTTGCCCCTTTAATGTTTGGAAAATTTGCTTCCAGATAAGCAAAATTTTCTAAAGTTGTTGCGCTTAAACCCAATCGAATTTCGTTTAATTTTTTTATGGAAGCCAATGGTTCAAAAACTGGAAAGCCAGATAAGAAGTTGATGAAACCAAAATCTAAATATTCCAGCTCAGATAGATCCTTTAGAAAATCCAAGCTTTCGATAGGCTGTTTCCAATCCAATGTGCCATAAATTGAAAGACATTTTAGCCGCCTACACCCAGACAAGCCCTCAAAGTTTCTAACGCGGCGAAGGTTCTCCATATGCAAAGCAGTTAACTTTGGCAGCTCCGTAAGCGGACTCAGATCGTCGAAACCAGAGACATACTCCAATACAAGCTCTTCTAAATTATTTTGCCCTTCAATGAACTTAAGCGTTTTTGGACGCGCATGGGAGACGCGCAAGGCCGTTAGGCCTTCAAGTTTTTTTACGGATTCGAGCTGTTGTTTGCTTGCCTCATGTAAAGTCAATTCTGATAAGTTTTCAAATTCAAAAATTCGCTCCCAATTCAAGTCTTGTTTTGTAATTGTCAAAATCGAACTCTCAATAGGCGCATCTGATAGATTCTCAAATCTATAAGACCAACGCTCCCTATTGGGTGTGATAGTCCAATATTCCTTGTCTCTATTTAGCCAGTCGCCGAAATGATGTTTCATCCCAGCTCTATAAGACAAAAACTACTTTCGCAAAACAGCAATGTCCGCTCTTGCCAACAGCAGAGGTTGGGTGAGCGGCTTAAATTCGCCCATTTTAAGACACTGAGCTAAACTCCGTTCTGGTCGAAAAAGCGAAGCTAATCCAAATCAGCGGCGCTATGGCGTTCTTTGACTTGGTCTTTTTCTTCACCCCAAACGCGGTTGACGCGGCGGCCGCGTTGGACGGCTGGTCGTTTGGCAATTTGATCGGCCCAGCGAATGACGTTTTTATACTCATGTACCGCGAGGAACTCTGCGGCCTCATAGAGTACGCCTTTGACCATCGCGCCATACCACGGCCAAATCGCCATATCGGCGATGGAGTATTCAGAGCCTGCGAAATATTCATTCTCAGCAAGGTGACGATCAAGCACATCTAATTGGCGTTTTACTTCCATAGAAAAGCGATTGATTGGATATTCAAATTTCTCTGGTGCGTAAGCATAGAAATGCCCAAACCCTCCGCCGAGATAAGGGCCGCTGCCCATTTGCCACATGAGCCATGAAATCGCTTCTGTCCTTGCGGCATGGTCAGTGGGGAGGAACGCCCCAAACTTTTCAGCCAAATACATCAGGATAGAGCCGCTCTCAAACACACGTTGAACAGGGTCAACGCTGTGATCCATCAAAGCAGGGATTTTTGAATTGGGATTTGCGCTAACAAAGCCAGACGTGAACTGATCGCCTTCTTGGATATTGGTGATCCACGCATCATATTCTGCATCTGAATGACCGGCGGCCAATAATTCTTCGAGCATAACCGTGACTTTGACGCCATTTGGTGTGGCTAGAGAATAAAGTTGCAACGGGTGTTCCCCGACGGGCAGGTCTTTGTCCAGCGTTGGACCTGCAATAGGGCGGTTGATATTGGCGAATTTCCCGCCTGAGGCTTTGTCCCACGTCCAAATTTTAGGCGGTGTATAAATATCAGTCATAGGTCTCTCTTTTAAGTGTCAGCAGGATATGGTCTTTGACGCTGAGACAACAAGCCTTGCGCCTATCACATCATTGTGACGCATTATGCGTCGTAACGGGACCGGTCCCAGACTTGATTGAACGGTTTGCTGCGTCCTGAAGATTGCACAATCATGAGGTGCTCACGCGTTAATTGACGTGGCCCATCTACACCGCAGGCATGGGCGATAATCTCAATCTCTTTTTGAACGCTTTTAACATAATTCATCACGCGGACAGCTTTGTTTGAAGGATCGAGGCCCCGCTGAAGACGCGGATTATGTGTGGTGATGCCCGTCGGACAAGTGTTCTGATCACATTTCAGCGCTTGGATACAGCCGAGGGCAAACATGAAGCCTCGCCCCGCGTTGACCAAATCTGCCCCTGCACAAAAGGCCCATGCCACATCAGCCGAGGTAATCAACTTTCCGCTTGCAATCAAAGCAATGCGGTCGCGGAGGCCATGTTCTTTTAACAAATCATCCATGAGAGGGAGGCTCTCACGCACCGTTAAACCCGTATTGTCAATTAGCGGGAGAGGGGCCGCCCCTGTGCCGCCATCACCGCCATCAACGACTATGTAATCAGGCGCGCTGGCTTTGCCGCGCTTATTGATTGTTTTTAGCAGGTCGATAATAGGGACAGGATTGCCCATACAAAACTTAATACCTGTGGGCCGTTCCGACACGCGGCGGACTTGATCAATCAGGTCTAAGAGTTCTTCTGCTGTGCCGGCATCCACATGGCGATTGGGCGATATGGCGGCTTGTCCTTCGGGGATACCGCGTATCTCTGCGATCTCGGCATTCACTTTCCGCGCGGGGAGGATGCCGCCTTTGCCCGGTTTTGCACCTTGTGAGAGTTTAATCTCAATCATTTTAATCTGCGGGTTTTCACAAATTTTTCTGAGCTTATCTTCATTGAGCGTCGCATCATCATTGCGCGCGCCAAATTTGGCCGTGCCGAGTTGATAGATAATGTCGCAACCCCCTTCGAGATGGAAAGGCGAGACTCCGCCTTCACCCGTATTGAGCCAGCACCCCGCCATAGACGCGCCATGAGAGAGGGCCTGAATAGCGGGCTTAGATAGACTGCCATAACTCATCGCCGAGATGTTAAAATCGCTCTTGGGAGAGTAAGGATTGGGCGTGTCTTTCCCAATCACAAAAGGCGGGCACATTTCATGTTCTTCATCGAGTTTTGGGAACAGGCCATTGGCAAAAATTGGCGTGCCGGGCGAAAGAACTTTGGTGGAGCCAAACGGCACTACATCAGAGCCATGTTGAGAGACTTCATTGACCCATTCGCGTTCGGCGCGGTTGAACGGCATTTCTTCGCGGTCGAGCGCAAAGAAATACTGGCGGAAAAACTCTCCGAGTTTTGAAAACAGACTACGGAACCGACCGATGACGGGATAATTGCGCCGCACGGTATCCTTGGTCTGGGTGATGTCGATGAAAAAGAGAATAACCGCGAGGATAAACAGTAATCCAATGACAAAGAGAAAGAGTGACCCCAATAAATTCAAACCCTGCATGGCGAAACTTGTGGCGTTCTCCATCATGGACGGGTCGGACGTTTCCGCTAAAAAAAAACGCATGTTCATCTCCGATTTAACTCACATCACTTATGGGCATGTTGAGAGAGGGCCGCAAGTCACAAGAGACGATGACTCGCGCGCTTATTTGATAAGGTTGGGCTATAGATTTTTAGCGCGACTGATATAAAGTGGAAGCGGGGGCCCGTTATGAAAGTCTTTTTTGGAAGCGTTTTCACAATCTTTGCGTTGTTCATTGGCGCTTGTGTCTTTGGCTATTTTCTACCCGCGACTTTAACGATTGAGCGCTCCTCAAGTATGGACGCGCATAGTGACGATGTTTACTTCTATCTTGAGGATTTGACGCGTTACCGCAATTGGTCGGCGCTTGATGCCCAATTAGAAGAGACGCGCGTCATTACTGGCGGCGCAGACTTGGGCGTTGGCCAAAACCAAGCTTGGCAGAACGGGCCAAGCAGATATGAATTTGGTGGCCGTGAAATCATCCAAACCCAAACAGGTGAATTTGTCGTCTTAAAGGTCAATATCTCAGGGCTAGACATTACAACCACCCATGCGATTTTAAACAGTGATGAAGGCGTCACGGTTTTGAGTAAAATTGAAGTGCCTCAACCCGGCTTTCCCTATTTGGGACGCATAAGAGGGATGAGTGCGAAAGCCGATTATGAAACCGCGCTTGACGCCGCTTTAGCGCGCCTAAAAGTGCAAGTCGAAGCCGCCCATTCGACTGAATAATTTGTCTATTCTGGCGGTGAGCGAAGCATCCAATCAGGCACAGCATTCTCATCTTCACCTTCTGTTTGCTCTGGCAAGGTATCGGGCAAAATCCAGTCGGGTGTATTTTGGTTACTGTCGGGTTGAACGATGAGGTCTCTTAGGCGACCCCCATCCTGCTGAACAATAACGGGTCTGTTGAGGAACTCTCGATCAAAGCTCACTTCTGGCCCATCATCTAATATGGTTGTGGAAGGGCCGCCATTATTGAACGAGTTGTCACCCAAAGGCACAACCCAAATATTTTGACCGCCGCCGATAACGCCGCCATTGGCGCGGCCGGCTCTGTTAATACCGCGGGATTGTTCGCCGCGATCCGTGCCGCGTCCGGCCATGCCTTCAAACCGTTCCCAGCCAGCAGAGTTGCGGCCTTGGAACTTTTTGAGATATTCGGGACAGTCTGCATGTGTGCGACCGGCTTCACGACAACGAATATCTAGTATTAAACCGTCATAACCTGCACCCGGACTTGTGCTGCCGCTTGGGGCTAACGTCCATCCACTGGCGCCAGGCGCGGCGCGGCGCGTACCGCCGCCGGGTACGGCTTCATTGCCGCCTCCAGCAATCGGACCTGCAATAGTCGGACCACCTCGACCCGGTGTAGCGGGTGGCAGCCCAACGGGTTGACGCAATAAGTCCCCTAATGGGTTAGATTGCGATTGTGGCACGGCGGTATCAGCTTCTTCTGGCGTCGAGGGGGCATCGGGTGAGGCCAATATCGTCGGCGCTGTCGTAATGATAGCGGGCTCTGGTGGCGTAGGTTCTAAAACGTCGGGCGGGTCAATTGTCTCTGGCGTCGGCGGCGTGATGACCTCTTCCTCAATGGGCTGTGTCACAGGCGGTAAAGCCTCTAAGGGGGGTAAGTCGGGGAGGGGCTCCTCTGTAATAACCCCGGGCGTGGGCAGTTCCTCTAACGCGTCGGGCGTTGTGAAGGGGGCTGGCTCTAACTCGGGTTCTATCACAGGGTCTGGTAAGGGCTCCTGAATAATAGGCTCTTCAATGATAGGCTCTGGTTCAGGTTCTAGTATTTCGGGCTCTATTATTTCGGGTTCTGGTAGAGGTTCAGGGACTGGGTCGAAAATTTCAATAATAGGATCGAGTTCTATGGGCTGCTCAACAGGTTGCTCTATCACAGGATCGAGCGGTTCTTGGATAATAGGGTCGGGCACAACGGGTTCAGGCTCTATAATCGGATCTTGCACAGGCTCGGGTTCGATAATGGGTTCAGGCTCTATAATCGGATCTTGCACAGGCTCGATAATAGGGTCTGGCTCAATGACAGGCTGAGAGATGATTTCAGGGGGTGGCGGCGTGATTTGAGGTTCGGGTTCCTCTATTGGCTCAGGCTCAGGATTAGGCTCAGGCTCTGGATGCGGCGGCGGAGTGAAGACAGGTTCTGGCTCAGGCTGAGGGTCAGGCGGTGGCGGCGTTGGTCGCGGTGTCGGTCGGGGCTTTGGTCTGGGTGCAACAGAAGGCGCAGGAATGGCCGGTGTTATGACTTCTGGCGGCGGTGCGGGCTCAGGCTCTTCTGCGGGCGGTGTCGGATCAAAGGTTACGATTTGAACAGGCAAAACGTCAGGTTCGTCTGGCTTTAAATCAGGCACAATAAAATTCGCCGAAAGCGCAAAAAACAGACCTAAATGAATCGCGAAGACGCTTGCAATAATTGACGTAATACGTTGCGAGTCATCCTGAATGAAATCCAAAATAACGTCATCATCATGATAAGGAGAGAAACGCCCCCCGATTATAGTATCAGGCAGACGGGCGTCATATGTAATTGACCCGTTCACTCGCGTTGTAACCCTCTGATATTGCTCCACCAACGGAGTGTTTCAATCTTAAGCCATAAGCCGAAGCATCACTCGCGCCAAGGGGGAAGGCACATAGGATTAGGGGATGAAAGGGTTAAATCTTGTTCAGGAGTTTTATGATTAAGAAGCAATCATGATTAAAGCCGAGAATAAAAGGACACTCATAAGAACATATTTTTCAAAACTATAAGTCCGCATGACGATCCTTTCTTTCTTACATCGTCACTATCCAATCCAATTAAGACTTTATTAAGACCTCATGGTGGCCCTTTTTCGAAAATTTCTGAGGTGACGGTTTTTTGCCTGTTGCGGTAAAGGATGATGCCAATCCCCGATAAGGTGAGAAGAACGCCACCGACAACCCTTGGTGTAAGAGGTTCTTTCAGGATTAAAGCGGCGGCGGCCACTGCAATAACAGTCATCATGAGTCCCGATGGGGCGACAGTATGAATAGGAAGTCTCTTAAGGAGCCAATAATAAAGGCCATGTGAGACGATGGAGGCTAAGATAGCGGAATATAGAACCGCGCTAATGAAAGCGAGGCGCGTTTCCTCTGCAAGCGCTTTCGTCTGCCCCTCTTCTAACCAAAGAGTCATGGGCCATAAGACACATGACCCCACAATGGCGAACCAACATAAAAGTTGCAGGGGGCCAACCTCTTTGATTTTCTTAACGATAATAGCACCGATTGCTTCACTCATTGCCGCGCCCATCATCAAGAGGATACCGACGAAATAATAAGGCCCTGCTGCTTCCCCTGGTTTGGCGGTGGCAATGATCATGACCCCTAGAAACGCCATGGATATTCCAACAATTCGCCAAAGCCCTATCCGCTCTTTGAAGAATATGACGGATAAAATGATGGAAAATGGAACATACATTTCTATCGCGACAGCCCCCGCAGCCGCTGTTGTCAGATTTAAGCCGGTAAAAATAAAAACGTAATTAAATGCGCCAAACCCTAGCCCCCCAAGGCCAATCCAAAGCATTTGCCCTTTATGCCAACGAAGCCAAGGCAGAGTTAGAATGGCGACGAGTGTAATTCGCGTCGCCGCATAAAAAAGCGGATCAATCGCTTCACCAAGCGCGAGTTTGATGACAATGAAATGCAGACCCCAGACTGTGCAAATAATCAATAGAGCGAAAAATTCTTTAAAGCTCATAGAGGTGTCTTAGGAAGCCTTTGCCATAAGCTTTGCCTCTAATTCGGATTGAGCACAAAGGAAACTCTAAAAAGCGTCATTTGAAAATGTTCTACGGACTGATTGAGGGCGTAGGTTTTATTGATTAGACTTTATAGCAAGCTTAAGTTCTTTATCGATTGTCTTGAAAAAGGTCTCAGGTCTATCTGCAATCATTCTGCCCGTCGATAATTGGCGTTCTTGTAGGCTATCATCCAGATGGACGGAGACTTCACTCACCCAATCTCCTTCGAGGTGACCCGCTTCTACAAATCTTAAAAAGAGGCGTCCATCCCGCGTAGCTTGCCCTGTCTCACCTTGATAATTGACACTAAAGACCAAATCCAGACGACGGCTGACTTCCTCATATCGACAAGCTCTCGAGATAGCTTGACCGCGACTCCGCTCAGATCCAGAAACTTCTATTCCCTTTCTACTCGGGTATAAATCAACTTTGTAATCAAGGTTTCCCTTTTTAGAAATATAGAACGTCATAATAGCGAAATTTGCATCTTTATAAGATGAAAACTCAAAGGGTGTTGTGGCATAATACCACTTACCTAAAATGTCTTTGAGGAAATAACGTAACAAACAATACTGAAAGGCACTGAATACAGCGAAGACGCCTATTGTCGTGAATATGGCATATATTATCTGAAGCGATATTGCCATTTCTTCGATGCGTGGCGCAACGATTACGAATGTCACTGCGGCGACGATTGACGTCCCCAAAGCAGAAACGCTGTTTACTTTGTTTGTGTTCATATGTCATCGCGCCCCTGTGTCTTTTATAAGCCCTAGTTGAGTTTAATATAGCATGCAAACTCTATTTAGAGGCTTGTTTACTGTGAGTGTTCCTGCGTATTATAAGGGAAGACTAAACCGTTTTGAGAACACTATATTGCCGGATGCAATTATGAATATGTCAACTAAAAGTAAGAAAAGCGTTGGGCCAAACGCGTATACATCAGAAGAGATTGAAACTCTGAAAGGAGACCTCTCTTCTGTAAAGTCTGGCAGCTCACGGTTGCTACTTGTCCGGTATAAAATTTCAGAACCAAGCCAAACGATTTTAGATGTTGTTTTTAGTTCAATGCTTTTGACAAATTACTTGTTGATCGGGAGTGGTTCTGGCCGAATTGTTAAATTGATTGATTTGGTCGGTGTTGGAAAACGTTTCAGTGATGAAGAGTCATATGGGGTTCTTAATTACGGCAGGGCTTTATTGGGCGGCGGCTTTGCTTCATTTGAAAATCTCAAAAATTGGTGTCACATTCTTCGCCTTGATAGCGGGGAACAAATTGCGGGCATGACTCGCTTTGAAGAAATCAGAGACTTTCTTGAGACAACATCAACAAGTGTTCTTTCATCTTATGATTTAGAAGTCGCCGAAGCGAGCATATCGATAGGGGGTTTGTTTGATGGGGAAGATAGATTTAGAAAGTTTGACATTACGCAAAAGTCTTCAATTTCGACGCAAGTTATGCGGGACGATTTAGATTTAGTTTTTCAGTTCGACCAGGTTTCAGATTTTGACTCTGTTATCGTCAGAAGCACGAAATCCCGAAATATCGTTCAACTAGATATGGACGTCACACGCGTCGATGATTTTTTAAAGAATTTTGAACAGGCCACAAAACATTTGTGTGACCTTAACTTTATGCGAAATTACAATCTTCCGATTTCTGAAAAAAGATAGATCTGTGAAAGTTGCAATTGTCGGTTTCGGGCTCATAGGATCTTCAATTGCAAGATCTGCATTACGCGCTGATCAAAACATTTATATCCAAGCCATAGATGAAGATCCAAAGGTTTTGGATTATGCCAAGAAGCAGAATTTATGCCGCTCTATGGGTCAAAAAATTGCGGATATTGAAGTTGATACGGATATTGTTGTTTTAGCAACCCCAGTGGGTGTTATTCTCAATATTTTGCCCCAGATAATCAAAAATATATCTCCTGATACCATCATTACCGATGTGGGGTCTGTTAAGGGTGTTATCGCGAAGTGTGTGAAAACTGCTGATCCTGAGTTTGATAGATTTGTGCCCGCACACCCTATGGCAGGCAGTCACCTTGTAGGGCCGCAAAACGGGCAAGTGGAGATGTTTGATGGGCGGAGAGTGTTTTTAACGCCTAATGAAAATACGAGCCCTAAAGCCTGCGAAAAAATTCGTGCATTCTTTGAAAGCTTAGGGGCGTCCGTCACGATTACTGATGTTGAAACGCATGATCGCGCCATGGCCTATGTCTCTCATTTACCGCATTTTCTAGCCTTTGCCTATATGAAGGCGGGGCATGAATTTCGAACTGAGCAGGGATTAGATTACTTCGATTTTTGCGCGGGTGGGTTTAGAGATTTTACACGTATTGCTCAAAGCGACACAGAAATGTGGACCGATATTTTTAAATATAACAAAGAAAAATTGCTGCAATGTTTAGAGGACGTTACAGGGTTTATAAACACGATGGCAGATGAGACAGCTAATTCGGACTTCAGCAATATATCGAAAGTCATTGATGTTGCTCGTACCGAACGACAGAAGGTTAAGGTCAAATAATGAGTATCAAACAGTTAAAAATTGGATTTCTCGGCTCCTTAGGGTCTTACACCCATCAGGCTGCGGAGGAACTTTTCCCAAAGGCGAAGCTGATTGGCTATGCCACTATTTTTGACATAGTAGAAGCCACAGAGCGCTCGGAAATTGATCGTGGTGTGGTGCCTGTAGAAAATGCTATTGCTGGACGCGTTGCAGATTTATATCAAATTCTCGATTTAATTAATTTGAGTATTGTTGCGGAGCATTTTGTAGAAATTATTCATTGCTTTGCTGTTAATAACCCCTCGGATGAAGTCTTAAAGGAGGGTAATTATGACTCCATTGAGATCGTCCATAGTCACAAACAGGCCCTGATGCAGTGTCGCGATTGGACGTCTAAGAATGTACCACAAGCTGAAACAATTAGTTTATCAGATACAGCGACATCTGCAAAAGTTGTATCAGAGGATAAGACCGGTCGCAAAGCCGCTATATGTTCGCAGCGTGCTGCAGAGATTTATGGACTGTCTGTGGCCGAAAAAGGCATTCAAAACACAGAACAGAATTATACCCGATTTCATGTTTTAAGTCGGAAACCTGCGGATCCACAAACGGTGAGTGATGAGAGTGCGTTAACAACAATTATTTTTCAGGTGCAACACACGCCAGGGGCCTTGTTAAAAGCTTTAAATGCCATTGCGATGCACGGTGTGAATGTCGTTAAACTCGAAACATATATGGTTTCTGGCATGAGAACGGCTCCAACCTTTTATATTGATATTGCTATCAATCGATATTCTGAGATGGGCGAAAAGGCGTTATCAGACTTAGTTGACAATACGACCTTTCTGAAAGTTATTGGATGCTACTCCTCAAGCCAATTGCGGAATAAAGTCTCAGGCTTCCTCAACGTTTAACCTTATAAATATAAGATCTTTGCCTTTTAATTAAACGGCTACAGCGAGGCCGTTTGGTTCATTCGAGTGGTGCTTTAGTCGTTCAAATAACTCGACTTGCTTGACGGGCTTTGTCAAATAATCGTCCATGCCAGCGTCAAGGCAAGCTTGTCTGTCATTTTTTAAGGCGTGTCCCGTTAGGGCAATAATAGGGGTTGGTTTTAGAGCGTTCTCTTCCTCGAAATTTTTGATTAAACGTGAAGCCTCATATCCGTCCATAACAGGCATAGAAACGTCCATTAAAATGGCTGTAAATCGGTTGGGTTCACTTTTATACGCCTCCAGAGCTTCTTTGCCGTTATTGGCAAAAATGGGTACAAACTTTGACTCTGATAACATCAGGCGGACGACGTCTTGGTTTAAAGCAAAATCTTCAGCCACTAAAACTTCTATCGTGTCAGCTTTAACAAGCTGCGGCTTTGTTTCAGGCTCGGGCATCTTGCCGATGTCGTTTTGTGCCATTGGAGGCTTACCAGATTCGGCTTCCCCAATAGCTTTTATAATCATTTCGTGAAGACGCGCTTCACGCACAGGTTTGATACCATGGCTAACAATACCAATTTTTTGAAGCTCTGGGGTGGAGATCGATTGGTCACAGGATGACAACATGACAATAGGGGGACAATCAATTGAGTTGTTAGATTGCACCATTTGTGCCCATTCCTGCCCATTTAAACCCGGCATGAGATAATCTAAAATAACGATATCATAGGGATCTTTGTTCAATTGTGCCTTCTTAAGTGCCTCTAAACCCTGCACGGCATCTTCCACACCATGAATGCGAAGCCCCCAGCTCTCGAGTTGTTCGGAAATAACTTTCCTATTAACCGAAATATCATCAATAATGAGAGCCCGTTTGCCAGAAATTGCCGAGCTGTCATATGTCACAAATTCAGTCTCTTCATCGACAGGAAGCGAGAAGCAAATTGAAAATGTTGAGCCTTTTCCAAGTTCAGACTCTAGCGAGACTTCACCGTCCATCATTT
>CAYGSV010000016.1:0-21562 GCA_964352635.1 uncultured Algimonas sp.
TAATACACTTGTGGCCGATGAGGCAACAAGTTCTGAATTAAGAGAAAGAATTTTGGATGAGTTAGCGCCATTATTAGTAATTGACCCTACTCTCTTGGACTTCCCAGATAATACTGAGTTTTTCTTACAAAGACCACGTAATGGAGAGGGTGGAGATATTTACGGATTTGAAGGTGAGATTATTCGCCAGTTAGATTTCCTTCCTGAAAGCTGGCCACAGTTTTTGGAGAACTTTAGTGTTCTCGGTAATATTACTTATACCACAAGTGATTTCGTTGAATTAGAGACAGCCAGAAATGATGATGGTGAACTCTTTACCTTGGAGTTAGATCGATTGGCGCTGAATCAAAATAGATGGTCTGGTAATGCCTCGCTACGTTATGAGGATGGCCCGTTTTCGGGTAGTGTTATTTACACGTATCAATCGGCTTCACCGACAGGATATGATGAGTTTAATTTGAATAACATTACTCCAGAATTTGACACTTTGGATTTACGTGCTTCTTATACGCTTGAAGCAGAAGGCAATCGACCTCGTATGATTTTCTATGTGGAGGGTGACGACCTTCTACGCAGTGCAGATGAGGCGGACATTCGTTCAGGTATTGGTTCGCAATTTGGTGATGGGAATGTCGATTTCTTCTTCCCGACACAGTACCAATTCAATGGCGGTCGTCGCTTTACGGTTGGGGCGCGGATGACGTTCTAGCGTTAGCAGTTCTTTGACGAGGCGTGATTTATGACGAAGAAGCCGCAAGATAAAAACACCGATAAAGACTTGTCGGTCGAAAGTTTGGCGGCTTCCTATCAGCGCCCTCTGACACGTTATTTCCTTAGGCAAGGACTGAGCGTTGCAGATGCCAATGATTGTGTTCAGGATGTTTTTACGCGTGTCATTCGTAAGGGCGATGTGCGTGGTTTAGAGAACCCGAAGGGCTATATTTTCACGATTGCGAATAATCTGTTGAAAGACAGAGCCCGACGCCGACGCACGAGACAAGAAGATAAACATCTTGAGGCTGATGATGCACTTTTGTTTTGTGATCGGCCGTCTCAAGCGCGAATCTTAGCGGGTCGTCAAGAGCTTGCTCTTGTGAAAAAGGCGATTTTAAAGATGCCCCCAAAAGTTCGACAAGTCTTTATTTTGAACCGTTTTGAAGGACTAAAATATCGTGAAATTGCGGATGTATTGGGCCTATCAGTCAGTTCGGTTGAGAAATACATGATGACCGCGTTAAAACGTTTAAACTCTCTGAGAGATAAGTTATGACCTCGCAGCACCCCCATAATTCAACAGGGCAAGACGTCTATTCAGAGGCGGCTTATTGGTTCTCTGTTCTGCAAAACGAGACTAGTTCAGAAGCACAGCACCGTGCTTTTGCGCTTTGGATGTCACAATCTGATGAGCACCAAACAGCATTTGATGAAACGATTATGTTTTTCGAAGGTGCAGGCGAGTTGTCTGAAGATGATGACATTCTCTCTTTGCGCCGAAAGGCATTGGGATTGGGTCGTCCGAGAGAGGCGGTCATAACGCGACTTAAATTTGGAGGCATGGCTGCAGCTGCGGCACTTCTTATTGCTGCAATTTTTACTGTCTCACAAATGAATATGGCGCCCGTAACGTCTTCTCAAGTTGTAGAGGTTGAGGCGTTGAACGAGGATACGAGTCGCCTGCTTTTGACGACAGCCGTTGGAGAACAATTAACCCGTACGCTCAATGATGGATCACTTGTCGAATTGAATACAGATAGCGAAGTACGCATTCAACTCTCTGAGGGTCAACGTTCTGTTTACCTCTTAAAAGGGCAAGCTGTCTTTACTGTTGCCCATGATGAAACGCGACCTTTTGTTGTGTTCGCAGGGGACAGACGCGTCACAGCTTTAGGCACTATGTTTGAAGTCCGGCTTGATGATGAAATCGCCCAAGTCACTCTCTTGGAAGGGAAAGTGAAAGTCGACGCACTGAGCCTTTCTGATAAAGCGCCATTCGTTGAAAAACCGACATCTGTCGAGTTGTCCCCTGGGGAGCGTTACGTGTCGGTCTCTAATGAATTAATCAAAGTTGAGCCGACACGTATTGAGTCAGATCTAAGTTGGCGCAGTGGGCGACACATCTTTGTTAATGAAAAAATATCTACAATTGTTGACGAGCTCAATCGCTATACAGAGCGAAAAATCATTTTCAGAGACCCAAAGATTGGCGAGCTAAAAGCGGGCGGTAATTTTAAAATGGGGTCGACTCAATCTTTCTCAACGACGCTCGAAGCAAGTTACGGACTTTCCGTTACGAATGATAATACTGCGAATACCATCCTCATTGATTGGAAATAACATGCGCTATACTCGATTTTTGTCTCGTCATTTTTTAGTGGCAGTTAGTACTATTGGACTTTCGACAACGCCTCTTTTGCTGAGCGCGTGTTCTCCAAATACCAGTGAGACTCAAGCAACTCAAAACACGAGCCACTCTGATCTAAAACCTGACCCTGCGCTGGTCACAGGCACTTTGGATAATGGCGTTCGCTATGCCGTACTTCGTAACCAAACGCCGCCAGGGACAGGGGCGTTGCGCGTTCAATTCCAAACAGGGTCTTTAAACGAAGAACCTGGGACAGAAGGTTTGGCACATTATCTCGAACACATGGCCTTTAATGGCTCAAAGAATGTACCCGAAGGCGAGATGATAAAAATTCTGGAGCGTTTGGGCTTAAGTTTTGGCGCGGATACCAATGCGTCGACAGGCTTGGATCGTACAGTTTACAAACTCAACTTGCCAACGCTTGAAGAAGAGGTGTTGGATGCGGCTTTCATGCTCATGAATGAAACAGCGCGAAACTTGACACTTGATCAAGATGCGATTGAACGTGAGCTTGGCATTATTTTATCTGAGAAACGCACACGTGACAGTGCGAATTACCGTGCTTGGGAAACACGCATGCGATTTATAACTCAAGGTAGCGACCTTATGGATCGTTTACCGATAGGCACCGATGAAAGCCTTAACACAATTAGCGCAAATGATTTTCAGGCCTATTACGACGCGCATTATCATCCAGACAAAACCATTGTTGCTTTTGTGGGCGACAAGGATCCCAAAGAGATTGTGCGTTATATAGAAGAGACTTTTGGTGACTGGCAGGTGGAAAGCCCAGCGGGTGAGGACCACCCACCAAGACCTGCGGAAATACCGAAAGGTGAAGTCGAGTTTTATGCAGAAGAAGGCTTGCCAACAAATATTAGTCTGATGACTTTGCGCACTTATGTAAAAAGAGAAGATACGGCCGATTTGCGGCACGAACGTCTGATTCAGAGACTAGCCACAGGTATGGTGGGGTATCGCATGCGCGAGATTGCTGAAAAAGCGGATCGTCCCTTTATCAATGCTTCTATGGGACGCATGTCAAACTTTGAACTAACAGAAGGTATTTCTTTTACAGCTTATACACAGCCTGAAAATTGGAAGAAGGCAGTAAAGGGGTTGGACTATGAATTGCGTCGTGTGCTGCAGAACGGTTTTTCTCAAGCCGAGTTGGATGCACAGTTGGCACGTGTTGGAAGCTCTTACGAAGCTATAGCAGAGGGGGCAGATACACGCCCAACAACGGCCCGAACGGGTGGTTTGATTGGCAGTGTCATGCGATCTTTCGATAATGATACTGTCTTCACGCATCCTCGCGAAAACTTTGAACTCTTTACGATAAGAATAGACTCGATAACCTTAGAACAAGTCAACTCCGCCTTGCGTGACCTATGGGGCAATCTTGATGATGTCTCTGTTTTCATGACGACCGAGTCACCCATAGATAATGCTGAGGCTACCATTAAAAAAGCCTTGGATGAAAGCCGGGCGCTTAATGTTCCAATAGCTGATTCAGGGCAGGATCTTGCAAAAGAATTTGCTTATGCCAATTTCGGAAAGGCAGGAAATGTTGTTTCTGAAACATACCGAGAAGATGTTGATGCCTATTTGATTAAATTTGACAACAATGTGCGTCTAAATTTCAAACAGACAGATTTCGATAAAGACCGTGTGCTTGTTCAAGTTCAATTTGGTGATGGTAATATGTCGACACCCCGCAAGAATGAAGGTCTACGCCGTATGGCTTATGGCGTTATGTCAGAAAGTGGTTTTGAGAAACATACACTTTCTGAAACGCGCCGCCTCATGGCCGGTAAATTAGTTGCCCCTAGTGCTTTTAATTTTCGGGATGGCGGAGATAGCTTCTTCATGACAACGGTAACCGTGCCTGAGTATTTCAGGGACCAATTAAATATATTTGCCGCAACTTTAACCTCCCCTGGTTTCCGAGAAGACACGCGTCTCAATCACATCAATAAATTAAAAGCGTGGTATCCACGTCATGACACCACGCTTTCAGGTGTGGTTTCGCGAGACGTGCCGCGTATTATTCGATCTGGAGATGAGCGCTTTGGTTTTGATGAGGAAGAAGACTTTTATTCGGCCAGTATGGAAGAAGTGAAGTCATGGCTAAAACCACAATTAGAAAATGGATTAATTGAAATCACTGTCATTGGCGATATTGATAAAGACAGCGTTGTTGAACATGTTTCTAAAACGCTTGGGGCATTACCAAAGCGAGCAGACGTCAAAGGCGAGTATACAGATATGCGGAATGTCAGCTTCCCTGAGGGGACGGATGTACCGTTTAATGTCTATCATCGTGGGGATGATAATCAGGCGCAATTACGCATTTATTGGCCTGCTGATGATGGGGCTGATGCCAATTATTCCCGTCGCTTATCTGTCTTGCGCGCCATATTACGCAATCGCCTCGTGAAAGAGATTAGAGAGGGTGAGGCAACAACTTATTCTCCACAAGCGGGCTCTTATGCGAGTCAAGTCTTTCCTGATTATGGATATGTCACGACGATTTTGACACTCAAACCTGAAGACATTCCACGTATGGCCGATAAAGTTGAGGACATTACATCTGATATGGCGACAGGGTCGCTCACCGAAGATGAATTTGAGCGTGCCATTAAGCCCATGATTGAACGCTTAGACAGCCAGGATAAACGTAACCCTTATTGGTCCTCTGTTCTCTCTGATGCACAAACGGACGGTCTGGGTTTGAAACGGCATGCGACACGTGAAAGTGATCTCTTAGATATGACGGTTGCGGATGTCCAAGCGCTCGCTTCAGATATTTTCCAAGACAGTAAATCAATTGAGATTCATATTTTGCCAACAGAAGAGAGTTGACGCCTATTACTCTCGAAAGCTTTTATACCAGTTTTCAAGCGTGCCTTCCTCATAAAGAGATAAGGCAACACCACTGACAGCTCCGAAAATGAGGAAATAATAGTGCTTGGTCATCGATAAAACAATCATCTGAACGATCACAGTGTGAATGCGGCCATATGGGTAACTTCCGGGCACAAAATCAAAGGCGGCGAGAGACGCAATAATAAAAAGGGAAACTAATATGGACGCACTAATTTTTCCAGAAGGCGCAATAGCGCCAGTTAGTCCGGCCACGACACCTAAGCCTAATATAAATGCAAACAGCCATTCGATCATAAACAGACTCTGGCATTATACACTTACAAAGCCCTTAAAATGAAAGCGTAAATGTTCTCTCTCGCCCGCGCCAATATCGGACATCAATGGAAGCTGTTCCTCGCGGCGATCTCTGTCTTAGTGCTGTCAGGGTGTTTGATTTATACGGCGATTGGTATTTCACTTGCTAATGTTCGTTCAGTTGCAAGTTATGATAGAAGCCTTGATATTGATTTATATATCGAGAGTGCCAAATCATTGCCTGGTACCAGAAGAGCCAGCTTTCCCTTCTCAATGTTATATTTTATTGAACAATTTGAAGAAGTAGAGAGAGCCGAGGCACACCTTAAAAGACGTACAGTTTATAATTATAAGTCAGGAACAGAATTTGGAAGGCTAGCACTTAACGTCTTGGAAATGGATACACAGAGTCTTGGTTATCCCAAGCAATTAAACAAAGAGGCGCGAGAAACTCTTCTTTTTCCTGAACGTGTATTTGTTGCAAATTCATTGGCGGAAAAACATGGATGGGAAATTGGCGATACTATTGAACTAACCCGCCCTGTTGGGAATTTGAAGATCGCCGGGGTTGTCAAAGGAGAATTAGGGCGACAAGCTTTGTTTGGAGGTTCGCTTGGCAATTTTGTTGCTAGTCAAACTGATAATATTATAACGGGGCGATCACAACCCTTACGCGCCGATGATACACTTGCATTTATAAGAATTAAATTAAAATCCGGGCAAGAATTCAACATTGCTCGACAAAAACTTGATCACTATTTGAAGCCATATCAGTTAAAGACTTTACTGCCAGAAGATTATCAAAATCGGATTACCTTTGATTTCATATTTGAAAATAAAGCGTTGCAGGGTTTCTTATTCGTTGGCATTCTAGCCGTAATAATACCTCTATTTATTGTTGTCCAAACACTACGTTCTGCAATTATGGCCCAGAATGTTCAATTTGCAACCATGCGGGCTTTGGGCGTTCCCTCTCGTCACCTTATTTCGGTGGCAATGGAGCAGGCCCTTTGGGTGGGCATTTTGGGGGCCGCGCTATCCTACTGTGGGATGCTTTTTATAAAGTGGCAATTATTTGAGCGCGACATCTTTATGTATCTGCCTTTCAATATTGTCGGAAATGTTTCGATTGCCATCACCGGTGCTTCATTATTCGCAGGCCTTATTTCCCTCTTCGCGATCTTTAAAACGCAACCGCAGGAGCTTTTGCGATGACAGGCGATGTATCATTATCGCCACTTGTCACTACAGACGGTCTTGGTAAAGTCTTTGGGTCTAAACAACAGCGCGTCACGGCTTTGGACAATATATCGCTCTCACTATATGGCGGTGAATTGACATTGCTGATGGGCCCTTCTGGCTCTGGCAAATCGTCAATGATTGCCTCATTAGGTGGGCTTCAAAAACCTGATAGCGGCATTGTGACGGCCTTTGAAAAAAACCTCTGGAAGCAAACCTCTTGGGGTGTAAACAAATTCCGACGGGACCATTGTGGGTTTGTGTTTCAATCTGTTGGGTTGTTTCCTGCACTAACGGCACTACAGCAAATTATGCTGCCGCTTACCTATCTAGGCTGGAGCCACAAAGCTGCACGAAAGAAAGCACAGGAAACATTAGATTGGGTAGGACTAGGGGACAGGCATTATTCGCGTCCTAATGAGATGTCTGGCGGACAAAACCAACGTGTCGCCATTGCACGCATGTTGGCCAAACAACCTCGCTTGATATTTTGTGATGAACCAACCTCTGCCTTAGATTCTGTGAACGGCGCGCGTGTTGCGGAATTATTAAAAGACGCAGCGCGACTGAATGATGCAATGATTTTGTGTGTCACACATGACGAACGTCTGCGTCCTTATGCCGACCGCGTTTTGGAAATAGAAGACGGCAAAATCACCCATGATAGTCGAGAGATTAAGTAATGAGACTTATTAGAAATTTACTCACCAGTGTCTGGGTTTGGCTCATCGCCATTGCGGCTCTTTCTTTCTTTATGTATTCCGCTCTGCAAAAACGTACCACAGCAGAAGAGCGCGTAGACCTTGGAGATTTACCTATTCCGACGTCGGCTTATATCTTGTCTAAAAATGGAACTGTCGAGGTTGAGGGTGGTATTGTTCAGGTCTCCGCCTCGCGAACGGGCATATTTAGAGAGGTGTTCGTAAAGGAAGGGGACTTCGTCGAAGAAGGACAATTGCTCGCCTTGCAAGAAGACCGTGACGACAAGATCGCCATTCGTCGCGCGGAAATCGCTATAGAGAACGCGAACATCCAAGATCAAACCGAAGAGCTGTCCCTCAAAATTGCGGAGCGTGACCTCGAACGCGCGAAAATTCAGCGTGATCAAGACGCCATATCGCAACAACAATATGATTCTAAAGTGGACGCCTTGGAGAGAACAAAACTCTCCATCAAACGTCGTCAGAATACGATGGAAGACTTGGTCACGCAATTAGAAACCGCTAAGTTCAACCTCCAGCAAAGAAAGATTTTATCCCCTGTAGAGGGTCGAATTTTAGAGTCAGTCGTGACGGCGGGGGCGGGTGTTTCTGCCGAAAATGTCACCACCGCTTTCCAGATAATTCCAAATGCACCGAAACGCATTCGGGTTAAAATTGATGAGGCCGGGATTAACAAAATCTATATTGGCCAATCTGTCGATTTTGCACTGAGTAATGAGCGTCAAAATAAGATGGTAGGCTTTGTCGATGACATTGGTGAAATCTTTTCGTCCGCTTCCAATAATTCGCGAGGCGCGCAAAACACAGTCGACATTATTATTCAAAGTGAAGACATTCCCTTCCGCCTAGGCCAAACGGTTTTAGTGCAATTCAAAGCGCAAGAGAGCGGTGGAGATGAGGGCGGCATCAGTGAATAAATTTTCTGTTCCAGCGCTAATAGGGGCTATCTGGTTTTCAGGATGTGCTACCATAAAAGGGTACGACTCAGAAAACGCGGTAGCGTCGATTAATAGCGATAGAATTCACGAAGCGCTTATACCAGATGCTTGGCAAACGAATTCTGAAAATGTCTTTTCGAATGTTTTAAGATGGGATGATTTACAAGATCCTGTCTTGCTTGCGCTGATTTCCCGAGGGCTTGAAAACAACCTGACGTTAGAGTCCGCTTATTTAAGCCTTGAGTCTGCAGAAATTAGTTTAGAGCAAGCTCAAACGCGTTTGCGTCCGATTTTTGACCTCGGTAGTGGGAGTGTTAGCCTTTCACAAGCGCGTCAAGGGTCATTAAATGAGAGTTATGCCTTTGGGGGGAGTGCCTCTTATCAAGTGGATCTCTGGGGACGTATTCGTAATAGCGTCACCCGCGCTGAGTTGAGTGTTTTAGGTCAAGAAACGGTTTTACGATCCTTACGGATTTCACAGTCTCAAGCCATTGCGAGGACCTATATCGATATACGGGTTCAAGATGAATTAATGCGCTTGCAAGAAGAGCAAATCCGCATTCAACGCGAACAACTTAGATTATCGCAAGCCCGTTTACAGGCCGGTGCAATTACGCGTTTACGGGTGGACCAAATTAATGTCGATATTCAACGTCTCTTAAGCAGTCTTGAAAGTCAAAGAGCACGACGCCTTAATCTTGAACGCAGCCTCGCTATTTTACTGGGCCTTCCGCCACAAGATTTTTCACTGGGGGCGGTCCCTTTTGATTTTACGGAGATACCTCGTTTAACGCCTGACGCGCCGTTGGATATCCTAATCCGAAGACCCGATATAGAACAAGCTGAGCAAAGGTTACAGACAACTCAATTATCACTCGACGATGCCCGTAAGGCGTGGCTGCCCTCTTTATCCGTCGGGGCGAGGGCGAGTCAGAGCGCTTTGACCTTAGAGGATTTTCTGACAACGGATGGTATTACGGCAAGTATAAGTGCGGGCCTATCCGTTTTACTTTATGATAATGGGGATAGGCGTCGCCAAATCTCACAATCACTCATAGCTCAAGACCAAGCCGTCGTGAATTATGAACGCGTTATTCTGGCCGCCTTAAATGATGTTGAAACCGTTTTAGTGCGTCAGTCCGAAAATTTGCGCCAAATAGACATTCAAGCCTTGCAGCAAGAGGCTCAAGAACGTGTCACAAGAATTACCCAAGCCGAATATGATACAGGGGCGGCGGACGCTTTTGACCTTATTCGTGAGCAACGTAATGCCCTGATCACGCGTCAAACCCGCGTGCAAAATTGGGCGGCAGGGATGAATACGGCGCTTGCGGCCTTAGGGACACTGGGCGTAGATCCTACCGAGAGAAAAAGCCTCAAGATGGGTATAGGGGTCAATACATACTCCGAATAACTACCTTTTAAACATACCATAAGGGACTACGGTCCGGCAACGTTGTTGTTTTTATTCTAGTGTCAGCTTTATGAAAAATATTGAGCATTTACGTATGGCGCTTAAACAGCCGGGCTAACGTCCTCTAAATCGATTATCTTCTCATTTGGAGGCATTGCGGACATTAGAAGGCGCTTCCACAACACTGTTATTAGCGAGTTTCTATCATGTCGTAACGGTATAATTGGAGGGAAGTCTATCCAAGATCGAACACCCTAATTGAACATATTTATTGATTTCATCAAGAAGGTTCAAACAATAGCTATGTTGTTTAGTGGTTTTTATATTAAGGTGTAATTTGAATCACTTAGGATACGGTTTGTGAATAATGATCAAATTTTCGCAAGATTATGTAATAGCGCTATAGAGTTTTTAAATAGTGCCATTGCTGATCTTGAGGAAAAGCCAAAATTTGCTCTACTTCATTTTTGTTCTGCCGTTGAATTAATTCTAAAAGCTCGTTTGCTTCGCGAGCATTGGTCACTTGTTGTAACTAAGTCTCCAGATCAACGGGCATTTCTTTCGGGTAATTTCATTTCAGTATCCCCTCCCGAAGCAATGTTAAGGTTAGAGAAAATTTGTAATGATGGAATTTCAGTAGACGCAAAGAAGGCTTTCCAGACTACTATTAATCATCGCAATAGTGTCATGCACTTTTACCATACCCATGAAGGTGAAAATATAGAAGAATTTAGAAAGCAAGTTGCTAGTGATGTCTGCATTGGGGTTTATCACTTGGAACTTTGTTTGCGTAAATGGCGCGAATATTTTTTACCTCACATTGCAGAATTTCGAAAGACTTTTGAGTTAGCAAAAGCCATTCGGTCTTATCTAGACATTTCATACAAAAGCCTCAGTCCTGAATTGGAAAAGTTAGTAAAGGCTGGGGTTGTAATTGAACAATGTAAGAGCTGTGGCTTTAAATCCGCTCCGTTAGAAGATTTATCAGCGAACCTTAAAAATCAAGTTTGTAGGGTATGTAAGGTTTCTGAAAACAGAGTTTTGATAAACTGCAATAATTGTGGAACACCTCACAAGCTTAGTGAGTATGATGGATTTCAAATCATCAATTGCCCTTGTGGTGTCACGATTGATCAAGATGAATTAGAAGATTTGATTAGAACAGACGTTCCAGAAGATTTTGAAGCTCCGATAAATTGTGCTCTTTGTTCAAATCCTGGGAACGTAATTTTACACGGCACTTACTTAGTTTGTCTTGAATGTTTAGGTCATGATACGGAAGCATATTATTGCGAATGGTGCAGTGAAGGCCAAATTGGTGGTGGTGATCTAGGTAATAGTTATCTTGCGGGGTGTGAATTTTGCGATGGTAAAGGAGAGTGGCACAGAGATGACTAGTGGAATTTAGTTAAGTGATATTGGAATTTTCTATCAAATTCCTATCTATAGTTCAACTTTATCAATTCGAGGGACGTTATGTCACAAACTCCGACTACACGGGCAGGTGAATTAGTCGCTCCAATCAAAGATTTAAGCGAACCTGCTTCAGAGTTTGTATCGAAGATCACAGGTGCTGTAGCAGATGGCAGTATTAGTGTAGCCAATCAAATATTTGGAGGTTTGATAGGCGATAGAGTTGCTCATTGGAGAAATCGTAATCTCGTAAACATACTTGAAAAGTCTTCCAAACATATGTTGGAAAAAGGTGTTACTCAGGAAGGTCTCTCAAAATTACCAAATGGCGACCTTTATACCATTTTTGAAGAGTCCTCTAAATGTGACAATGAGGATGTTCAAGAAATGTGGGCTTCTCTCATTGTTTCCTCAGCTAGCGGTTCATTGGAAAGTAGAATGCTCAAATCCTATGCAGAAACGCTTAAACAATTAGGTTCTGATGACGTAAAGATATTGATGTTTTTGAATACAGGGAGTTTTTTGAGCTTACGGATTCAACGATATGAATCGAGTATCTATAATGGTGAGCGAAAACTAAAACGGGGGCATTTCTTTAGCAATGAAGAATCAAGAGAGAGTTTGGAAGCGAAGATCCCTGTCTGGAAAACTTCCCTGCAAAATGACAAAATAACTTTGCATACATTATCTGAAAAATGGCTGGTCAATATCGAAGATGAAATAGCATCAAGGGAACATTTGTTGAGACTTGGGTGTATTTCATTGAGTTCTGAATTTGATGTGTCTCAGGCAATAGTTGACATAACAGATCAATTTGAAGGGATTGTTGAATTTCCAAGTGCTTGTGGAATAGATGAAGGTGGGTTTGATAATTTGATGACTGAGGTCTCACGGTCAATCCATACACTTTCAGGAAGGTTTAGCGATTTTGAAACGGACGCAATGTATAATGAAAATGCAAAAACGAAGAGAGTGCCTTACGAATTGACTGACTATGGTAGCTCGCTTGTTAGAGCTTGTAATATTGAGGCGCCCGAAAAGTAGATGATAGTAGGCCAATCCTCCTTAAAACCCTTCCGTTTTGCGGAACATACCTAGTGAGTTGAGCCTTTATTATAATAGCTCCATTCGGGAAACTTGAGCGATTAACTGTTCTGCGCCAGCTTCTAGGTCTTCAATAAACCTTTTGCGGCTTTTGAACCGCGCCGCACCTTGTTTAGATGTTACAAATGAAATGGTATTAGGAACTTTTTTTCGCCCCCCGATAATAACCTCTGGATGCCTAATAATATCTTCAGCTTTATGGATTGAGTGTGGTTCTCGTCCGGGCCAATCAAACAATACGCTGAAGTCAGTGTTTTTCTGATTGCTTAACAGCTTTCCAAGCCAAGTTGAAAGAGCTCGTATTTGTTTCCCGTCTGGTGGTTGGAGTTCATATTTGAATGTCCAGCTACAGGCTCTTAGGTCTGCTATAACGTTTAATTTTGCCTTGGAATGCTTGAAAGTATAAAGAGCATCTAGCTGATAGTTCTTTGTAAGATGTTCTCGTACTAATTTGCGCTTTTCCGCAGGATCATTTCTGGCCTTTGCAGGAAACCAAGTTTCAACCCCTCCGCCAACTTGCTGGTTTAGCTTTATGCATAAATCCCTTCTTTCTTGTTGCCAGTCTTTTACAATTTCAGCCACTCCAGCTGTGGCTGTACTGAAACCAATAACTGTATTAGCCGATGCAACAAAATCTTTCCATGAAGGTGACATTTCATCGAACGTGGAGACGCCTGAATCTTTGGCTGAGAAGTACCTGATAGCTTCTTGCAGGACCATATTTTCAGCGACATTTAATTTATTCTTACTTTCCATAAACAATGACATCTCAGAAGCAATTTGTGGCCATGATAAATGGTGAACAGCCCGACCTTTTTTCTTTGATTTGTTGAGAGTATAAGGCAATTCGCCTTTACCTGAGGCAAACTCATTTGAGATGGAAATAACAGCATCTACTTTCAAGAGCTTGGCTAATGAAGTATAACCTTCAATCTGATCAGGTCGGACATGATTTTTTTCTGACTTAGCTTCAATAAGAGCAGACCATTCTTTAGAACCGCGCCAACACATGATTAGGCCATCAGGCCTTAGTGGCGGTGCATCAAGTATATCGAAAGTGGGTTCCATGAAGCTTTTATACTTACTTGTTTTGCCGCCGCGATAATCGACTAGTTCAAGAATATGCCCTCGAAACTCAGGGACAATATCCATCACTCTCATAAATACGGATAATAGTTTACGCTCTGTCTTTTTGAATGATGGTATTAGCTGCGCAGCCAATGGCGTCTTTAGTGCATTTAATGCTTTCATAATCCCCTCAAACATTAGCGCCCTGCAGTTGAGGTACTTCAATCTGCTACCACGAGTCAATTTTTCATCTAAGCCAACTGCCAAATTGAGAGTTTTAAACCGTTTGGCTAACGTCTCCTTTTGGGATCGACTGGCTTTTTCTAATGGGGGGTTTTACGGACCTAACAGGGCGGCATTTGCAGCGGCTCGCCATCTTCTTTGTAAAACGGACGCGGCGGCAAATGGTCTAAAAGCTCCAGTACGGCTTCGCTTGGGCGGCAAAGCTTTACTCCTTTGGCGCTACACACGATATGGCGGTTCACCAAGACCGGGTGTTTTAACATGTGCTCAAAAATAAGGTCCTCGCTGACACCTTCCTCCAGTAAACCCAACTCTGCGGCGGGAGATTTGGTTTTACGCAGAGCCTCACGCGGGCTCAAACCTGTAGCGGCCAGTAATGCGGCCAGTTGCGAACGCGTCCAACCCTCTTGGATATAGTCAACAATTATGGGGTCATAACCTGCCGCTTTTATAATCGCGAGCACATTGCGGGACGTGCCGCAATCGGGATTGTGATGAATGACAATCATTTTTAGACTCCGTTCGGAAATTTTTCGCGCGTGCGATTGGCAAAAGCGACTAGCGATAACATCACAGGCACTTCGACGAGAACGCCGACGACAGTCGCTAAGGCCGCAGCCGAATTTAAACCGAACAAGCTAATCGCGACGGCCACGGCGAGCTCAAAAAAGTTTGACGTGCCAATCATTGCGCAGGGGGCTGCGATTTTATGCGGCACTTTCCACAGCCACGCAGCCCCATAAGCCACAGCAAAAATGGCGTAGGATTGAATTAGGATTGGCACGGCAATCAATGCAATGATAAGCGGGCGTTCCAAGATAACGTCGCCCTGAAACCCAAACAATAATATGACGGTTCCAAGCAGAGCAATAATCGAAGCAAGTTTGACGTGGGCCACAAAACGGTCCACCCGCGCTAATCCGCCTTTTCTTATCAAAATCTTTCGCGCCAACAGCCCCGCCGCTAATGGCACAAGGACATAGAGAATAACGGAAACAATTAGCGTCTCCCACGGCACCACAATATCGGTGACGCCGAGCAGAAGTGCGACCAAGGGCGCAAAAGCAAAAACCATGATTGTGTCATTTACCGTGACCTGCGCGAGTGTGTAATTCGGATCGCCTTTTGTCAGTTGCGACCAGACAAACACCATGGCCGTGCACGGCGCTGCGCCTAGCAATATCAGACCCGCCAAATAGCCTTCGGCATCTGCGGGCGGGATGAGACCTGCGAATATATGTTTGAAAAACAGCACGCCCAGCGCCGCCATTGTGAACGGCTTAATCAGCCAATTGACCACCAAAGTAATGATAAGGCCCTTGGGACTATCGCCCACGCGCTTGAGACTGCCGATATCGACCCCGATCATCATGGGCCAGATCATCGCCCAGATTAAAATCGCCACGGGCAAATTAACATTGGCATATTCCAGCCCCGCCATCGCAGCGAAAGCGCCAGGGAAAAGCTGTTCTAATGTAATGCCAACAGCAATACAGCCCGCGACCCACAGGCTTAAATAGCGTTCAAAAGTTCCCATGACAGCGTCCTGTTCAGCAGCAAGCGATGCGCTGCGTGGCTTCAGTTAAAGGTTGGCACACGTCGATATGGCCTTGGCAGCAATCTTCGACCAAATAGACCATCAGCTCGCCCATGTTCTCAAATTCGGCGGAATAGATAATAGAACGCCCCTCGCGGCGGCTGGATAAAAGCTCTGCCGCCGTCAGGATATTAAGCTGCGCCGAAAGTGTATTCGCGGGCACGCCCAGAGCCTTCGCGATGTCACCGGCAGCCATGCCTTCAGGGCCCGCCTTCACAAGCCGTCTGAACACAGACAGGCGAGAGGATTGAGCCAGAGCAGAGAGGCGGCGAACAGCAATAGTTGATTCCATATTTCTATGATAATAGAAATAATAATATTGGCAAGTGCATTATTGATTTTGAGCTAAGGTCTGCAATAGGGGGTTAATACTCTCTTGGCGAAATGCATGTGCTGACGTATATATTGGTAGCATCTGTCTTTGGAGACCTTAAATGTTGCGCATACTTCTTGTTAAATTCGTCTTAATCGTCGCAACGTTTTCTCTCCTAGCTTGTCAGCACACTAATCCGGCTAAACAATCACCAATCAAAATTGATGCAAACATTATCGATAAGTCTTTATCTGAATTAGTCAAAGATGGAGAAGTAATGGGTGCAGAGGCGCTAATATATTCTGGCAATCAAGAAGTCTATTATGGGGCCTTTGGTTATGCTGATAGGGAGGTTGGTCGTTTATGGCAGCGAGATACCCTTGCAACCCTTTATTCAATGACCAAGCCTATTACAGGCGTAACAGTGATGTCACTTTATGAAGAGGGGCTTTTCAACCTCGAAGACCCCCTGTCAAAATATTTGCCCGAATATGCAGATGTTCAAGTTTTGAACGGTGTAAATCTAGATGGAACTCCAGTTTTGGTAGCCCCCAAACGACCAATAAAAGTGATTGATATATTTCGACAGACAGCTTGCTTTGGTTATGGTTGGGAAGATTTGCCTGCTTCAAAATTCATGAACAAGGCGCAAGTGTTGGACCCACTAAAGCCCTTGTCACAATTTAGTATGGAGCTTGCAAAAGTACCGCTATGTTGTCAGCCCGGAGAGCAATGGAAATATGGGGTGGCCGTCGATGTGCAGGCGCGCTTGGCGGAAGTGGTGTCCGGACGTCCGTATGAAGAACTCGTTTATGAAAGAGTTCTAAAACCCCTAAAAATGAAGGACACCACATATTTCGTTCCGCCCGAACAGAAATCGCGTTTGGCAGCCGTATATATGCGTGACCAAGATGGAGTATTGAACAGACACCCAGACACAAATGTTTATGGGTTTCGAAAAGAGAAGCCCATCCAGATAAACGGAGGGCATGGTTTAATCTCATCTATTGATGACTATATGCGCTTCGCTCTGATGCTACAAAATGAGGGTTCGCTTGATGGCGTGCAAATTTTGAAGCCCGAAACCGTCTCCCTTATGTCGAAAGACCACTTGCCAAAGAATATCACAGAGAAAGATTTTTTAACGACTAAAGGTCAGGTTGGGTTTGGTTTAGATTTTGCTGTGCGTATTGCCGCCCCTCTTGATGAAAACGAACCCTTTGGCATTGAAGGTGAATTTTTTTGGGACGGTGCTGCGAGCCCGCTATTTTGGGTTGACCCAAAGAATGATGTGACCGTTGTTTTTCTAACTCAAGTGCTGCCATTTAATATGGAAGCACAGGCCAAATTCCGCCGTGCAGTATATGAAACTTTGGGCTTAGCGGCTGTAAAATAGTATCTCGTCAAATAGCCTCTAATGTCCCCCTTGGGGATCTTGCTACGTTTTATCAGAGGCTTAAAACGCTCAAAGAGGGACAGTATAGCAACCTATCTATTAAAGAGCTATGCTGAGCAGAATTCACATTCTTTGAAGGTCTATATCGCTATGGAAATTAAGCATTCGGCTGCCGCAATTATTCCATGCAATAATCTAGATGAAACACAACAGTTTTTCGAAAGGTTAGGCTTTCAGGCGACGTCTATCTACCCCCACAATGGATACCGTATTCTCCATGACAAACGAGGGGCAAGCCTGCATTTGACGCATACTGAACCCGGATGGGTTATCCCGGAACGCAATGCAAACGGTGTATATCTATATTCTGCGGAAGTCGTCTCTTTAGCGGAGAAACTTGGCGCTGTTGCGGATGTTAAACCTTGGGGTTTAACGGAATTTTCTGTCTCGGATCCGAATGGACTTCTTGTCAGAGTCGGATGGCCAACGGAGAGCCTACCTACTTAATTCACCAATTTATGACCGTTAAAACTGAGTGACTTAAAATCACTCAATCTAAGATACTGGCTAATGTCTGGTTTGGGGATAAAATGTGACATTAAAATTACTATTGTTTTCCATAGTTATGTTCAAAAAAACGTTTTTAAGCCAAGAAATACAATATAGCACATTGAATACCTAGGCAGATAGAAACCATAAGGCGAGCAAGCAAATATTCTGCTGCATTGGCTATTATAACGCCTGATTTGATATCTAAGCGTTTAAATGACTTTCGTTATTATGTTTGAATCCTATCTATCGACAAATAGATATACGGTGCTAAGTTAACGTGCAGTCCCTCCAAATTTATACGGTGCATTATTTCTTTAATTTAATAATATTAAGGAATATTATTTTAAATATTGACTTATAGGGTAATTTTATGCTAGCAAAACATGTATTTAGGGTAAGTATTGCCCCCATGATGGACTGGACGGATCGGCATTGTCGTTGGTTTCACCGTCAATTGAGCCGTCATCTTGAGCTTTATACTGAAATGGTTGTGGCGGATGCCGTGATTCATGGTCCTCGCGATAGGCTATTGGGGTTCAACGCTATTGAACACCCTGTCATTCTTCAAATCGGAGGAAGTGATCCTGAGAAGTTAGCACAGGCCTCTAAAATTGGCGAGGACTTTGGCTATGACGCTATCAATATCAACATTGGCTGTCCGTCTGATCGTGTTCAGTCGGGCCGATTTGGTGCTTGTTTAATGACAGAGCCAGAGCTTGTCGCGGAGTGTTTCCAAAAGATGCAAGCCGCTGTTTCTGTACCTGTCACAGTAAAATGCCGATTAGGCGTGGATGACCAAGCCGTAGAAGACACATTGCCCGACTTTATTGAAACAGTATCTTCCGCTGGCTGTGACACGTTTATAATTCATGCGCGTAAAGCATGGCTGAAAGGCCTCAGTCCAAAAGAAAATCGCGATGTGCCGCCATTGGATTATAATTTGGTGCGCCAGATGAAGACGGATTTCTCGAACCTCAATATTCAGCTTAATGGCGGACTTACGGACATAGAGGAAAGTCTGTCGGAAACACAAAACCTTGACGGATTTATGTTGGGTAGGGCGGCTTATCATACACCTTGGGTTCTAACGGATGTGGATAGTCAGGTTTTTGGTGCTGAAGCTGAAAAGCCATCAAGATCCGAAATTGTAGAAAAGCTCATCCGTTATTTGGAAAGTGTAGAGAGCCAAGACCGCACATCGAAAGCCTTATTGCGGCATGTTATGGGCCTCTATAGTGGGCAAGTTGGCGCGAGGTCTTGGCGTCGTGCGCTTAGTGAAGGGGCCACAAGTGGTGAAAACCCCTCTTTGGTGCTCCGGAAAGCCTATGAGCATTATGCTCAGACTGTCGGAGCCTTAGCCGCTTAATGGACATTTCCACGCTTCTTTTATTGTTAGCGGCTTTAGTGTCCGTGGCGGTTATCGCGGGCTTTGCCTCTGGCCTATTTGGCATTGGCGGTGGGGCGGTCATGGTGCCCGCGCTTCATTACGCTTTCAAAGCGATTGGCGTGTCTGATGCGACCGTAATGCATACGGCCGTTGCCACCAGTTCTGCTGTTATCATCATCAATAGTTGGCGCTCAGTCAGAAAGCACAAAGCGAAGGGCGCCGTCGATATGGATATCTTGCTCCCGAAGCAAATTTGGAGAAGTTATGGGCTTTGGATAGGGTTGGGCTCTTTCGTGGCGGCTTCAATCATTGCGCCGCAATTATCATCTCGCGCATTGACCATTTTATTTGCCGTTGTCGCGATGCTCGTTGCGCTTCAATTTATTTTTGGCAGGCCTGACTTCACTGTTCGCGATACGGTGCCAGGTGGGTTAGCGCCGCCTCTGGTCGGGTCTTCTGTTGGCGGACTATCGGCTTTGATGGGGATTGGTGGTGGGTCTCTTTCTGTGCCCTTACTCAGTCTTTGTAATGTTCCTATTCATCGCGCTATAGGGACAGCGTCTGGCTTCGGGCTCGCGATAGCTCTACCCGCGACATTAGGCTTCATTTTGTCTGGATGGGGAGAAGTAGGACGCCCCGCTTTTTCTCTAGGTTATGTAAATCTGGCAGGGTTTCTGATTATTGCGCTGGTTTCAGCTTTAATGGTACCTTTGGGCGTGCGAGCCGCTCATGCGCTTGAGGCAAAACGCCTGAAACAAATCTTTGGTTTTTGTCTCTTATTGGTCGCTCTCAATATGATCCGAGAGAGCTTAGTTTAAAACCGAAGCGTCATTGTTTCTCTATTGGTGTTCACAGATTGCAATTCACCAAGATAGGTCATGCCAAGAAGTGAGATATCGAGCCCTTCGGGTACGATTAAAGCGTCAACGTCTCTTAGCGTAATTGCGCCCACAGAAATTCGATCTAGCGTCACACGCGCCGCGAAGTTCTCTCCGCCCGCCGTGCTAATTGGGACGTCATAAGATAAGTCCCGTGTTTTAATGCCTGCCTTTTTGGCATCTTTCGCTGTCAGAGCGACCATACCAGCCCCTGTATCGACGAGGAACCTGACTGTGCCAGTATTGACGCGTGCGTTGGTCCAAAACTGACCGTCTTGCGGACTTTTGCGTAGTGTGACGACAGAGGCTGAGGTTTTCTTTTTAGGCGTTGTAACGGGTGAAGGGGTTGCTTCTGATGTTTTTTCAACAGGCGTACACGCCATAACAATCAAGCTGAGAGCAAAGCCTATAAGCAATCGCTTTATGAGCAAAACAGGAGGTGTTGTTTTTCTAGTCAATGTCATAAACATGAGAGGTGACTATCGTAAAAGGGTTTGAAAGCCTTTAACGTCAGCATGCGTATATAGATAAAACACGATTCTTTTCTTTTGTGACAGGGTATTGAAATGAGTGAGACTAAACCCGAGGGGCGTCCTTTTGACGATATACTCGGCTTAATAGACACAATGCCGACCTTAAAAGAGGGCCAAGTCTACACGCTGAGTGGGGCCATTGAGGATAAATGCGGTAGCTTAGCCCCGGTCGGTAAGCTCTCATCAGAACTGGCAACAATTGCAGCGTGGCAAGACACAGAAACGCCGAGTTTAAAACGCCCTTTAATCGCCGTTTTTGCAGGGACGCATGGTGTTGCGAAATCAGTTTTCGATTTTGATATTATTGAGGCCTCTAAACAACGCGTTGAAAGCCTGACAGAAGGCAAGGCCGCAGTGAGAGGTATGGCGTCTGACCTCGGCGCGGCCTTTAAGGTCTATGAATTTGGTATCGAATACCCTTCTGCTGATTTTACGAAAGAGCCTTCATTGAGTGAACGTGATTGCGCGGCTGCCATTGCCTTTGGCATGGAAGTCGTGGCCGAAGGCGCTGATGTGATCGTTCTAGGAAATGCAGGTTTTGGCGCTGCGACAGCCGCCGCGGGTATTGCGCGGGCTTTATTTGGAGGCGCTGCTGATTATTGGGCAGGCGGCACAGATCAGTCTGCCGCATCTCGCATCGAAGCCGTACGAACGGCGGCGAAGCTCCATAATAGCGATGACACGCCTTCGCCTTTGGAAATTCTACGCCATTATGGTGGGCGTGATATTGCGGGCATTGTTGGCGCAATATTAGCGGCGCGACATCAACGTATCCCTGTTATTTTAGACGGGTATGTCGTCTGCGCAGCAGCGGCTGTCTTATACAAAATAGACCCATCTACTCTGGATCATTGTATTGCAGCACAGGTCACTATTGAACCCGCACATCAAGCTCTTCTCGATCGTATTGAGAAATCACCCGTTCTCGATTTAGCTGTTAATATCGGTGATGGGACGGGCGGCGCTTTCGCGCTTTCTGTTCTGAAAACAGCCGCTGCGGGACTGGAAACGCTCTAAAAATTTATGCTTCATTTGGCGAAATAAACGCAAGTATTTTCCAACGCCTTTCGTTATAGCGCAAACAGTTCAACCTATTTTGAGTGTAATTATGGCTGTTTTTTCGCATCCAGATTTTTCAGATCATGAGGGCGTTTATTTTGCGTCTGATGAAGAAACAGGTCTGCGCGCTATTATTGCTGTTCACTCTACGGTAAGGGGGC
>CAYGSV010000017.1:0-16578 GCA_964352635.1 uncultured Algimonas sp.
GATTTTTTGCCCGAAGCTATGAATTAAGGTCATCCAAGGGTGAGCTTATCTTGACCTTTAAGACGAAATTTAATTGGAAGACATTTCGCTATAATTACCAAGTTCAAGAAGTTGACCACCACTATCCAGATGAAGCGGTGGACGAACTCTTGGTCTATAGCGGTTATGGCGTGAACCTCAGCGCCATGAACTCAGGTGTTGGCTAAATTCAGGCGCAGTTTAGGCCCCCTTACTTCGTTCGGGCGACCAAATCGACTTGCATCTCGCCTAAGCCTTCAAACTTGATAATGCTATGCGTACCAATTTTGGTGTCGTGAACGCCTGTAATCGCGCCTGTAGAGACCTTTGTTCCATTCTCAAGTGTCATACCGCTGGCGCGCATGTGATTAAGCAAAAACACAACGGCGCCATAAGGGCCCGCCATATCAACGCCCGCAGGACACTCCCCAATAAGCTCACCATCAATATGGGTTGTGACATTATGCTTGGAGAAATCGACGTCTGTTATGTTTGGCACTTCTGGCCCAATGATGAGGCCGCCGTTATTTCCGAAATCACTAATCACAGCTAAGGGGCCAATCTCGTTGATAGGGACTAAAGGACTGCTGGCAATCTCAATGCCGATATGACCTTGTGTGATAATTGTCGCCATATCCTCGAGCGTTACATCACGATCGCCAATTGTTTCTAGGTTTCCAAGGGTGAGAACATATTCAGGCTCAACGGCTACAAAACCCCCTGGATAAGACGGAAACTCAATACGTTCCCCATCTGCACATTGCCGGACATCTTTTGAAAAAATGGGCCCGGCGAGGCGGGGTTGTTTTAGGCGGTCTTGAAAGCTCGCAGGGATACCGCCTACTTTCCATCCAATGACCTCATCATTCCAAAGACCAATAGATCGATTTTGGATGGCATAAGCGTCATCGAGATTTTCAGGCAAAACACCTGGAAATGACGTGTGAGACTCGAGCTCATGTCTGGCCTTTAGAAAGGCATCAGAGACGTTAATTAATTCAGTTTTCATTGGGTATTCCATCTAATTTTTGGGTGTTTAACTGGGTATGCCGCGTCGGGCTAATTCATCTGCTTTTTCATTGCCAATATCGCCCGCATGGCCTTTGACCCATTCCCAACGAATGTCGCGCGCAGAGTTTAACTTATCTAATGTCTGCCATAAATCTTTATTCACAACAGCCTTTTTATCACTTTTTTTCCACCCGCGTTTCTTCCACCCATGAATCCATTCTGTGATACCTTTCAGAACATAAGTGGAGTCTGTAAAGAGAACGACGGGGCCTTTGAACGTCGGCTTAATGGCTTCGATGGCTTTAATCGCCCCCATCAGTTCCATACGGTTATTGGTGGTGTCTTGCTCGCCGCCAAAGAGCTCCTTGGTCTTATTGCCAAAATACATGACAGCACCCCATCCGCCAGGGCCAGGATTGCCTGAACAAGCACCGTCTGTGTAAATGACAAGGGCTCCATCAAGCGCGCCCGCTTCGAGCTTTTGCGTTTTTCTCGCCAACTTACGCGCTCAATAATTGGCGGGGGAGGCGGAAGATGACTTTTTCTTTCGTCACTTCGACTTCTTCAACAGTCACATCATAGCGAGACCGTAAAGCGGCCAGAACGCCGTCTGTAAGATATTCTGGCGCACTTGCCCCAGCGGATAAGCCAATCGTGTCCGCTTTATCAATCGCGTTCCAATCAATGCTCTCGGCGGAGGATATCAACATGGCTTCATCAGACCCCGCTTTCGCACCAACTTCGACGAGTCGCTTCGAGTTTGAAGAGGTGACGGATCCAATGACCAATAAAAGGTCACAGTTTTCAGCAATTGCTTTCACAGCGGCTTGGCGGTTAGTCGTCGCGTAACAAATATCCTCTTTATAAGGGAGCGCGATCGACGGAAAACGGCGCTGCAAAATCGCAATTAAACTCGCCGTGTCATCGACGCTCAGGGTTGTTTGCGTGACAAGTGCTAAATTTTCAGCGTCAATCGGGGTGTAATTTTCCGCGTCGTCTTCGGTCTCTATCAGAGTGATGTCGCCTTTGGGCAACTGGCCCATCGTGCCAATGACTTCAGGGTGACCTTCGTGACCAATTAGCAAGATATGCTTTCCATCACGTGCATGTTTTTCGGCTTCGACATGAACCTTAGAAACAAGCGGGCAGGTGGCGTCTAAGAAATTCATATCCCGCGCCTGCGCCGCCTTTGGTACCGACTTCGGAACACCATGCGCCGAGAAGACAACGGGTCTATCATCAGGACACTCATCCAGTTCTTCGACAAAAACCGCGCCTAATTCGGTTAAACGATTAACGACATGGCGGTTATGAACGATTTCATGGCGCACAAAAACAGGCGCACCATAAAGGGCAATAGACTTCTCTACGATTTGGATAGCCCGGTCTACACCGGCGCAAAATCCACGCGGTGCGGCCAAAAGGACGCGTTTCTTAGCACGGATGTCCATGTTGCTGTCATTTGAGGCCATATCTGCCGACATTAAATTCTCCTCACGCAAGCCTGAAAGCTGTCATCTTGGCGTTGCGGCCTTACGCTTATCTGTCTATGACCTGCCCTAGCAGAGCGGTCAGGGTTTCGCTACTCTCCGTTTCGTCTCATATGGGGTTTTCGACCTCAGACACAAACAACAGGTCTAATTTAAGGCCAAATTTGGGATAAACACTATGCGTCTTCGCACCGTGATCATGACAGCGCTTATCGGCGCAGGGTCAATAACAAGTTTAAGCGCCTGTAAAAGCACGGCGGATGTCCTCCAAATAGGGGACGCTGCCACGAAACAAAATGCTGGCCCCTGCCCACGGGCTTTCGCACTTTATGATGCGTCGCGAATCGTTGAATTCCGCGGCGATCAACAGCGTTTTGCCAATGTTGGTTTCACAGGAGAAATTTCTAATGTTCGCAGCCTCTGCCGATATTATGATACGCGTCCTATCGAGGGGGACTTAGAAATTACGTTTGATTTGGGGAGGGGGCCTGCAGCAAGTGAAACGACGGCAACCTATGAATATTTTGTGACTGTGACGCGAAAAAATGTTGCTGTTCTTGAAAAGCAAGTATTCCCGATGCAAGTTACGTTTCCGGCAGGTTCGGACCGTATGCGGATAACTGAAAAAGTGGACAGTATTGTCATTCCACGCGCGACCGAGACCACATCCGGGGTCAATTTCGAGATTATTGTCGGTTTTGTTGTCACGCCAGAGCAACGCGCCTTTAATGCGGATGGGCGTCGTTTCAGGCTTTCAGCAGGACAAGAATAGAGGCACAGCCATGCCGTCTTTATTGCAGACATTTGATACTGTCTTTCAGACAGCCTTTGATGATTTGGATTTTTCACCCAAGCTAGGCGCAGTTCGCGAATCTGACCGTGCAGAGCTCCCGCCTTTTCAGTGTAATGGTGCAATGGGTGCAGCAGGCGAGCTAAAAAAGCGCGGAGAAAAAGCCAATCCCCGCGACATCGCTCAACAAATCATGGATAAGGTCAAAGACCACCCCGGCATAACGGGTTTACAAATTGGTGGGCCGGGTTTCATCAATTTCGCCCCGACAGAAGCCGCCTTATCCGAGCAAGCCCAAGCGCTGTCAAAGAGTGCGACGCTGGGTATTGAACCTGTCGCGCCGCAAACCATCATCGTGGATTATGGCGGAGCGAATGTCGCCAAGCCGATGCATGTGGGTCATTTACGCTCTGCCGTGATTGGCGAAGCGATTAAGCGTCTCTTCCGTGTCCTTGGTCATAACGTCATTGGCGACGTTCATATGGGCGACTGGGGCTTGCAAATGGGTCATTTGATTTCTGAGTTAGAAATTGAACAGCCTGAGCTTCCTTATTTTGATGCCAATAAAACAAGTGATTACCCAACGGAGTCGCCTGTCACGATGGACGACCTTTCTCGCCTTTACCCGCAAGCGAGCAATGCGGCGAAGAATGAAAAAGACCGGATGGAACGCTCTCGCGTGGCGACGGCTGAATTACAGGCAGGACGTGCGGGTTATATGGCGTTGCTAGGGCATTTCATTGATGTATCGGTCGCGGCCCTAAAAGTGGGCTATGGCAACCTTGGGGTCGAGTTCGATCTTTGGAAAGGTGAGGCCTGCGTTGATCACCTCATCCCAAATATGATTGAGGACCTTAAGGCCAAAGGTATCACCGAAGAAGATGACGGCGCTCTTATCATTCGAGTCGAAGAAGAGAATGAAAAAAAAGACGTGCCGCCCGTCATGTTGCTCGCGTCGTCTGGCGCTGTTCTCTATCACACAACCGACCTCGCGACGCTGATTGACCGTAAGGCAGAGAACAATCCTGATCATATCATTTACGTTGTCGATCAACGCCAAGCCCTCCATTTTGAACAAGTCTTCCGTGCTGCGGTGAAGGCAGGTTGGTATGCGCCCGAACAGCTTTTCCATGCTGGTTTTGGTACAATGAACGGCAAAGACGGTAAGCCGTTTAAAACACGCGAAGGCGGTGTTCTTCGCCTTGAAGACCTGCTTGAGATTATGAATGAGGCGGCCACGAAACGCCTTAATGATTCGGGTATTGGCGCAGATTTTGACGCGGCAGAGCGCCAAGAAATTGCGCGCAAAGTCGGTTTGGCGGCTCTGAAATTTGCGGATCTTCAAAATCAACGCCTGACGAATTACATCTTCGACCCTGAACGCTTCACAGCCTTTGAGGGTAAAACAGGGCCATATCTCTTATACGCCGTTGTGCGGATTAAATCCATTTTGCGTCGTGCGGCTGAACAAGGCGTGAGCGCCGGATCCATAAAAGCCATAGAGCCCGCCGAGCAACAACTCGTTTTATCTCTCGATGCTTTTGGTCGTGCGGTGTCTATGTCGGCAGAAAAATACGCGCCACATATTTTGTGCGATCATATTTACCGTGTCGCGCAAAGCTTTTCACGCTTTTACACGGATTGCCATATCCTAGCCGATGATGTGGCAGATGATATCAAAGCGTCACGCTTGGCCCTTGCTGATCTGACGCTCCGTCAGTTGGAAAAAGGCCTCAATATCTTAGGGATAGATACCCCAGAGCGTATGTAACCACTGTATGTGACTTAGCGCTGTTGTGCCGCCGGATTAAAGGGCTGCGCCGTTTGCGGCTGGGTTTGGGCATGTTGCGGCTGAACCTGTTGAGCCTGAACTTGTTGAGTTTGAGGCACAGCTTGCAAGGGGGCAGCTTGTGCTTGGACTTGAGTTTGAGCCGGCATAAATTGTTGTGGTGCAGGGGGTGTAGCCGTGGCCGCATTGCGTGTTTTTCGCAAGCCTGATGTGGCCTCTAGGCATTCGGCATACATATCTAAAATTTCTTGCATATTATTTTCGCCCCAAACACCAACGCCTTTTAGCTTAGCGACGAGATCGAATGCGATTTCTTCTTTTGTTTTGCCTGACATATAGCCCACCTTAGCGTATGATTTAGGGGCTTTATGACACAGAAGACTTAACAATATTCCTACAAGCCCCAGATTGACTCTTTCCTTAAAATCACGCATGTCGAGCCATCGCATGTAAGTGGGAGAGAGCTGTAAAATAAACGCAGCCACCGAAGGCGCAACCGCCCCGGAAACGCTCAGGTCAACGGACCGCTTAGATGTTCAATATGCTGGAAAGCGGGCAGCCCCTTAGGTGAGGGGAGGTTTAACGCCCCGCCGACGGAGTAAGCGGATGATCACTCGGGAAAGGGTGATGCTGTCAATCTCTCAGGCCCAAGAGACAGCAGGTGGCACTGGACGCGGCCTACGCCGTGATGTGCTTATGAGTGATCTAAAAAAGACCGCCCTTTACGACAAGCATGTAGAGCTTGGTGCCAAAATGGTGCCTTTCGCGGGTTATGATATGCCCGTGCAATACCCATTGGGCGTTAAGGGAGAGCACCTGCATACACGTGCGAAAGCGGGCCTTTTCGATGTGTCTCACATGGGCCAAGTCTTCCTCATGTCAGAGGATAAGAAATTTGAAACCGTCGCTAAGGCGCTCGAAAAGCTTGTTCCCGCCGATATTCAATCGCTTGAGCCGGGCCAGCAGCGCTATTCTCAATTCCTCAATGAAGACGGCGGTATTCTGGACGACCTCATGATTTCACGCCTTGCGATGAAGGGCTATGAACACGCGCTTTATTTGGTTGTGAATGCGGGCTGCAAAGACGCAGACTATGCCCATCTTGAAAAACACATGCCAAAAGGCGTGAGCGTTATGGTCAAAGATGAAACGCTCTCTTTAATCGCGCTTCAAGGCCCACGTGCGGCCGCTGTTTTAGGATGCCTTGCCCCAGAGGTCGAAGAGCTCGTCTTTATGACCCACACAGATTTGGAATTAAAAGGCACGTTAAAAGAACCTGTTTGGGCGCATGTGTCTCGTTCGGGTTACACGGGCGAAGACGGATACGAAATTTCGGTCAAACATGACGATATGGTGCGTTTGGTCGAAGAACTTTTGAAATATGATGATGTCGAGCCGATTGGTCTTGGCGCGCGCGACAGCCTTCGCCTTGAAGCAGGGCTTTGCCTCTATGGGCATGATATTGATACGACTGTGTCTCCTATCGAAGCGGGCCTTATTTGGTCTGTCCAAAAACATCGCCGAACAGCAGATGCAGGTTATTTGGGCGCAAAACGTGTCGCCGCCGATATTGCGGATAAAACAACTAAACGCCTTGTTGGCATCAAACCCGACGGCAAAGCACCGGCGCGGGAACATACTGAAATCCAAGACATGGACGGCAATACCATCGGCGAGATTACGTCAGGTGGATTTGGCCCTACTGCCGAAGGCCCTGTCGCGATGGGCTATGTCGCTCGCAAATTCGTCAAAGCAGGCACACCTGTTCAACTCATTGTGCGGGGCAAAGCCCGCCCAGCTACAGTCGTGAAAATGCCTTTCGCGCCCCATAATTACTTCAGAGGACATCAATCATGAGCGTAAAATACACAGAAGATCACGAATGGATCAAAGTCGATGGCGATACAGGTGTCGTCGGCATTTCCGCTTATGCGGCGAAACAATTGGGCGACGTTGTGTTTGTGGAACTCCCAGAAATTGGGCGGGAAATGGATAAGGGCGACGAAGCCGCCGTTGTCGAATCTGTCAAAGCGGCGTCTGAGGTTTATTCACCCATTGGCGGTGAAGTGATTGCGGTCAACGAAGCGCTCGAGGACGCCCCAGAAACAGTGAATGCGTCACCCGATGGAGACGGTTGGTTTTTGAAAATCAAAATCGCCGATGCTTCAGAACTAGACAGCTTGATGGATGAGGCGAAGTATAAAGAATACTGCGACGGTCTATAGGCAAAGAAATGGCTAAGAAGATTGAAATAAAAAAAGACCAAATTTGGATTTGGGCCGTGGTAGGCGGTTTTTTCATTTGGATGATTTTGAGTAATTTCTTTTTCGGTATGTTGGGTGCCTTTGTAATCTTTCTTTTCTTACAGGCCGCCCAGAGACAGAATAACAAAGAGAGCAAATAGATGCGTTATCTCCCTTTAAATCAAAATGATCGCAAGGCGATGCTCGATGTGATTGGTGTCGATGACATTGATGCATTGTTCAAAGATGTGCCAGAAGCGGCGCGCTTGGACGGCTTGGTTGATTTACCGAAACATCAATCCGAAGCGGCGGTTGAGCGTCACATGACACGCCTGTCGAATAAATCTATTTCCGCGTCGTCTGTCCCGTTTTTCTGTGGGGCAGGGGCTTATAAACACCATATTCCTGCGACGGTCGATCACCTCATCCAACGCTCTGAATTCCTGACGGCTTACACACCTTACCAGCCTGAAATCAGCCAAGGGACGTTACAGGCGTTGTTCGAATTTCAAACACAAGTCGCCATGCTGACGGGCATGGATGTCGCCAACGCCTCTATGTATGATGGCTCAACCGCCTGTGCCGAAGCGGTCGTTATGGCGAAGCGCGTGACGCGCAAAACACAAGCCATCCTCGCACCCGGCCTGCACCCGCATTATGCAGCGGCGACGCAATCTGTGGCGAAGTTCCTCGATATCAAAATCAATGAACTGCCTTGCGCTATGAGCTCAGACGCCGATGTGATTGACCAAATTACAGATGAAACAGCTTGTGTGGTTGTGCAATCACCGAACGTGTTTGGTGAAATTGTTGACCTCACGCCCATTGCGGAAAAGGCCCATGCGCATAAGGCCCTTTTGATTGCTGTGTTCACTGAACCTGTCGCTCTTGGCGCGATTACACCGCCCGGTCATCAAGGCGCAGATATTGTCGTTGGCGAAGGCCAAGGCTTAGGCGTTGGCCTCAATTTCGGTGGGCCGCATGTCGGTCTCTTTGCCTGTCGTCAAAAACTCGTGCGTCAAATGCCGGGCCGTGTCTGCGGTGAAACAGTAGATGCCAATGGTGAACGTGGTTTTGTGCTGACGCTGTCTACACGCGAACAACATATTCGCCGTGAAAAAGCGACGTCCAATATCTGTACCAATTCTGGTCTGTGTTGTTTGGCCTTCACTATTCATATGAGCTTACTTGGCGATGCAGGGCTTCAACAGCTCGCCACGTTGAACCATGAAAATGCCTGTCATTTGGCCGATGTGATTGACGGCATTAAAGGGGCAGACGTTCTGAACGACACCTTCTTTAATGAATTTACGGTGCAATTAAATAAACCCGCCAAAGAAGTCGTCCAAGCCCTCGCGGATAAAGGCGTGCTCGGCGGTGTGCCCGTCTCTCGCCTCACAGGCGCGCATGAGAATTTACTCTTGGTCTGCGCGACTGAAACGGCCTCAGACGAAGATATTCACGCTTTTGAGAAAGCCCTAGAGGAGGTGTTGTCATGAGCATGAATAGCGAAGGCCGTCCAACGGCTCCAACAGCCGCGAATATGAATGAGCGCTTGACCGTGTCAGGCTCCAAAGGTCTCGACCAAGCCGAAAAGCTTATTTTCGAAGTTGGCACGCCGCGTCGAACAGGCGTAGATTTGCCAGAACCCAAAGGTCGCGCTTCACGTCTCGGCGGACATGAGCGCCAAGGTGAAATTGGGTTGCCGGGTCTATCAGAGCCAGAAACCATGCGTCATTACGTGCGCCTCTCTCAGAAAAACTATGCGATTGACCTCGGTGTTTATCCGCTTGGGTCTTGCACGATGAAGCATAACCCGCGCCTCAATGAAAAAGTTGCGCGTATGCCAGGTTTTGCTGATGTGCATCCCTTACAGCCCGAAAGCACAGTGCAAGGGGCGTTGGAACTCATGCATGAATTATCGCATTGGTTAATGACGCTCTGTAATATGCCCGCCGTTGCACTCACGCCCAAAGCAGGTGCTCATGGTGAGCTTTGTGGGATGATGGCGATACGCGCGCGCCTTGATGCAGATGGGGCGCCACATAAACGCCGTGTCCTTGTGCCTGAATCCGCACACGGAACAAACCCGGCGACGGCTGTTCAATGTGGTTTTAAAGTCGATGAAATCCCAGCCAATAAAGGCGGTCGTGTCGATATGGACGCCCTCCGTGCCAAGCTCGCTGATGCGGGTGAGGATTCAGATATTGCGGCTATCATGCTGACTAACCCCAATACGTGCGGTTTGTTTGAAACTGATATTATTGAAATCGCTGATCTTATTCATGCGGCGGGTGGATATTTTTATTGTGACGGTGCGAATTTCAACGCGCTTGTCGGTCGTGTGCGCCCGGGTGACCTTGGCGTTGATGCGATGCATATTAATTTGCACAAGACGTTCTCGACGCCACATGGCGGCGGCGGCCCCGGCTCTGGCCCAACGGTTCTCTCTGATGCGTTGAAAGACTATGCGCCTTTGCCTTTCGTTGTGAAAGAGGGCGATAGCTACCGCCTCGTCGAGCATAAAGAAGGCGAAGCGGCAGACACATTTGGCCGTATGTGCGCTTTCCATGGTCAGATGGGGATGTATTCGCGTGCGCTGACTTATATGATGAGCCATGGGTCTGACGGTTTGAAACAAGCGACCGAAGACGCGGTGTTAAATGCGAATTATGTCCAAGCGTCGCTTTCTGATGTGATGACGGTCGCCTTTGAAGGCACCTGTATGCACGAAGCTTTGTTTGATGATCGTTTCTTAAAAGGCACAGGTGTTGAAACGCTCGACTTTGCCAAAGCCATGATTGATGAGGGATATCATCCGATGACGATGTATTTCCCACTCGTTGTGCATGGAGCCATGTTGATTGAACCGACAGAGTCAGAGTCCAAGGGTGAATTAGACCGCTTTATCTTCTCTATGCGGAGCCTCGCTCTGCGGGCCAAAGCGGGCGAAGTGGAGAGCTTTAAAAACGCTCCCGTCTATGCGCCTCTGCGTCGATTGGATGAAACACAAGCGGCACGGAAGCCAATCCTGCGTTGGACACCGCCCGTCGATCAGGCCGAAGCGGCAGAATAAAACTAAGCCCGCCGCAAGACGGGTTTTTATTGGGGTGCGGCCGTGCCCCAATAATTATAACTCAGAACTTTTGGGCCAGGGATATAACCTTGGTTTAACTCTGTCAGGGTGAGCCCCGCCGCTTTAAACAAAGCGGGTATATCGCGGCCACTATGACACCCACCTGCGAGCTTTTTCCAAACGGGGTCAATACGGTTTTGCCATTTTGCAACATTGGCGTCTGGCGCTTGCCCATGTTCAGTAAAGATTATCTGCCCGTCAGGTTTTAAAACCCGCCCCATTTCCTTCAAGGCTTTGACGGGGTCGGGAATGGTGCAGAGGGAATAGGTGACGACAACGCTGTCCGCCGTTTCATCATTAAGCGGGATAGATTCGCCTGACAAACCTAGCCGTTCAATCGGGATGGGCGTTGCCTCTCTTCGCTTTTGACTGCGTTTCCAAATATGTGCATCAGGATCAATGCCAATAATGCGTGTAACTTTCGACGCATTATAATGCGGGAGGTTCAAGCCAGAGCCGATGCCGATTTCTACAACTTGGCCTTTGGCTTTCGGGACAACTTTTTGCCGTTGTTTCTCAATCGGTCCAATACTGCAAGCGCGGTCCAGACAGCAGGGTAAGATGTAGCGGTTATAAAATCCCACAATGTTTCCTTGTTTTTCGGCTTCAGCTTACCGCCTCTTATCAAAAATAGCATAAAAATATCGACTTATCTGAACGCAAAATGAACAGAATTTTCGTGAGCCTTGCTCAACCCGTGCAATTCAGAAAGCGTTCAGACTTCACCCCATAAATCATACTCACATCTAATGACGGAGCCTATGCAAACTGGAGGGTTTTCATAGGCTTCCTCTAGATCGGAGTTCTTGATGAAGCCACCTCACTGCCCCGAGGTGACCATCGAACTTCGTAGGCTCTGTCAGGGTTTCAGCTTTCGGGGGAAGGCCGTGCTCTGGCAGAGCCACATTTTTTCTTCCCTTTGATGATGCCTTGACTTGCAAGCTATCCAACCCGACATGTTTCTTATGGAAAAGACTGAGCTTACTGTGACGCCTTCACTCGCGACCCATTTCGCGCGGGAACGCACACATCTACAGTCCGCCCTCAATAAAGACCTATCGCCCGCCCAAGTCGTGGGCGAAGCCCGTCGCGCGTTAGACCGCACAGGCCTCAGCTTCACACGCAGCATCGCCGACCCACAAATGCAAAAGGCCGGTCTATGGTTGTTGGAAATCATTAAATCAGGGGCAGGTGTATTAGACCGCGCAACCCATGCCGAAGTCAGCTTGGTAGAAACCGCGCCCAAAACGAGTGTGTTTGATGGATTAAAAGACTGGCGACCCAGATTATTTTATACCGCAGCAGGCGGCTTAGTCGTCGCAGGCTTATTACAAGGGAGCGGGCTAGTCGTCATTGGCTCTTCTGGTTTGGCCGTCTTACATGCCTTGACGCATTTGAAAGCAGGGGCCTTGGCGCGTTTGCCCTTTTTGAAAAAACCGAAAGCTTTACCCTCGCCCGATGGACGCGTGATGCAGGCTGAGGCTTTTATTCGCACGGATACCGCAGGGTTCCTCAATCAAATTAGTGATGCCCTCGCGACAGCGGATCACATCTTGGCGCGTATGGTTCAAACAGAACCCGAGGCTCATTGGCGACACGATCAAAACTTGATGGCGATGTTTCAAAACTTGCTGGAAGCGAATGTGTCTGATGATGGAAATTACGCTTTGCAGGTTGTCAGCAAGGAGATGAAGACCGTCTTGAAGACTGCAGGCGTGGAGGCTGTAGAGTATTCTAAAAAGACCGCCCATTGGTTTGATGAACTACCCGCCTTAGTCATCAATGAAGGTGAATCAGAGATAGAAATGGCGGCCCCTGCTTTGGTGTCTAAAGACGGACGTTTAATGCGACGCGGCACGGTTTGGGTTCGCAAATCATGACAAAAAACGCGCTCACAAAACCACTTCAAACACGGCTCTCAACGGATGAGGAATTCATCGGTTTCGATTTGGGCCATGGCGAAACCGCCTTGGGGCGGGCGTATGGGGCCACAGTTCGTGAGCCTGAAATTCTTGAATATCGTGGGCAACGTAGCTTTGTCACCGCGGTCGCCAAAGACGGCAAAGATATAAAAATTGGGGCCGATGCGCTCAGCCTCTCATTTGCCTCTCATAAACCCTCGGTCTGGCTAAAATTTAAAAGCCGTCACCTGAATACCGAAGTAGCTGAACCCATCACCTATTTCACCCAAGCCCTTGTGGCGGGGCTCAGTGAAGATGAAACGATACGGGGGGCCAGCACATCCCGTTTTATTATTGGCTGCCCATCGGGCTGGGATACGCCTACGCGGGACGCCTATGCTGAAGTTTTTGAACATGCGGGGCTGAAAACGGTTCGTATCGTGCCCGAAAGCCGTGCGGCGCTTATGACTGCATTGGAACAAGGCTATGTCTCTATTGAGGATACTAAAGCGTCGGTTCTTATTGTTGATATTGGCTCATCGACAACGGATTTTACCTATTGCCGTGACCTCGATGCAGATGATGTAGGGCATAATGAATTAGGGTCGGGTCTTTTGGATGATGAGATATTTAAATTAAATCTCGCCCGTCAAAAATCCCGTAAGCAAATTGAAAAACTGATCAAAGCTTATCCGCACTATAAATCAATTCTCACCTTTTGGTGCCGCCAAGCCAAGGAAGCCTATTTCACAGGCGAAGATACACCCGTTGAAATGATAAAGCGCTTACCTGCGGGTAAGCAGGTCTTTTTTGATATTCGGATTGATAACAAAGATGCCAAGGTCATTCTAGAAACCCCACTAGAGGCTTTGAACGGTTATAGTTGGAAAAGCGCGTTTGATTTCGCGCTTAAGGAAACAATAGCGTCTATGGGTGCTCGCGCGCCTCACACACTTTTATTAACGGGCGGTGCATCGCGATTGCCTCTTGTCTTACCCGCCCCGCAAAAAGCCTTTCCAGACGCAAGGGTCATTCGCGGGGCGGAACCTGAATTTGCTATTGCGCGAGGCCTCGCCTGGTTGGGACGTTTTGAATATCTTCATGCCAGTTTTAAAATGGCGACCTCGGCTTTACTCGCCGAAAAAGGCGAAGTGCGTTTACAGGCGCAAGCGGCCGCGCAGTCGTTGGGCGCGCAAATGGCACCCGTGCTTGTCGATGGTATGGCAGAAGCCTGTATCTTACCCACTTTCAGGGAATGGCGCTCAGGCGCGATTGCGACCTTGGATGATGTTGAAAAAGCGCTTGAGAATAAAGTACGGGATTGGCTTGAATCAGACGACGCACGCGAAACGCTACGCCCTGTTATTGATACATGGTTCGCCACATTGCAGCGCGATATTGAATCACAAACAGATCCATTATGTCGGGCGCATGGATTACCCGCTATGGTCTTAAGCCTTGACGGCAGCGGCCATGTCAGTCGGCATCTCGAAGGGCTCTCAGTCTCTGCCCCTGCCTTGACATCACTGGAATCAGATACCGCCCTTTTGGGCACAGGCGTCAGCGCCGTTCTTATTAGTGCGCTACTTGCTCATGCTAATCTTTTTGCGGCATTGTTTGTAAACCCCATCGGCATTGTAGTGGGCGGCGCTTTATTAGGCGGCAGTTATTTGTTTGGGAAAAAGGCGTTGTCAGGCAAAATGCGCCGATCAAAATTACCCTTGGTCGCCCGTCAAATCTTGACCGAAGGCCGCGTTAAAGCTGCCACAAAACGCCAAAGACCAGAGCTCATAAAAGCCGTTGCGAAAGCGTGGGACGAAGCCGCTGCCGCTAAATTCAGTGGTGAATTGACGGATATGTTGGAAAAGGCGCTGATAGAACGGGCCGATGAACGCGCGGTTCTGTTTCTCATTTAATATCTTTCACTTTCTTCGAGCTAAGGCAGGGGGTAAGGGGAGCGCATGAACGTCTTAATCACAGGTGCCGCGGGTTTTATCGGCTTTCATGCCGCTGAAAAACTATTGAGCGAAGGCCACGCAGTTGTCGGTATTGATAACCTCAATGATTATTATGACGTGTCACTGAAACAGGCGCGTTTATCGGAACTTCAAAAGCATAAAGGTTTCAGTTTTCATCAAATCGATATCTCTGAAACAGGCGCTATCGAAGCCGCCTTAGGCCAGACGAAAATCACACACATCCTGAACCTCGCGGCGCAAGCGGGTGTGCGGTATAGTTTGGAAAACCCGCGTGCCTATGTGGCGTCGAATGTCATGGGGCATCTGAATGTTCTTGAGTATGCCCGTCATTCGGACATGGTTGAGCATGTTGCTTATGCGTCGTCGAGTTCAGTTTATGGCGAGCGAAGCGGCGGCCCGTTTAGCGAGACGGACCGCGTGCGTAATCCTGCTTCTTTATATGCGGCGACAAAACTCGGCGGAGAAATGATGGCGGAGAGTTACGCGAAGCTCTATAAAATTCCACAAACAGGCCTTCGTTTTTTTACAGTTTATGGCCGCTATGGTCGTCCTGATATGGCTTATTTTCTTTTCACAAAGAAGATATTTGAGGGCCAACCTATTACACTTTTCGCGCCCGACGTCATGTTACGTGATTTTACGCACGTCAGTGACATCGTCGCGGTTTTCCCAAAGCTTTTGGCGACACCCCCCAAGGCGCTTGAAGAAAGCGGTGCGCCTCATAAAATTTACAATCTGGGGAATTCAAAACCAAATCGCCTAATGCAGCTGGTTGAGGCTGTTGAACAAGCTTGCGGTATGAGTGCGGAGAAAATCATTCAAGGCCAACAAAAAGGCGACGTCACCACGACCTATGCAGATATTCGTGAGGCAGAGCGTGATTTTGGTTTCCAACCGAAAGTCATGTTGGAAACAGGTATTCCTGATTTCGTCAATTGGTACCGCGACTTTTATAAGGTCTAATATGGCTTCCCATCTTTGCGCTGATAAACACGATTGGCCGTTCCATTAGCGGGTAAATCCAAATCAACATCAGGATAAACTGCATCATCCGTTTCAGGCGTCCGCCCGCCAATAATGAGGTACCGCACGATGCCTTCAGTCTCATTGATCATGTGATGCCCATTGGCGACGTCCGCTTTGTGGGTTGTAACATCGCCTGGGGCGAGGGGCTGCGGACCATTATTATCAATCAATGTGGGATGGCCTTCGATGATATAAACGAACTCATCTTCAGCGCTGTGCCAATGACGTTGGGAGGACCAAGCGCCTGGCTGTAGCGTTAAAATATGCGCGCCAAATTGTGTCAGACCACCTGCGTCACTGGGTGAAATACGGTCGCGTTTCTTGCACGGCTCATCATGCGGGGCGGGGTATGTGCTCCCTCTTTTGACTGGTAAATCATCCAAATTAATTTTAGGCATTACGCTCTTCCACCTTGCAACAGATACACTCCCGCGCTTAAAGCACAAAAATGCATATGAAGACAGATAACCGATGAACCCGTTTACCCGCCTAAAAGGCTGTATGGCGGTGGTCGAACGCCTCCCGAATTGGGAGCGTTATTTTGACCTCTCAAAGCCCGCCTTGCGGTTTAGTTTTATCTTACAGTTTTTGATATTACCCGCTTTTTATTGTGTCGCGACCACGGCGACCAAAGCGCGTGCAGAGGCGTTGGGTGAAGATGCAACAAGCCCCAGTCTGGCAATCATTGGCATTGTTGGGATTGTGTATCTCTTAAGTTTTTCTGCCGTGGCTTATATCTTGACGATGGTGTTTGACCGCCAAGATAGGTTGCGTCCTTGGGTTATAATTCGACATTGGTGCGCGTTTTTTTTGGCGTGGATTGCGGCGGCAGGGTTTGGATTATTTGCGCTTGGGATCTTACCTTTGGCCGCGGCTTATGGCGTCGTTTTTGCCGCCTTTATGGGCTCGTTATTTGTGGATATTCGCCTCGCGCAACGCGTTGTCGGATTTGATTGGGGGGCGGCAATATTAACGGCGTGTCTGATTTCTATTACGGGGCTTAGTTTATTACTGACAGGCGTCTCACAATTTTCCCAAATCTAATCCGCTTCGGGGTAAATTACTTGCGTCAGATATAGTCCATCTGGCGGCGCAACAGGGCCGCATTCGCGTCGATCTTTGGCGTCCAAAGCCGCTTGCATATCTTCCGCGTCCCATTTGTCTAAACCGACTTCGACCAGTGACCCCACAAGGC
>CAYGSV010000017.1:16588-20523 GCA_964352635.1 uncultured Algimonas sp.
CCACAAGGCTTCGCACTTGTTTATGGAGGAAGGAACGCGCTCGAAAATGGCAATGAATTTCTGCACCCGCCCGTAAAACCGAAATTTCATCAATTGTTTTGACGGGGCTTTTGGCTTGGCATTGCGTGTCTCGAAAAGTCGAAAAATCATGCTTGCCCACTAAGACTTGCGCGGCATCGTGCATAGCGCCTGCATCTAGCTTAACGGGAATGCGCCAAACCCGTCCGCGATCCAGCGCCAGACGTGGGCGACGATCTAGGACGCGATAAAGATAACGGCGTTCCACCGCATCAAAACGGGCATGCCATTCATCGTGAACTTTTTGGGCGTCTAAAATACTGATGGGGTGTTCTTTTAAATGGAAGTTTATGGCGTCGCGAACTTTGTCTTCGCGGATGTCTTTGTCCAAATCCATATGCGCGACTTGGGCGAGGGCATGGACGCCGCTATCTGTGCGCCCTGATCCATAGACAGTGACGGGCCCTGAATTTAACTGACTGCCAGCACCTTCAATCGCGCCTTGCACAGACGGGCCATGGTCTTGCCATTGCCATCCCTGATAGGGCGCACCGTCATATTCAATTGTGAGCTTATAGCGCGGCATTACTCAAAGCCGCATTGCGTGTTGCTTAAGTAACCCCGAATGAAGTCCTCACTGGGCATTGCTGATTTTCCTGCGGGTTGAACCGTTATAAGTTCAATTAAATCTTCGCCGCCGCCATTACAGCTTACAAATAATTTGCCATTATGCGGCAATGCTTGACCGGGCATGAAGTCTCCGGGTTTGTTAGACCGATTGTCTACGAGACGTGACATCAAGACTTTGACGCGTTTGCCGTCCCATTCACACCACGCCCCAGGAAACGGAGCGAGGCCTCGGATGTGGGCATCTAATTCTACTGCGGGACGTGACCAATCAATTCGGGCTTCGGATTTCTCTATCTTGTGGGCGTAAGTCGGCTCGCCTGTTTGTGGGATGGGCGTTAAGCTATCGCGGGATAGAGCCGCAAGGGCGCGTGGCCAAAGACTTGCTCCGATGCGCGACATACGATCCGATAAAGCGGCTGCGGTGTCCGTTTTATGAATGTCTAAGGTTTCCGATAAAAGGATATCGCCCGTATCTAGCCCCTTGGCCATTTGCATAATCTGCACACCCGTTTGCGTATCACCCGCCATAATCGCGCGCTGAACGGGGGCCGCCCCGCGCCAGCGAGGCAGGAGTGAGCCATGTAAGTTTAGGCATCCGTAATGAGTCGCGTCGAGGGCGCGTTGCGGCAGTATTTGGCCATAGGCCACAACACAGGCGACATCAGCGTTTAACGCTTCGAGGCTATCAATAACACTTGGCTTACGAAAGCTCTCAGGCGTTTCAACGGGCACGCCCATGAGCTCTGCAAATTGATGCACGGGCGATTTTGTGAGTTTTTGTCCACGCCCTGATTTGCGCGGTGGCTGCGTATAAACGCGCACGACATTATACCCATTGGACAGGATTTCCGCGAGGGACGGGACCGCAAACTCTGGCGTTCCCATAAAAACAACATTGAGGGTCATAGGTGAAACGCCTTAAGAGGCTGCTTTCAGTTTTTCAGCTTTAATAACTTTTTTAATCGCACGGTCGCGTTTGAGACGTGACAGGTGGTCGAGAAAAACGATGCCTTTGAGGTGATCCATTTCGTGCTGGATACAGACAGCATAGAGACCCTCGGCCCATTCTGTGACGCGTTCGCCGTTATAATCAAGATAGGTGATTTTCACGCGTTCTGAGCGTTCCACCGTATCAAACACGTCAGGCACAGACAGGCAACCCTCATCATAGGGCTGAGTCGTATCGACGTCTTCGAGAATTTCAGGATTGACGAAATAGCGAGGCAACGGGTCTTCGCCGTCTCGGGCAAGGTCCATCACGATGACATTGACGGGCTCACCAATCTGAACAGCGGCGAGGCCAATGCCCGGCGCGGCATACATCGTCTCGAGCATATCATCCATGAGCGCCCGTGTTTCATCCGTCACCTTTTCAACAGGTTTTGATACCTGTTTCAGGATCGGATTAGGGACAGTTAAAATAGGTCTGATAGCCATGATAATGAAATAGGGATGCGAAGCGCTTTGGTCAAGCGACAGGGGCTTATTGCCGACATTCTCTAAAAGACGGGACGGCCAAACTTATCCATTTCGGTTGAGCACCGCTCACAAGTCCAACCGCCAAATAAAAACTGGCGGAGATTTCTAGGCATACGGAGGAATGGCTGCTGTGTCGCACATTTTGGACACTTCACAGATTGCGTATTCAGCGCGACAGCGGGTTTCGTTTTATCGACCATGCATAAGATATAAGCGCGGATTGACCTGACACAAGGCAAAGGCCCTGTGTCAATTTCGCCGCATGATGAGGCTAACCATATTGGGTTGCGCCGCCTTCATCTTCCCATCGTGAAATTTCACAAATATCGGGAAAGGACAGCGCCTCTTCCTCTGATTGGGTCAGGCTGTAGCCCATGCCGAAATAGGAAAAGTCGAGGCTATTGTCATCCATCTTAGAACCGACCAGCGCGACGGGCACTCATGGCTACACTATTGCGTATGCGTCTACGGCGCGATTGAGGCGTCGCATGGAAATCTAACTCTGAGACCACGCTTGTGTTCTTTGCGTTTTGCGTTGAGTTTTTTGTTTCTATATCTTTAGACATCATAATCTCCTTTAATTTGCGGGAGATATAAGCTTCACTATTGTATAGATAAAATATAAATATATTATATTTTCAATAGCTTTTATGTATATATATCAAGTTGCCGTTCTTGGGCCTCATCTTGATTATACGTCTCTTCTGCTAGCGACCCTATAATAGGTTTCTCTTGCTCTTTTCCTTGGTCTCTCCCTTGTTCGCTCAAATTCGATAGTAAGGCGGCTTCTGTCGTGCGTGACGTTTCTAAGAGAGCCGTTTTAGGCAGGTCTGGCGGATTAACCTCCTCTGTAGGCAGAGTCTCCTCAATAGGTTTCACACCCTTTTCGACTTCGGCTTCGCGAAGCATTTCCATCGTTTGCGCCGCATAACGTCCCACTAAAAATGCGGGATAGGGTATTACGGGCAATGTATCATTCGGTTGCATTGTCGCCTCCAATCTAACGAATGGTGTATTTTGGAGGGTGGATTTTAAGACAGCTTTAAGCTTTGCACTTAACAGGCGCTTTCTAAAAAAGTCTAATTATGTATGAGTTTCGAGCCAATGCGGGAGGTCGCTGGTGATGAAATCAACATAGTCTGCACGGGTCGTTGTCCCTGCGGGCCTTGTGATTTCAGGCTCATGTGACCAGTCTTCATCAGAGGCGACCAACACAGTGGCCATGCCCATGTGTTTTGGGACTTCGAGATTGCGAACACTATCTTCAAAGAAAATAGCTTGCTTGGGGTCAATGTCAAAAATATCGCAGAATTTAATAAAGGGCGAGCGTTTGGGCTTGGGCACATAATCCGCATCCTCGATCCCAAAATGCCCATCAAACAAATCAAATAGGTTCAAATGCGTCGCAACATTACGGGCATGTCCTTTGGAGCCATTGGTGAAAATCCATTTCTTCCCTGGCAGGTTTTGAATGACCTCTCGCAATTTCGGATCGGGGTCCAACATACTCAAATCAACATCATGTACGTAATCAAGGAACTCAGCAGGGTCCATCCCATGCACGGCCATCATGCCCGAAAGAGACGTGCCATATTCCGCCAAATATTCCTTTTGGAGGTATCGCGCTTTTTGTGGCTGAAGCGCCAGATAGCGAGAAATATAGGCCGTTATCTTTTGATCAATTTGCGAAAAGAAATCAGCATCCGCCCGATAGAGCGTGTTGTCGAGATCAAATATCCAATGACGAATGTTGGAAAGCTCAGAGATGTTTTTCTGCATGGGGCTCGCTTAGACTTGCTGGCCCTATG
>CAYGSV010000018.1:0-19232 GCA_964352635.1 uncultured Algimonas sp.
CGATATATGGGCCTAATAGACATATTGGTTTTAGCAAGGCGAACATGCCAATTCGAGCACTTTGCTAACTTAAAGAAAGCAAAAATGCCGAACAAGAAAAGTAACAACAAGAAACTTACCCCAAACGAAAATCTGATCGTTGCTATTAATGTAACATCCGAGCTTGAAGTCATGATGTTGGCAGAGCAAGTCTACCGAGATTATTCGGATATTTTAAAATCATCCGTGATACCCGACATCACAAAGGCATTTGGATTAAAACTAAGAGAAGTGCGCGTTTTAGATTGCGCGGCGAAACTTAAGGGTCATGTTTCTGCGGCCAACATAGCAGAGCACTTAAGGCAAGACCCTGCAACCATTACGCGCTCAATGGTATCCCTCATCGGTCTAGGCTTTGTAACAACGTCTGAAAGCTTTGAGGACGGCAGAAGCCGTGTGATCAATCTGACAGAAAAAGGAAATGAAGTTGTTGAACTTTATAACACTCTTCTTCGGACAGCTTTAAGGCAGGCTACGACTATTAATGATACCTTTATGAGCGTTGACAATCTTGCATCAATGCAAAGCGTTATGTCTCGTCTTGCAAAACGGGTTTCCTTTATTTCTCGTCGTCTCAGAACCCTTAACAAAGGTAATCGTTAGACAAATGGCGAGTTATAAAATGGTTTTTGAAATTTATATGACATCAAGGATAATTAATGCCCTTGCGCGATAGACCTATAAACTCTCTTTCTGAGGCATCACCCAACGAAGGCGTATTTGGCAATGATGTCCTCGAATATGCGCTGAAAACTTCTCTCGTAGGGTTTTGGGCATGGGACATTGAAAAAGATGCCCTTTTTCGCTCGAAACGAGTCGATGAGATATTCATGAGTGATATCAATGTGATGATGGATAAAATATCAGATTTCCAATCTCGCCTTCACCCTGACAGTGCTGACAACATCGAAACGGATATAAAGCTTTGTCTCGATCAAACACTATTATTCGACAAGGAATACCGATTACGCAGAGATGACGGCACTTACATTTGGGTTGGCTTTCGGGCGCAAGGGATTTGGGACGAGAAGAGCGGGAAAGCTCTTAGGATTGCAGGGTCAATATTTGATATAACAGACCAAGTAAAACTTCGGGAAAGTTATAAAGCCCGAGAAGATGAGTTACGACTTATTTTTGACAATGTACCCGCTAAAATTTGGTATAAGGATGCCCACAATAATATCTTGCGCCTGAATAAACGCGCGGCAGACTCTATGAATTTAGAGGTCACAGACGCTGAAGGGGCAAGTACTTATGATCTCTTTCCTGAAATGGCGAAGAAATATCATGAAGACGACCTGAGGGTTATTAATTCTGGCGAACCCATCGTTGGCATGATTGAAGAATACACGCCCAAAGATGGAAACAAAGGATGGGTGCAGACAGATAAAATTCCCTACACCTCACCTGATACGGGAGAGTCTTACCTCTTCGTTTCTTCAATAGATGTTACGAAACAAAAATTGGCAGAAGAAGTCATCAAGAAAAGTGAAGAGCGGCTCAGTAAAAATGTTGTCAGTCTGAAGAAAACTCAGCGCAACTTAGAAACCCATATGCGCCAATTGGAACAGGCGAATAAAGAGCTTGATCATTTTGCTTATGTCGCATCACATGATCTCAAAGCCCCTCTTCGCGGCATGGACAATATCGCAATGTGGATAGAAGAAGACTTGGGTGATAACTTAACGCCTGACATCAAGGCTAAGATTGACCTCATGCGGGGACGCATTTCTCGGTTAGAAACCTTGCTAAAAGATATATTAGCGTTCTCACGCGCTGGACGTCATTTAAGTCAACCTAAATTGCTGAGCGCCTCTGCCTTGATTGATGACGTCATAAGTTGGATTGATGTTCCCGAAAAATACATCATTACCAAAGAGACGTCATTCCCCGAGATAGAAACCGTCAGAACCGTTTTTGAACATATTTTTCTAAATTTAATTTCCAATGCGATAAAACACAATGACAGAGAAGAAGGTGAGATCATTCTTTCCTGCACGGATGACGGCACGCATTATACATTCAAAGCAAAAGATGATGGTCCTGGCATACCCCCACAATACCATGAACACGTCTTTCAAATTTTCAAGAAGCTCCAATCTAGGGATGAAGTAGAAGGAAGCGGTATTGGCCTCTCCATCGTCAAAAAAATGGTTGAATCAATTGGCGGAAAAATATGGATTGAATCGACCCCAGAACAGCGTGGTACAACGTTCTTCTTTACAGCCCCTAAAAACAACACCTCGGAAATATAAGGACTAATCATGGTAGAAAATGCAGTCACACTCCTCATTGTGGAAGACGATGAAATCGACTTTATGGGCATACAACGCGCTATCAAAGACCTAAAAATAAATAATCCAACGGTTAGAGCGAAAGATGGATTAGAAGCTCTCGATATCTTACGTGGCGAAAACGGTCATGAAAAACTAGCAAAGCCTGCTATCATTCTTTTGGATTTAAACATGCCACGGATGGATGGTATTCAATTCCTAGAAGCCGTACGCGCGGATAATAATTTAAAAAATGCTGTTATTTTTGTTTTGACAACATCGGATGCAGATCAAGATATTATGAGCGCTTATGAACACAATGTTGCAGGCTACATTGTGAAATCGGATGCGCAAAACAGCTTAAAAGAAGCCATTAGCATGCTGGATGTCTATTGGACGATTTCATTACTACCGCACAAGTAAAAGCTTATTTTACTAACCCATGATTTTGTCAGACACGTTTTTGAAAATTTCGCCAATTTTCTCAAATTTGAAAGCGAGGGGTGAAGAATGTCGCCATATCAAACTAATCTGCCTTTGCGCTAAAGGGTGGTTTATGGGTCTAACAATAAGCTGAGGGTCTCGTTTCGCCTCTGAGATGGCATAGAGACTTGGCATTACTGCAATGCTCCCGCCCATAGACGCCATTTGGCGCAACGCATCCAAACTTGTCCCCTCATACTCGCTACTTGTTGTGGCATTCGCATGACTGGCAAGATTTTTCACGACGGTTGTAAATTTGTGGCCATAGCCCAATGTTAAAAACTCGCGTCCCTCCATTTCATCCAAGCCTATGGGCCCACGCGAATTCGCCAACTCATCATCAGGAGCGATACAAATATAAATATTCTCTTTTACAATGGGCATACTCATCGTCTCTGGATGATCCTCTGGCGTAGAGATGATGATATCAAATCGACCATCCGCGAGATGCTCTTGAAGATCCAAAGTCCGCTCTTCACGCACCGCCAATCTTAAATCAGGATATTCGCTGTGCAGCCTTCGGGTTGCCATCGGCAAGAGGTAAGGCCCAATCGTGGGTAAGACCCCCAAACGCACCCGCCCCGCCAAAGTTCCTTCATACTCCCTGACCAGAACTTTTAGCTCTTCGACATGCCTTAGGATAATACGGCTCCGCGCGACGACACCCTCGCCGACAGGCGTAAGTAAGGCTCCATGTCGCCCTCTTTCCAATAAGGACGCCCCAAGGTGAGCTTCCATGTCTTTAATCTGTGCCGACAAGCTCGGTTGGCTAACAAATGTGCGTTTGGCGGCTTCACTAAAGGTTCCTGTTTCCGCAATGGCGACGAGATATTCGAGCTGTCTAAGTGTGGGTTTCATTGGCTGAGGCCTATATAACAAAAAGCTATAATTATTATAGCCTGATTATATTTTAACTATGACAACATACCCGCTAACACAAGATGGTTTTGAGAATTTCGAAATCACGAACCAAATAGAAAGGCTATAGTTATGCGTAATTTAAAATCTGCACTTCTCAAAATGAAGGCTGAATTCGCACTCCTCGGCCTTATCGTGTTTATTGGAATAACAGCTTAAAAAGCGAAAGTCTAACCATCCTATAAGACTATACCGTCGTAAAATAACATCAGAACAAAACGTTTAATTGCGCCGCCTCGTTTACCGACGAGACGGCCTCATTACATTGGAAAACTCATGCCTCGCATCGTCAACAAGATACAAGACTTTTTAAAGTTGGAAACATCCGCGGGCTTTGTCCTCATGTTTGTCGCCCTTCTCGCGCTACTCGCAAATAACTCCCCCCTCAGTGGCCTGTATTCTAGCTTCTTAGCAACGCCTGTTGAGGTTCAGTTTGGTGCATTTGAGATTGCAAAGCCTCTCTTGCTTTGGATTAACGATGGCCTCATGGCGATCTTCTTTTTCCTCGTCGGCCTCGAGATTAAAAATGAAGTTATGGAGGGCGAACTTTCCAGTTTTGACAAAGCCGCGCTTCCGTTATTTGCAGCGCTCGGCGGTATAGTTGTTCCTGCCCTCATCTATGTTTATTTTAACATGAATGACCCCATATCCATTCAAGGTTGGGCCATTCCCGCGGCGACAGACATTGCCTTCGCATTGGGTGTGCTCGCCCTTGTTGGCTCTAGAGTACCTGTATCCTTGAAAATTATGTTGCTCGCCGTCGCTATTATTGATGATCTGGCGGCCATTATCATTATTGCGATTTTCTATACACAAGACCTTTCTCTCGTTGCCTTAGGTTGGGGCGGTATTGGTACGCTTGGTCTTATTATCTTAAACCGTATGGGTGTGATGCGGATTACCCCTTACGCGCTTATCGGTGTGTTCATTTGGGCTTGTGTACTTAAATCGGGTGTCCATGCGACTTTGGCTGGTGTTATTACGGCTCTTGCTATTCCGCTCAGGTCTAAAGACCCACAAGAAAGCTCACCTTTGCATCGTGCAGAGCACGGACTTCACATATGGGTTGCCTTCCTAATCTTGCCCCTCTTCGCCTTTGCAAATGCCGGCGTATCCTTCGCAGGGATTAGCTTCTCTGACCTTCTCGCGCCATTGCCACTTGGCATCGCTTTGGGACTTTTCTTTGGTAAGCAAATCGGCGTCTTCTTATTCTCCTTCGTTGCGGTGAAGTTGAAAGTTGCCAAGCTACCGACGGGCGCCAATTGGGCGCAGGTCTACGGCATCGCCTGTTTGACAGGTATTGGCTTCACAATGAGCTTGTTCATTGGCACCCTTGCCTTTGACGGAGATGAAATGCTGAACGCTGTACGTCTCGGTGTGATTATGGGCTCGGTCGCCTCAGGTATTGTCGGCTATGTCGTGCTACGCATATTCTGTAAAGATCCGTCTCAAGAGGCTATTACAACAATCAAAGCAGATCCGGTTAAACCTTAGTCGAATCACTCTAAAGCAGATAGTTAGATAAAAGAGCAGGGTTGCCCTGCTCTAATTTTATGGAGGACTGAAATGTCCGAAGACTATAAACTAAAGAAGAACCTAACCTTGTTTGATGTCTATGCGATGTCCACAGGTGCAATGTTCAGCTCGGGGCTATTTTTATTGCCTGGTATTGCCGCGTCATACACGGGTAATTCTGTCTGGCTTGCTTACCTTCTTGCGGGCTTCCTCATACTTCCTGCGATGTATTGTATGGCAGAGCTTTCGACTGCCATGCCAAAAGCCGGCGGCACCTATTACTTCTTAGACCGTTCAATGGGCCCTCTGATGGGGACAATCGGCGGGCTTGGATCATGGATCGCCGTTGTATTCAAAAGCGCTTTTGCTCTCGTTGGAATGGGCGCTTATCTCGGTCTCTACCTAGAGCTTCCTTTCACCTACACGGCTATAATTCTGACAATTGGATTTGGGTTGATTAATATATTTGGAGCTAAAGAAACCACGCTCCTTCAACGCGTCTTGGTTACAACACTGGTCGTTATACTTATCGGATTTTGTTTCCTAGGTTTAAAGGAAACAGGTTTTGTAGAAGCCTTTAAGTTTGATAATGGCGATGATGGCTTTTTCAAATCTGGCATCGTTGGGTTCGTCTCAACAATCGGCCTCGTTTTCGTCTCTTATGCGGGCTTAACCAAAGTAGCCTCTGTTGCTGAAGAAGTTCAGAATCCTGATCGCAACATACCGCTAGGTATGACACTCTCGCTTATTACGGCCACAGTGATTTATACCTTAGGCACGCTTATTCTTATCAAAATCCTTGAACCCGAGGCGCTTTATAAGAGCCTCACGCCGATCGCTGATGCAGGGCAATTATTTTTGGGATGGATGCCTTTTGACCTTGGGGTTATTCTAATTGTTGTCGCCGCAATTGCCGCATTCGCCTCCACGGGTAATGCCGGAATTATGTCCGCTTCTCGTTACCCCTACGCCATGGCGAAAGACAAGCTTGTTCCTCAACAACTTAGCAAGATTGGACGTTTTGGTACGCCCACCCTTTCTATTGTAATTACTGTTTTAACGATGATTGGCGTCTTAGTCCTTTTTGATGTGGCATCAGTCGCAAAACTCGCCAGTGCGTTCCAGCTTCTCCTCTTTGGCCTCGTCTGTGTTGCCGTTATTGTGATGCGAGAAGCGCGGATTTCGACTTATAAACCCGGGTTCAAAGCCCCGTTCTACCCTTGGCTTCAAATCATCGGTATATTGATTTCTTTCTGGTTGATTATTGAAATGGGTATTCTCGCGATTGCCTTTACAGGCATGGTCACAATCGCCTGTGTTCTTTGGTATCAATTCTACGCATCAGGTAGTCTTGAGCGTAGAGGGGCTATTTTTCACATACATGAACGTCTCGGCCAGCAGCGCTATGAAGGCTTAGAGCGCGAACTCATGACCATTATTCATGACAGAACACAAGCAGAGAACCTATCTTACGAAGCCCTTATCGCACGGTCGGTTGTGATGGATTTCCGTTATGGCATTTACGATGTAGAGCACATTTTAGATATACTCGGTGAAAAAGCGCAGAGCCAGTTTGAGATTGATGCAGAGCTTATGCGAACAAAATTCGCCTCGGACGTCCTTATCCTCCACCCCATTAGTGAAGGGGTTCACATCGCCTATCAAACCTCACCTGATGTCACACAGCCTGAGCTTTTCGTCTTCCGCTTTGGTCCGCAAGCCCGCCTTAATGTTCAACGTGCAGACGCTGCGCATACGATTATGTTCTTGATTGTACCTCAAAAGCCAGCAGGCCTTGATCTACGTCTCGCGGGTCACCTTGCCGAAGTCGTGCAGAGCGATCATTTTGAGTTACGTTGGCTCAACGCGGCAACTGAGCGCGATATGAATGAAGTGCTGATGCGCGATGATCATTTCCTTCATGGCCCACTGAAAGGCTTCCCATCGCTTTATGCACAAGCTGGCAAAGTCATTTCTGAAGTGACGGTGCCTGCGTCTTGCCTGATTGCTATGATTGAACGCGACGGAGAAATCATTATCGCGACACCTGATATCGTGCTGATGGCAACCGACGAAGTCGCCATTATTGGTGAACCCTCAGATCTACAAGATTTATGTAATATGCCAGACGGCGAAACAGTCGAGTAACATTATGTCAGCCGATCTAATTCTATCAACGCTACTGTCCCCTATCGTCCTCTTCTTTGTATTAGGACTCGGCGCAGCGCTTTTAAGATCTCAAATGACAGTGCCAGAAGCCTTTGCCAAAGGCCTCGCGATTTACTTAATGATGGCGATTGGCCTCAAGGGCGGCGTGGAAATGTCAAAGGCGGCCCTCACGCCTGACGTTTTCTTTATTGCTGGTGTCGCTCTTATTTTGTCTTTTGGGTTACCCTTTCTGGCTTATATGCTCTTACGCGTTACGAGCAAGATGAGCCGCATAAACGCAGCGGCGACTGCTGGGCACTATGGGTCCATTTCTATTGTTACATTTGTCGCTGCAACGCAGGCTCTACAAATCGCAGGGATAGTCACATCGGGCTATATGGTAGCCATGGCCGCCATCATGGAAGTGCCTGCGATTATTACCGCCCTTATACTCGCCCGTAGAGGTATGAAAAAAGAAGGCGTAGTTGCAGGGTCTGAGTCCGGTGAGCTTTTCCGTGAAGTCTTCCTAAACGCCTCTGTTGTTGTACTGGTAGGCGCCCTCGTTATTGGATGGATGACAGGCGATACAGGAATGGAAAAAATTGCCCCTTTCTTCGTTACGCCGTTCCAGGGGGTCCTATGCTTATTCCTTCTGGATATGGGCCTCAATGCAGGTCGGGGCTTACGCCAAGGGTGGCGACAACTTGATGCGGGGGCGCTAAGTTTTGGTGTTTTGATGCCATTGATCAGCGCTGCTATTACAGCCGGTATTTGCCTTGGATTAAATATATCAATCGGTGATACGGCCTTACTTATTACGCTTGCGGCCTCAGCCTCTTATATCGCGGTTCCGGCCGCTATGCGTCTAGCCCTTCCAAAAGCGCAACCCTCTATTTATCTCACGCTATCACTTGGCGTGACATTCCCCTTTAATTTGACGCTGGGAATACCGCTCTATATCTATCTCGCACACATGGTTGCAGGTTAGGAGGTCGTTATGTTTACGAAAACACGTCTCGAATTGATTATCGAAAAGCCAGCCTTTAGGCGCGCCTCTCGGATATTAGAGGATGCAGGCGTCAAAGGTTACACCGCCTTCCCTGCTTTTGCCGGTTATGGCCGCTCTATGCGTTGGCAACGCGGGACTGATCTTTCAGCCTCACGCGACATGGTCATGATTATTTCTGTAATGGACGAAAACCTCGTCACGGAATGTGCCGAGAAACTAGAAAATCTCATCGGCACCCATATCGGGCTTATTAGCTTTTCAGAAGTCAAAGTCTTCCGAGATGATAAATTCTAGAACCCGCGACTTAACCAAAGTCTGAATTCAAAATCGGGTGACGCGTCCGTTAGTCCAAATTGAGGGCCTCCCAAAAGTGTAATGTTTTTGGCAATCTTTGTAGAAACAAAGGGCGCCAATAAATGCTCTTGCTCGTTCAAACCGCCAATATCACCCGTATTTCCGTAATCACTAAAGAGATCGACACCAAACGTCTGACCTGACTCAACCTTCTTCGCGATGCGCGCACGCGTAGACAGCCCGACGCCATCGTCTGCATTATCACCTGTTTGTTTACTCGCGATGATAATACCGCGAAAATCCCACCCACTCGGAAGGGAATAACGGTTCGTCCAATTCACGGCAAATTCCTCTGGACGGTTATCATCCCGCACACGGCCGTCAAACCGCAAGCCCGTTTTGAAATCATCATCGTCATCAGACAACTCCCACAAAAGCTCCGCTCTCAAGAAATCAAGATCAAAGTCAGAGCTATCTGTTGTCCGCGTTTGGCCAATGACCCGCCACCTTAAATCACCATTGATGGCTTGTTGATAATGTAGCCGGTGTTTAATTTTCGTGTCTCCATTATCGTCATCAGGCTCAACACCGAGACGGTACATAACAGACCTTTCGCCCTCTTTCACAACAGGTGAATGTACGCCGCTTGTGTTTTGAGCAAACGCAGGAAATGCAAGACTACTAACACCAAGGAAAAAAGCTGCAGAAACTGAAAACCGAAACATAATAATTTTCCGTATTTTTAAACCAAAGAGACCCCGCTCGTTGAACGGGGCCCAGTCAGGTCGAAGGGACATTCGACCAATGTTCACAATTAACTACTCAATTGGTGAAAGAAGCTCTGGCGCTGTTACCAGTTGACGAACGCCATGTGATTTTGTCTCATTAAAGACGTTACCTTGCTCTGCCCAACGGTGAAGCGAGCTAATATCGACGCGTGCACAGTTTGGACGAACGCTCCATGTTACGCTCAGTGGTGAACAAGTTGACTGGTCATAACTAGGCCCTGTTGTTGAGCCACGGAACACAACAGGCGTTCCTGTATCTGATGGAATCATCATCGGCTGATGCTTACCGTCAACCATATTGCCGCCATACGCCATTTTTGTGAAGTCTAGTGCATTCGCAGGATCGTTCACGACAAGAAACACTTGTGCTTCCACGCGAAGAAGCGGGTCAGTACATGTATCACTCAAACAAGACCCAAGACCTTCACCTGGCGTAATGTCACATGATGTATGCACCCAGTGAACTTCAATCGTGTCACCCGGCTTAACACCTTTATAAGCGCCCTTACCTTGATACGGGTCGAAGAGTTCTGTCGCCGTTAAGTTAGCCGCATCGTTACAAGCATAACCGCCGCTATCTGTATCATTTACGAAAACACTAAAGCCAGGACCTTTATGCTCTGCATTTGTATGTGTGTGAATATTACAAAGGTTCATTTCAGTCGACGCGGGTGCCAAATCAAACATCACTGAGTTTAAACCTCCAACGTTCGAAATATCGCGTGGCGTTTGTGGACCAAAGTCTGTGCAGAGCGCTTGGTTTTCCATTTTAGCCATCTCTGTTTTGGCCATTTCACCAGCGGCCTCTGTTGAAGATGTATCAGTAGCGCAAGCAGAGAGCATCAACGCGCTTCCCGCTAGAGTGATATAAAGTGAACGCATTTTAGATCCTTCCGGAATAATTAAATTAACGATGAGAGACAAATAAAGCCTTTATTTCAGTGACTTGGATGTAGTGATGCCCCTTCATAAAATATAGTATTATGTCTCTATGTATTTCATAGGATAAACCTATGCACTCTATAGATGATAAAACAATTCACCTATGCCACTATCTACGCTGCGACAATCTGGACAGATTTTCGAAAGAGGCAAAAATCAGTAGTTTTTTAAAATTTCAAGAAATACTGACTGTTTTTATATTACAAAAAGCGCGAATGCCTTCTTCGGCCAATTCCCGCCCATAGCCAGATTTCTTAATCCCCCCAAAGGGCAAGCGCGGGTCTGACGAGGTCATAGAATTGATAAAGGTCGCCCCGGCTTCCAAATATCGAATGGCTTTTTCTTGCTCCCCCCTATCCGTCGTCCAGATGGATGAGCCGAGGCCAAAAGGTGACGCATTGGCGATGTCTATCGCTTCATCCAAAGTTTCAACTTTGAACAATAGCATGACAGGACCAAAAATCTCTTCGTGATAAGCCGCAGACGACTGCGGGATATTTTCCAGTATTCCAGGCTTATAAAAATACCCTAGCCCCTTAATTGGTTCGGCTCCCGTTACGCGTATTGCACCGTCTTTCAACGCGTTCTCAACCTGAGTTGAAATCTCTTGGAGGCTCTCCTTATTAACGAGGGGCCCAATATCGGTGTCTTCGGCCATTGGATCGCCAATGACGAGGCCCTCAAAGGCTTCAACGAATCGAGCCCTCACCTCATCATAAATATCGGCATGAACGAAAAAGCGCTTAGCCGCGATACAGCTCTGCCCGTTATTCTGTGTTCGGGCTTTGGTTCCCATCTCGATCGCCTTCTTGATATCGGCCGATGGCATAATAATAAAAGCATCTGAACCGCCGAGCTCTAAAACCGTCGGCTTTATCTCCTCGCCGCAAATAGACGCGACAGACGCCCCCGCTGCTTCCGATCCCGTCAATGTCGCAGCACAGACACGATTATCTCTCAGGATACGCTCAACTTTGGCGCCACCAATTAAAAGCGTTGTAAAAGCGCCCTTTGGGAACCCCGCCCTTTTGAAAATATCTTCAATCGCGAGCGCGCATTGCGGAACATTAGAGGCATGTTTCAAAAGCCCCGTATTACCCGCCATAAGTGCCGGCGCCGCAAAGCGGAACACCTGCCAAAGCGGATAGTTCCAAGGCATAACCGCCAAGACTGGCCCAAGTGGAAGATAACAGCGATAAGCTTTTGACGCATCGGTTTCGACAACATCATCCGCCAAATGACCCTCGGCTGTTTCGGCATAATACTGACAGACCCACGCGCATTTTTTAACCTCCGCAATGGCGGATTTCAGAGTCTTCCCCATTTCTAAGGTCATGATACGGCCAAGGCTCTCTGCCTCTGATTCCAAAAGGTCTGCGGCCATATTCATGCATTTGGCACGGCCCTCAAATGACCAATCACGCAACTCATGAAACGCCACAACTGACTCGGCTATCGCGAAGTCGACCTCGGCATCCGTATGTGCTGTGAACGTTTTCACAACGTCTTCAGTAGCGGGGTTTTGCGATTGAATAGCCATAAACAACTCTTATAATTATAGTACGAATAGACCCACACTCATGACGCGGTTACGTTTCAAATAGAAACCAATTATTGTTTCAAATAAAGACTTCCAACTTAACCAACACGTCGCTCGCTAAGGTCACCCCCTAAAGCCTATTGAGGAATTTGTTCGACTTGCACACCCAATGCTCGACTGTTTTTTATGAATTCAGGGGACGCATATCCCAACACAGTCAACGTCGATAAGCCCTGGTTCCGGTCTTGTAAAAGCTGCTTTCGTGCCCCCTCAGACCATCTAAGGTAATCAGAATATAATACAGACGTTTTTGAGCCATTCGGATTTATATAGGTAATTTCAGCCGCATCTGGATCAAAACCCGTAGCATAACCTTGTGACGACACACGCCCAAGGTGCTCGGCTTTAGCTATAAGCCTTTCAGCAGACTGGCGTTGAGAAACAAGAGCTGTATCACCTAAAAAACGTAAACGCATAGCGGCATTTGGGATAGTCTCTAAAGCGGCAAAGAGGCGTCGTCTCTGGGCCTTTGTGAAGGCCTCATTTCTATATAAAGCTTCGATATTATCGTCGGATGCCCCTAATTCTAGATACGTCTTTTTTTCAAAATTACGGCGGCGGTGAGCATCTTCATACCCTGCAACAAATTCCCCGTTATTATACCAACCTACATATTGCATAGCGGGACTAAAGTAATCCACGCCTGCATTGGCGCCGCCAATCTTGACCGTTGTGGCCGTATAGCTCTCGGCATAAGCCAAACGATCAATCTGTTTGCGATAGGCTTTGTTCTGTGTTTGAGGATCAGTGCCAAATTCATTGTGCAAACGACGGGCCGAATTATGCTTGCCCATCAGTGAGTTAAAGCCAGACCAAATATCTTCACCTGCTTTTTCAACACAGTTAAAGCCACTGCATTTGGTAGAGGCCGCGCCCGTGGTGATACGCACGCCCGTCACCGCTAATTCCCCAACGCCATTAAGCAATTGCCCTGACGTGTTGACGATTTCTTTCGGTAAAAACAAAACCCCTTCTTCTACAGAAGAAATGTTTTTGGCTTTTGTCGCCAATCCTTCGACGACTCGTACAGGCGTCCCGACGATATTGATTGTCCGTCCCGCGGCCGAACCCGCAATCGTACCAACGGTCGAACGCTGCCGTAAGGTTTCCATTGCCGTCACTTCGCGAATAAAAGTCCGCGCCGCGACTGTACCTTTGACATCCTGAGAACCAATCGGCGTCGTAATACGGTAAATTAAGCTATTCCCTTCATTCGAGGCATAAGGGTCAACTGTATGATACGGCCCTTGCATCCAGTCTGGGCCAATAAAATTTGCCGCCTCCACAGTATCAAGCTGAGACTGTTGCGCCACCGTCGATAAGGGTGAGAATGCGACGCCCGCCACAAATAATGATGCCCATATCTGTCTCATCATTATTTTTGCCTTCGATGATTGTTTCACTGCGCCGTGTTACTTGCAATAATTATGCCGAACACAGCAGGGTTTCAACATACCATATAGGCATGACGATTGATTATATAAGACTGCCAAAGAGAAAAATGGTGGGCGGTAACGGGTTCGAACCGCTGACCCTCTCGGTGTAAACGAGATGCTCTACCAGCTGAGCTAACCGCCCTTTGAAAGCGGGCGTATATGATGATAATACCTCGGAAGCAAGCACTTAAAACAAGGAAATCACATGTCTTTGAATGAAACTCTGAAGCCCATTACCTATACGTCTTCGCCACTGAAAATGTTGGGGTTATTGGCAGGCTCTCTAACCTTTGTTTGCATTGGGCTCTTTCTTGTTATTTCCGAAGGCACAAAGGAAGGATGGCTCGCAATTGGTTTTTTTGGGTTGGGCATTCCGATTGCAATTTTTCGGATGATAAAGCCAAGTAAACTAGAACTTACGTTACAAGGATTCGTAGAACATACGAGGCGGCACGCTAAATTCTATAACTGGGTGGACGTTACAGAATTTAGGGTTCGTAAAATCTCTACATCAGGCCCTCTAGGTCCTAAATTTGTAAGCTTCGATATTTACGAAGAAGAAGGAAAGGCTCTCAGTTCAATAGCGAAAACATTATCTGGCAATAACGCGATGATCTCAGACACTTATGGTATGTCAGCAAAAGACTTAGCCGATATTATGAATACCTATCGTGATAACGCTTTACTCAAAATCCAGAGCTGAATTTCGAGGCTACCATCATTATTTGCCCCCACTTCAATCCCTGAGAAAAAACGCAGATTTGGGGCAAAATCGCGTTGACGCGAGTCATATCGGGGGCTAAAGCCCCTCTCACATCTTAGCGGGTGTAGCTCAGTTGGTTAGAGCGCCGGCCTGTCACGCCGGTTCGAGTCCCGTCACTCGCGCCATTTCCCTGGAAATGGACATAAGAAAAAAGCCCGATCTTTTGGTCGGGCTTTTTCGTTTCTAGCTAACAGCGTCAGCTTGATTTTCAGGCAAAGCCTTTTGAAAGGCGGGCAAAGCTAAACACGCCTCATTTATACCAGATACCTTGGGAAACTGCCCCATATCCACGCCAAAACGGTTCGCATTGTAAACCTGTGGAATCAGGCAACATTCGAAAAAGGCTGGAGCATCGGTCATGAAAAAGGGCGTATCATAATCCTGCGCGACCGTTTCAAGGGCTGTGAACCCCTTCTCTATCCAATGGGTAATCCACGTTTTTACGCCCTCATCACCCTGCCCTAATTCCGCGCGGAGATATTTAAGCACAGACAGATTCGCAATAGGCGCAACATCAGACGCAATAATTAGTGACGCTGATAATATCTTAGACCGCAAAATCGCGTCACGTGGCATGAGGGCGGGCTCTCGAAAAGTTGCGTCGAGATAATCCATGATTGCCAAAGATTGCGTTAGCTTAGTACCATCTTCGAGCTCTAGGACAGGCACAAAAGGCTGCGCATTTAAGGCACTATGACCCGCGTCTAACTGCTCCCCCGTTTTGAGGTTCACAAACACATGCTCAACCTCAACGCCTTTCAGCGCAAGGGCGATGCGGACGCGATAGCTGGCGGACGACCGCCAATATCCGTGGAGTTTCATCATGAATCGTATTTTTCGACTTTGTTTTCGATACGGCCAAAGATGGAATTGCCCTCGGCATCATTCATCTCAATGCCGACCGTATCGCCAAAACGCATGAACGGTGTGATGAACTCACCCGTTTGGATTTTCTCAATCATACGGATTTCTGCGATACAACTATAACCGACGCCACCATCTTCTATTTTTTTGCCTTCGCCGCCTTCAAACTTATTTGAGACTGTGCCTGAGCCAATGATAGCCCCCGCACAAAGCTCGCGCGTTTTCGCGGCATGGGCGACGAGTTCCGCCATATTAAACGTCATATCCGTTTTGACATTGGCTTTGCCGAACGGTTTGTCGTTGTAATCGACGAGGAGTGGCAAATCGATTGTGCTGCCGCCCCACGCGTCACCCAATTCGTCAGGCGTCACCGCAACGGGTGAGAAGGCCGAAGACGCTTTACCGTTGACGAAACCAAACCCCTTGCGAAGTTCGTTCGGGATAAGGCCGCGGAGTGAGACGTCATTGACTAACATCACCAGTTTAATGTGATCCGCCGCGTCTTTGACACTCACACCCATTGGCACATCGTCTGTGATAACCGTGATTTCGGCTTCCATATCAATGCCGTGGGCTTCGTCGAGCGCGAGGATGGGGTCGCGAGGACCGATGAAGACGTCAGAGCCGCCTTGATACATCAGTGGGTCAGAATAAAAACTCTCTGGCACTTCGGCATTTCGGGCCTTACGCACAAGTTCAACGTGGTTCAGATATGCTGACCCATCCATCCATGCATAGGCGCGCGGAAGCGGAGAGTCGCAATCCTCTTGGGCAAAATCAAAGCTCTCGACCTGATCAGCGTTCAGCATTTCATAACGCGCGGCGAGTTGCGGCGCGATGACATCCCAATCATCCAAAGCCGCTTGGAGTGTCGGAGCAATATCAGTCGCACCCGTTGCCTTAGACAAATCACGCGATACAACTACGAGGCGGCCATCACGACCGTCTTTTAAGGAGGCAAGTTTCATTTATTTATCCTTTAAATGCTTAGATAGGTTAGCATTGAAATTTGCGATACCATCACCGCGAATATTGTAAAAAATATAACATTTTTAAATCGTTTGTTTTTTGGGCCAGTTAAAATAGCAATAAATGTAAAAAACAAAATCATAGGCCCCAAAAAATTTATAAAGGTATAAATCCTTTGGATGGCCGGCATTTTGAGTTTCTTTAGAGCTCCATCATGAAAGCCCAGGCCCAGAGGCGAAACCCAATAAACAAAAGTCACCGTTGCAGCAAAAGCAAGTAAGGCAAAAGACGCCCAAAGGTTAATACCAGATTTTGATCCCATCTATATAACTAACTCTCTTCAGCAATTTTCTCATGCAACCAAGCCGCATGGCGTGGCGCTTTTTTGGTTTCGCTCCATTCCGCGAGCATATCAGGGGCGACTTCGCGCAAACTCGTCATTTGCTCGGGCGTATGAATGTCGGCGGCTAATTCCAAACGATGCCCGTTCGGGTCAAAGAAGTAGATGGATTTGAAAATACCGTGATGCGTTGGGCCGAGCACGTCTATGCCTGCGGCTTCCAGACTTTCTTTCGCCGCTAAGAGCTTATCCAAATTCTCTACGCGTAAGGCGATGTGCTGCACCCATTCAGGCGTATTGCGATCACGGTCCATATCGGGCTGTTCGGGTAATTCAAAAAATGCCAAGACGTTGTTATTCCCTGCATCCATAAAGATGTGCATGTAGGGGTCATAAGCGCCCGTAGACGGCACATGGTCTTCGGCTATCGCCAATTGAAAATCCATGCCAAGATGTTTTTGATAAAATTCGACAGTCTCTTTGGCATCGCGACAGCGGTAAGCGACGTGGTGGAATCCTTGCGTTTGAATAGTCATAATCAAATATCCTTATTCTTTTTGGCGCGCCTATAGGCGTTAAACCAACTCGCCAAAGCCATACCAACGGCGACGCCAATTGCGCCGCCAGAAGACACAATATTTGCAAGCCAGAGTCCAAGACCAATGACGGCGCCCACCAATAACCCGACACCACCTTCAGCAATGGGCGTAAGCTTTAATTTTTCAGGCGCATCAGACATCAAACCCTCTCAACTGTTGTTTGTTTCCAAACACAAATATTTTAAGCGTCTTGAGTCTCTAACACACCGCGCTCGATTTGGTCGCGTTCAATCGATTCGAACAGGGCTTTGAAATTGCCTTCGCCAAAGCCGTCTTTGTAATCACCGACACGTTGGATCAACTCAAAGAAGACAGGGCCAACTTGGGGTTCCGCAAAGATTTGCAAGAGTAAACGCGGCTGTCCGCTTTCTGTTGTTCCATCAAGCAAGATACCGCGTGTTTTCAACGCCGCCTCATCGCGACCATGGCCCGGCAAGCGCTCAGACAACATTTTGTAATAAGTCTCTGGCGGGGCTGTCATAAACGGTACGCCTTGCTTCTTGAGCTTGTCCCAACATTCAATGATATCGTCACAAATTAACGCGATATGTTGGATGCCTTCACCGTTAAATTCGCGGAGGAATTCTTCGATTTGACCGCCGCCGCTTTTGCCTTCTTCGTTCAGCGGAATACGGATTTTACCATCAGGCGCCGTGAGCGCTTTGGACGTTAAGCCCGTATATTCGCCTTTGATGTCGAAGTAGCGGATCTCTTGGAAGTTAAAGAGTTTCTCATAGAAATCAGCCCAATAGGCCATGCGACCGCCATAAACATTATGGGTCAAATGATCGATAAGTTTAAACCCACACCCAACAGGCCATTTCTCGGCCCCGTCCAGATATTCAAAATCGATATCATAAATTGACAAGCCCTCTTCACCCTCATCTGCATAACGGTCGATAAGATAGATGATTGAGTTCCCAATACCGCGAATACCTGGAATGTGAAGTTCCATGGGGCCTGTTTCCATTTTGACGGGTTCGCCACCTTGTGCGATCAAATGGTCATAAGCTTTGCGCGCATCTTTCACACGAAAACCCATACCACAGGCACTTGGCCCATGCTCGCGAGAGAAATACCAAGCGGGGCTATTGGGTTCGTAATTGGTGATAAGGTTGATACCGCCCTGACGCCATAACTCAGCATCTTTGGAACGGTGACGCGCGATTTTCGTGAAACCCATGATTTCAAAAACGGGCTCTAATACACCTTTTTCGGGGGCCGAAAATTCGATGAATTCAAAGCCGTTTAAGCCTGCGGGGTTTTCAAATAAATCTGCCATATTACTTTCCACCTATTTTATGTGATGTGTTTGCATTTCTCGTTAAAAGAAGGCCTCAAAATAGGTTGACTAAAAATGTCAAGTTTTTGAGGCGCATGACGCAATCACATTTGTTGCGATAACAACTATTCCTTTTATGTTGCAATTGCAACCATTTTCTGACTAGAAGTGGTTATGCAAAATGACGCACATATCGACCTCTCGACGTTCTGGCCCTATCAGGTTGTTGTCTTGGCCGATCAGATTAGTCGTTACACGCTTGATGTCGTGCGCGCCGAGGCAGGCCTCAATCAAAGCCAATGGCGCGTTTTGGCGGCTGTCGCCGATAAACCAGGCCGCACCGCCGCAGAAGTCACGGCCGTCACCCCTATGGATAAAACCATTGTCAGCCGCGCGGTCAGTTCATTGATAGAGGGCGGGCTTATTAAGAAAACACCGAGCAAAGATGATAAACGCCGCGCCTCCCTCGCCATGACGGCACTCGGAAAAGAAAAATACGAAATCATCGCCGCGAAACTGACAAAGACTATGGTGACGGATTTTGAGGGTGACACTTCGTCGGAAGCATTTGTGAGGGCTTTAAAGGAATTTAGCCTTCATATAGAGAGGACGAGTTCCACCTCATAGGTTCCACTCACCCCGTGGAAACACGGGGTCTATCTCCCGAGCCTATAAACAAGACGAACAGGTAGGAGATGGATCCCGTGTTTCCACGGGATGAATGGTAATTAAATGCACTTTTAATGCGTAGCACCGCCGCCAATCGCGGGGTCATTCCCTTGCCCACCTATCAAAACACCCGCTAAGGCCGCTTCATCGCTTGCTGTCCACTCAATCTTGGTGGGTTTACGCACGAGCGCTTTAGCCAAGACTTCATCGACTTTGCTGACAGGGATAATTTCGAGGGCTGATTTCACATTATCAGGGATATCCGCGAGGTCTTTTTCGTTCTCTTGCGGAATAAGAACGG
>CAYGSV010000019.1:0-18408 GCA_964352635.1 uncultured Algimonas sp.
GGTGGCCTTGGTCTTGGCGTCTTTATCGCCTCGACGCTTGTGGAGCGTACAGGCGGCAGCGTTGCGTTTAAACGCGCACCTTTGGGCGGAGCGCGTATCGAGGCCGTGTGGCCGAAAGACGCTCTTATCCAGCCCACCACGGCCTAGACTGCGACAAATTACACCTGCCTTGCGACCAAATGAAGGTGGTGTGCGTATATTAATTACCATGGCTATTGGGCCGTGCCGCGATGGAGCGATAATATGTCTGAATATGCAATACCGGATGATGCAAGCTTGCTTATCCTTGATGATGATGGTCCTTTTAGAACGCGTCTGGGCCGCGCCTTAGAACAACGGGGTTTCACCGTCGATACGGCTGAAACTGTGACCGAAGCCCGGGCCAAAGTCCGTGTTCAACCGCCTGCCTTTGCTGTACTTGATATGCGCCTCGAAGACGGAAATGGGTTGGATGTTATTGATCAAATCCACCAAACGCGACCCGATTGTAAAATGGTGATGTTGACGGGTTATGGAAACCTCGCCACGGCTGTCTCTGCCGTAAAACGCGGCGCGGTCGATTACCTCGCAAAACCTGCTGATGCAGATGATGTGTGCAAAGCTTTACTTGCTCCCAAAGGCGAAGCGCCAGAGCCGCCCGAAAATCCTATGAGTGCAGACCGCGTGCGTTGGGAACATATCCAACGTGTCTATGAGCTGTGTGGGAAAAACGTCTCTGAGACTGCGCGTCGCCTAAATATGCACCGCAGAACATTACAAAGAATTCTGGCCAAACGCGCCCCCCGATAATTAATCGGAAATGGCCAGATGCAGGACCACCCTCTCCCCCGGAGGGTGGTTTTTCATATCTGTTTATTGATTTAAGCCCGCCTCGATATCGCGCCAATCGACGATTTTGAAGTTTTGCTCTTCGGCATCTTCAACCGTGGGCTCTTTATTGTCGTTATCTTGCGCAACGAAGAAACCTTTTGGGAAACGGGCTGTCGGTGTGGCAATCACATCGATACCGTCGGTCACGGATGTCCGATCGACGATACCTTCAACAATTTCGAACTGACCTTTAAATTTATGATCAGGAAGCGTGAAAGCGGCGTAGCTATTATTACCTTGGGATGAGACCAAGAGGTAACCGCCATCCTCACCCTCAGGGTAAATTGTGACGCCTTCGAGGTCGCCCATCATGCCGTATTGACCAATGCGCGCGAGTTCTGTTTGAGTGTCACCCTCGCTTGGATTGGCACGGTAATAATAAAGCCCGCCCATTTCTTCGGCAATGTAAAGACTTTGAGTTCTGTCATCAAAAACACAGCCCTCGGTCTTTGTGCCAGTCGAAAATTCACGAACCTTATCGACACTAAACCCACCTTTTTCATGAGAGAGAATATATTGGTAATAGATCCCGAGTTTGGTCGTGACGCCGACATGAAATTCAGCGCCGACTTGGCCCAAACAAATACCGTAAGCCGCAGGTTTGACGGACATCATCTGTGTCGTGCTTTTCAAGAACTCATCCGTTGCAGGGTCATAAAGCATGGCTGTGATATTGCGTTTGTCATCATTACTGGCGACCAAGAGAACATGGTTTTTACTATCAACATAAAATCCATCTCTTAGATCGACATTATTGACAGTGCCGAGAGGAAAGAATTCACGCGCTTCGCCGTCTAGGTTATAAATATGCAGCCCCGATTGCTTATCCGTTCCCGCAATAAACCCTTGACCATCGTCGCCAATATAAATCGCAGGGTCATCCGCAGAGTCGCCTTTGCTGCCCACAAGTGGCGTTTCAAAAGCGGCCGCGACAGAAAACATATCCGCTGTCGGCGCAACATAAGGCGCCTCTGGATCGTAGATTGTGCTAGCGCAGGCACTGATTAGGCCTGCACCCATAAGCGCAAGAGCGCGATTTGACTTAGTAAGTATAACGGCCTCCAAAGATAAAGCTTCGACCAAATTCATCATATTGAGACAAACGCGACTCGTCACCGAAATAATAATATTCAGGGGCATCTGTCAGATTTTTACCTTCAACGTAAATTTGGAAATTATCGTTGATTTTATATTTAACAGAGGCTTCGATTAATGTACGGTCATTTGTGAAACGATCGAGATTTGCTTCAACCAATTCATCTAAGTAGTCACCCCGGTAATTCGCGGACACACGCAAATCCCAAGGGCCTTTATCATAAGCGAGTGCGATATTGCCGACTGTATTTGATTGTTTCAAGAACGGCACGTCTCGCCCATCTGGCAAGGTTGCCTCACTGTCTGATAGTGTCAGATTTCCAGAGAATAAAAATCCGTCTAACACGTCGGATAAGTCACCGAGATTTTGAATGTAATTAAATTCGACACCGAAAATTTCACTTTTTCCAACATTGATGAACGTATCGATTTCTTCCAAACTACCGAGTGTTGCAGTTGGCAAAAAGCTTAAATCAACGCCGTCTGGTATAGACTCAGTCGTCAGGTCAATATTATCAGGGAAAATCGCATCATTAATGCTTTTGTAAAACGCGCCAAACGAAATGACAGATAGGTTTGTTGGATAAAACTCTATAGCTAAATCGAAATTATCCGCTTCATAAGGGTTAAGGTTTGGATTGCCCAATGCGATTTGGTCTCGATCCTCATTCAGTAAAGCGTTAGGGGCCATATCACCGAAAGCGGGACGAACCACAGCCGCATAATAAGCCGCGCGACCAATTATTTTATCCGTAAAATCATATTTCACATTTAGGCTTGGCAAAATATTGCTATAGTCCTGAGAGATATTTCGTGTGGTAATATCCAGCGTATCTTCGTCAATAAAGAACCCTTCCAAATCGACATTAGTTTGCTCTAGGCGCGCGCCTGCAATGATTGTGGCTTGACCCAATTCAAAGGTACCCATGCCGTAAGCCGCAAAGATACGTTCATCGATTGTGTAATCACCAATCGTTGACTCCAAAATCGTGTCGGCTTCTTGCAATTCATCTGCTGTGAATGTGCCGCGTAACTCTGCCGTTAAATCGGCATCTGGCCATTCGAACATACGGTTGGCCAAGCGCCAATTTGTAATCTCAGCGTCTGATCGCACAAAGTCTGCTAAGTTTAAGTCACGCTCATAGAAAGTCAGGTTTTGATCCCGCACTTTTTCACGGTCTCGGTATTTTAAGCCCGCCTTCCAAGTGACGGGCATGTCACCAATGAGGCTTTCACGCGATGCATTAAACTGAAGTGCATATTCCGTATCTTCATTGACTGTTTCTTCAACCTCAAATGCATCCAACTCGTAATTTGTAGGGTCCAATAAGAAAGCTAGGGCAGGACCCGAAACAACGGGTTGCTGAGGGTCAGAATAGTCTAAAGTAATAGAGCCAACCGTCTCATCACGCTGCTCTGGCGTAGATCGGAAAGCGACGTCGTGATTGTCTGAGTCATCTTCTTCTGCGTAAGCATAAGAGGCTTGATAATCAAAATTCCAATTATCAAAGGCCGTTTCACCCCCAATCGAATAGGTTTGAATATTGCGGATTTCTTTACGCTTACGAACCTCTGCGTCGACTTCACCCCGACGAATAGAAACACTGTCACGATCTGCCGAAATAATCTCTTCATCAAATTCGCGAAACTCAAATTTGTTCCGTACTTCGTCATCAGTATATTGATTATAAAGCGTGCGTAGATAAAGGTCTGTCGACTCATTGAGACGCCAATCAAAGTTAGCGACAACCCCGATACGTTCACGGGTCAAATCATACCAACGCTGTTCATAATCGTCATTGACGAAGAACACACCGTCCTCTTCACCCCATTCGCCAACTTCGTTATTGTGAGACTCAATGGCAAGCTTCTGATAGTTCAAAGACAAAGCCGCCCCGAACGTATCATTAAACGTATCTGAGAAGGTTACGGTGCCTTTAGGCGACACAACTTCGGTGATTTCATTATACTGCCCCTCGACTTTGGCACGGATGAAACGACCACCGCGGTCAAACGCTGAAATCGTTTTAAGATTTATTACGCCGCCCAAGCTATCCGCGTCGACATCAGGTGTAAGGGATTTTTGAATTTCAATACCGTCGAGAAGGTCAGACGGTACGCCATCAAGCAAGACACCGCGACGGCCTTCTGGAGACGGGGTTCTCACACCATTAATCGAAGACGAAATCAAATCTGTATTGATACCGCGAATGGACACATAGCGGCCTTCACCTTGATCGGTTTCAACAGACAAACCAACAGCGCGAGACAAGCTATCCGCCACAGTTGTATCAGGGAAATCCCCTAAGCCATCAGAATCAATAATTGTCTTAATCGAGTTGGCGGCTCTCTGTTGGTTCAAAGAATTCGCTTGTGCTGCACGCGTACCAACAACGATGACATTGTCGATATAGGCAATGTTTTCACCCAAAACGATGTTAAGCGTTGTTCCCGCTTCTGGCACTGTAATCGTATTACGCACATCTTCGGTGCCGATGTAGCTTGTGACGACTGTGTATGTACCTGCTGGTACATTGGCTAATCTATAATTCCCAAAACGGTCACTGGTGGCTGTTCTGTTTAAGTCTTCGATTTTAACGATGGCACCTGCAAAAGGCGCGGTTCCCGTTGAGTCCGTAACTGTACCAGAAATCATTTCTGCTGACGCCGACGAAGCCAGCGCAATAACAAGTGTTGGTAAGGATGCAGACAAGAGCCTGCGCATGAGTTTTGGTTGTTTATTGAACATGAAAATCCCCTCTGAATTCCAAGGGGGTATCTAAAATTTTGATGACAAACGTGTTACAATATCAAGACAAAAACATAACAGTCCGTTGAATTATTTGTGTCTGTCAACAGCGCTCATGACGAAGCTTAATGCATCTTAACGCTTCGTTAAATTGACTTTGTTACAATTTTATGACACTTATATGACGCTAAAATATTCGCCTTCATAGAAAGAGACGCCTTAATAATGGAAAATAGCCTAACATTCATTCAATTCGGATCACCCTGGCAGGGGGCCTCTGGGTTTGAAAAACTCAGAGTCGACCCTGACTCTGGCGATGTTGTTGAGACGACCCGTGTTAAATGTGAAAAAGTCATGCGGAAAACGACCAAGAAAGTTGATGGCATCATCATGAAGCCCACATGGATAACGCAACGTGGTCTATGCCTTTTGGTGCATGATGATGATATTACGTTTCACGAATTGAAGAGTAATAAAATTGATCTCTTTGAAAACGGTTTGTCCTTTAATGACAACACGTTCAAAATGACCTCCAAAGAGTATTTATTGTTTCGAAAATTCTCATTTTCGACAGACAAGAAAACCCTGACGTTTTTTGATTTCTCAAACCGTTTAATCAGTCCAGAACGTACTATCATGCTTCATGAGTTAGAGAACCATTTTTCAGCTTTATCACGCTTGATCGACATTATGAAACATGATGAAAAGCGACAGCAGCTTTTATCAGACCTCAAAAAAGGACGCTTTAAATATCGTAGCTACTTCAGTGATATGAAACGCCAATTTGAACGCTCCGAGAAACACGTGCAGCCGTAAGGGTCAACCCCTCAGACGCTGCTTAGGTTCTATCCGGCGCGCATTCTGCGCTTCGGAACATCCCTAAAATTGACACCCCGTGTCAATTTTTCATCTTCGATGATTGGGATGTTGGTAGTGAGAGTGAGACTTGAACTCACGACCTCAGGATTATGAGTCCTGCGCTCTAACCAGCTGAGCTACCCCACCATACCAAGGTGTCACATACGTGAAGTCAGGCCATATAGACGGTTCAATTGACTCTGCCAAGCGCAAAAGTGAGTCAAAATCGCCAAATTACCTTAAGCCAAAAACATCATTTGCGGGTCTTCGAGCAATGCCCGCAAGTCCTGCATCATAGACGCGGCATCATAGCCATCAATGACACGGTGATCGCAAGAGACTGAGAAATTCATGACTTTGCGCTCACTCACGACACCGTTGTCTAAAACGAGTTTCTTCCGAATTTTATTCGGGCCAAAAATGGCGACCTCTGGACGGTTAACGACGGGCGTTGTCACTATCCCGCCTAACGGCCCTAACGAGGTAAGCGTCGTCGTGGCACCCGACATTTCTTCGGGCTTTAATTTATTCATACGCGCCCCTTCGGACAGTCGCGCAATTTCTCGCGCCATATCCCAAACGGATAAAGTCTGGGCTTTACGCAGGACGGGCACAACGAGGCCAATATCGGTTTGCGTCGCTATACCAAGGTTTAAATCTGAGAATTGAGACACGTAATTGCCCGGCGTTCCCAAAGAGCCATCATTATAAAGGGCATTGAATTGAGGCCAATCTCTTAGCGTCACAGCCATCGCCCGAATGATAAGCGGCAACACGGTGAGCTTCGGTTTGTCATCCGCCTTGCGTTCATTGGCACGGGCACGAAAGGCTTCGAGCTCTGTCACGTCAATTTCTTCGACATAGGTGAAATGCGCGACATTGCGTTTAGCCTCTTGCATACGCTGCGCAATAACGCGGCGAAGACCAATGACTTTGATGCGTATTTCACCCTCGACGGGCTCTAACGCTGTTTCCAGTACATCGAGATCAGAATGGGTGACTTGCCCATCAGACCCACTGGCTTTGGCCTTGGTGAGATCAATGCCTGCATCAGCCGCGCGTTTACGTACAGCGGGGCTCGCTAAGACTTTACCGGACTTTGCCACTTGAGGCTTGCTGGATGTCTTATCAACGGGCTGCGGTTTTGAAGGTGATGGCTTTGCGGGCGTAGGGGTTGCGGTACTGGCTTGAGGAGAACTGCCTTCTGTTTTTAAAATAACGAGGTCACCACCCACAGGGAAACTATCCCCTTCTTCGCAGCCCAATGTCGTCACAATGCCTTTGACGGGGGATGTTAGTTCGATTGTGGCTTTATCCGTCATCGCATCGGCGAGAGGCTCGTCTTCGTCGACTTCGTCACCAATGGACACATGCCATGCCGTAATTTCAGCTTCGACAACGCCTTCACCAATATCAGGCAATTTGAAAATAAACTCGCCGCCTGATTCAGTCGACGTCTCTGTCTCAGAGAACATCTCAGTAACAGGTTCTTCTACGGCCGTATCATCGCCTTCTGTTTCTAATGTGACGAGCGCGCCACCGACGGCGAACATGTCGCCTTCTTCGCAGCCCAATGATTTAACTGTGCCTGAAACAGGCGACGTTAATTCAATCGTCGCCTTATCGGTCATCGCATCGCCAAGAGGCGCATCTTCTTCGACCACATCACCCACGGCCACGTGCCACGCAGTAATTTCCGCTTCGACGACGCCTTCGCCGATATCGGGTAATTTAAAAACAAATTCGCCCATAACTTACGCGGCTTCCAAGACTGACTTAATAGCCCGTGTAACGCGTTTCGGCCCTGGGAAATAGGCCCATTCTTGCGCATGCGGATAGGGCGTATCCCATCCTGTCACACGCTGAATAGGCGCTTCGAGATAATAGAAGCAATGCTCTTGCACCAGCGCCGAAAGCTCCGCACCAAATCCAGAGGTGCGTGTCGCCTCGTGCAAAATCACGCACCGCCCCGTTTTCTTCACTGAGGCTTTGATGGCTTCTAAATCCAGCGGTAGAAGAGAACGCAAATCAATCACATCAGCGTTCAACCCCATCTCTTTCACCACGGCATCCGCCACCCAAACCATTGTGCCATAGGCCAGAATGGTCAGGTCATCGCCCTCGGTAATCATACGCGCGCTTTCGAACGGCACAGTGTAATGCCCCTTAGGCACTTCGCCTAGCGCATGGTTTTTCCAACTCAGCGCTGGCTTATGCGGGTCACCGTCAAACGGCCCATTATAAAGACGTTTGGGTTCCAAAAATAAAACAGGGTCATTATCTTCAATCGCAGAAATCAAGAGCCCCTTTGCATCATAGGGATTGGACGGGATAACCGTTTTCAGGCCCGCAATATGCGTGAATAATGACTCTGGGCTTTGGCTATGAGTCGTGCCGCCATAGATGCCGCCACCCACTGGGGTACGTATCGTCAGCGGCGCTGTAAAATCAGCATTTGAGCGGTAACGTAAACGCGCAGCCTCTGAAGCAATTTGATCATAGGCAGGATAAATATAATCCGCGAATTGAATTTCAGCGACAGGGCGTAACCCATTTGCGGCCATACCAATCGCGATACCGACAATACCGCCTTCGGAAATGGGGGTATCAAAACAGCGGTGCAAACCATGTGTTTCTTGAAGGCCCGCCGTGCAGCGGAAGACACCACCGAAATAGCCGACGTCTTCGCCAAACACTAAGACATCAGGGTCCTGGCTCATCTTCACATCCAACGCATCGCGGATGGCTTCAATCATTGTCATTTGAGGCATTAGTCGAGCTCCTCATTAAACATCTGACGTTGTTCGCGTAGATGCGTCAATTCCGTCTCATAGACTTGTTCAAACATGGTTGCATCTGGAACCTGTGTTTCACTTGATAGAGACCCCATGGCTTCCGCTTGTTTGAACGTCTCGCGCACTTCTTTTTTGAGGTCTTCTGCAAGGGCCTCATGCTGGGCGTCATCCCAAACCCCTAAATGAATAACATGGGCTTTCAGGCGCTCAATCGGATCACCAAAGGGCCAAACCTCGCCTTCATTCTCTGGGCGATATTTTGACGGATCATCAGAGGTGGAATGACCTTCTTTGCGGTAGGTATAATGCTCAATCAATGTCGCACCGCCGCCTTGACGCGCACGGTCTGCCGCCCATTTCGTCGCCGCATAAACAGCGAGGATATCATTGCCATCCACACGCAAAGTCGCAAGGCCATAGCCCGTCCCGCGCGCCGCAAAAGTTTCACCGCGACCCGCCGCAATCCCTTGGAAGCTTGAAATCGCCCATTGGTTATTCACCACATTGATGATGCAAGGCGCACGATAAGTGGACGCAAAGTTTAGTGCATAATGGAAATCACCTTCGGCAGTTGCACCCTCACCTGTAAAGACAGACGCGATGCCATCGCTATTTTTATAAGCCTCTGACATGGCCCAACCCACACCTTGTATAAGCTGCGTACCAAGATTGCCTGAAATCGAAAAGAAGCCATGTTTCTTAAAAGAATAAAGAACGGGAATTGATTTACCATCGAGGGGGTCCCCAGAGTTTGATAAAACCTGACACATCATCTCTTTCATCGATGCACCACGCGCCAATAATATACCTTGCTGACGATAGGTCGGAAACGTCATGTCATCATTGCGAAGCGCCATCGCGTGACCAACCGATACGGCTTCTTCGCCGGTTGACTTCATGTAAAAGCTCATCTTGCCTTGGCGTTGCATGGTGAACATACGCTCATCCATAGCGCGCGTCCGCATCATTATCTTCAGACCTTCGAGCTTTTCCTCTGGCGTTAAATCCGTCTGCCACGGCCCTGTCGCTTCTCCGTTAAAGCGCAAAACGCGAATGAGTTTCAGCGCATGGTCCGCTGTTTCAAACGCCTCACAAAGCACATCGGGGCGGTCTGGCGTATGATGCGACGGAACAGATATATGCGAATAATCAGGGGTGTCGCCTGGACGAAAAGGCGGCTCTGGCACGAAGAGGCGCGATTGATTGGACAAAGGTTTTCCGTCCGGGCTCTTGCCTTTGGCTGAACGATTTTTAGGCGTTTGACCCATTTAGAAGCCTCTTTGAGTGAATGTGACATCACAATTACGTGCAACAGGCCCGTATCGTTTCGATTATTGATAAATTTCAGTGTATTTTATCTAAGAAAGAGACTATAAACATAACAAGATAGACGTTTATTTGTAAATATAAGCGATTATTTTGCGTGGATTGGCGAACTGGGAGGCTGTCATGCCTGAAATCATTGATAACATTGATGCAAAGATTTTGCACTTAATCCAAAGTAATGCGGGCTTATCCGTCGCCGATATATCCGAACAAGTCGGACTCTCTTCCTCGCCTTGCTGGCGACGCATCAAGCGCATGGAAGAATTAGGCATTATTCAAAACCGTGTGACCATCTTAAACCGGTCCAAACTCGGTCTTGATTTTGAAGTCTTTGTTGCCGTTAAACTTGCACTGCCTAACCGCGTGAATATGGAAAAATTTGAAAAAGCGGTCGCTGTTATGCCCGAAGTTATTCAGTGCGCCGTCGTCACGGGGGCGGTTGATTTCATGCTCCGCATTGTAACCAAAGATATGCACTCTTATGAAGATTTCTTACGCGAGACATTGCTGTCGATTGATCTGATTTCAGATGTTCAATCCCGCATTGTTCTGCGCCAAAGTAAGGATACCAATGCGATTCCGCTAAACCTTATTAGCAATGCTGTTCCTCGCAGGTCCTAAATTTATTCTCTTTTAGAATATTTTCCCGCAAAACGAACGATTCACGGGCCTCATTTGTTGACTTAATTTGGCGGCAAGCCTATCGCCAAAAGTTGTTTTAATACGCGGAATATGTCGTCATGCCTGTCCCAGTCATAGTTTTGAATTTTGGCCATAGTGTCCTTCGGTCTCTCGAAGATTATACTAATGCGGCCTCCGAAATTTATCGTCATTACAGACAAGGACAAAATGTTGTCGCGGTCACCTCCGCCCAAGGGGACCAAACGGATGTCTTAATGGCCGAGGCCCGTCGTGTAGGGCCCGAAGGCCTCGCGAAAAATCTGCCTGAGCTTATTCAACTAGGCGAGCGCCGCTCTGCCGCTTTACTGGCCCTTGCTTTGGAGCGCATTGGTGCTCCCGCCTTTGTCCGCCAAGCAAGAGACCTCGGCCTGAAAGCGAAAGGCGCTTACACCGATGCGGAGCTTGTCTCGCTAAATTCGGAGCAGCTCCTTCAAGACCTCAAAGACCATGATATTGTTGTGATGCCGGGTTATGTTGCCATCGGCGAAAAAGACCGCTCTGTTTTACTCGGTCAAGGCGGAGCAGACCTGACTGCGCTATTTGTGGCGAAGCAAATAGACGCCCCCGCCCTGTTACTCAAAGATGTTGATGGCGTTTATGCACGCGACCCTAAACAAATCGGGGATAGTCCCGCGCGATATAATGAGATTAGCTGGGATGACATGGCCCGTGTTGCCTCACCCTTGGTTGAGCCTAAGGCGCTAGGCTTCGCTAAAAAATATGAGCAAACCTTCCGTATCGGAAAACCGGGTATTCCGCGTTACACGGAGATTGGCGCAAAAACAGGACCGCTTACGGACGCGCCTCAAATTAAAAAACTTCGCGTTGCGATGATGGGCTGCGGTGTTGTGGGCGGCGGTGTTTATCGCCGTATGAAAGCGCACCCGAACCGTTTTGATATTGGAAAAATCATGGTGCGTAATGTTGATAAATATATCGACCAAGGTTTCAAGCCAGGCGAGCTCACCACAGAGTTTAGTGACCTTTTAGCCTCAAAACCCGATATTTTCATCGATGTCTCTGGCGGTATTGAACCTGCTCTATCGCATACAAAGGCCATGATAGACGCGGGCGTTCATGTCGTCAGCGCCAATAAACAAGCCATTGCTGAAGGCGGCCGTGATCTTATTGATTTTGCTACTGATAAGAATATCCAACTTTTATTCTCCTCTGCGGCGGGCGGCGGCATGCCCGTTCTTGAGATGTGCCTCAGAGAAAAAGGCCGCATCACGCGCGTTCAAGCGCTGCTTAATGGGACTACGAATTACATGTTGGGAGAAATCAGCAAAGGCCGCTCTTACGAAGACGCCCTCGCAGATGCTCAAGAAAAGGGTTTTGCCGAGGCAGACCCGTCTGCTGATGTGAACGGTGCGGATGCGGCAGCTAAAATTCGCCTTGTTTCTCTCTTGGGCTTTGATGAAGAAATTAGTCTTGAGGCTATACCGCGAGATACAATTGAGAACTTCCGACCAAACGCGCCTTTAAAAGGGGCCGTCAAACGCATCGCAACGGTTTGGCACGACAGTAATGGTTTTTCGACCAATCTGGAACTGAAAGATTTGAGCCTCAATAATTTCATAGCCCAAGCCGACGGCGAAGAAGCCCATGCTATTTTTGATTTTGACGACGGCGATCAATATCGCATTCGAGGCAAAGGCGCAGGCCGCTGGCCCACAACAGAATCCGTCATGGCTGACCTGTTCGATATCTCAGCGCTATATTTATAGAGCCGCTAATTGTTAAAACGGCAGAATGCTCCGCTTTCGCGTATAACTCGTATAGCCGACGTTAGCGCCTAAGCGTAAGCCAACACCCGTACGAATGGGTGCGAGCGTGATCCCATTAGCGCGTTGATAATTCACGGACATACCCGCAATGAGATAAGCGGATCCATCAACGCCAGGGAAGCGTTGATAGACAGATACGGGGTCTTCGAGACCATAAACGAGTGTGAAGACTTTGCCCGCTTCTGCCCCTGCATCAAACCCGATGGTTGGCCCTTGCCAATAGACTTTCTGTGTACGGCCATCTTTCATCCAAAGCGTGCCTTGGCCGTAACGTGCACCAATCGTAAGGGCTCCTCCGCCCTCTTCGCCTGTGATATACCCCGTAGGGCGCCCACGATCTTTGAACAGACGTTCAATGGCGGACGCTGCACTTTCGCTCGTGACGCCAAGATGGGTTGAAACGGCCGCGACTAACTCGCTCTCATTATAGCTCTGCGCGTCTTGTCCCGCCTTGGCTTGAGCCTCTTTTATATCCGAGTTGGAATTTGGATTATTTTGCGCTGTCGCACAGGCGGAGAGTAAAACAACAGACATCGTTGCGAGCGCAAAATTACGGATAAGAGACACGGGCATGATTGACCTCATTAAAAACTAAGTCCTCATCTCGGGCACTAGGGTTAATAAAAGACAAAAATAAGGCACGCATGGCCGATTGTTAATGAGAAAACTTTCCGTGAAAATCCGCGAAACATCGCGTTTGAGGCAATATGATGGAGGGTAATTTTAAGGTATTACTCAATCGAACAGAGCATAAAAAGGGCCTGAACAATATTTCGCTCAGACCCTTAGTACCTCAATTTTAGGTGGGGCAAATCTTGAGGCCATTTTAATTTACACTATTTTACAGATACGTAAAATCGATTGATTTTATCGAAGCAATAGATAATACCTATTATATGAATTTGCGCGACTTAGATTATATTTGTGCTGTAGCCGAACATAAGCATTTTGGGCGCGCGGCTGAAGCCTGCTTTGTCAGCCAACCCACACTCTCGGGGCAAATCAAAAAGTTGGAGTTACAGCTCGGCGTGACTTTGTTTGAGCGGAGCCATAAAGCCATACGCGTCACAGATGTTGGCGAAGATATTATCCGTATAGCGAAGGAAGCCAGAGACGCCGCGCAACGCATCAAAGAAGTCGCCGAAGCCGCACAAGATCCGTTAGCGGGGACAATATCGCTAGGGCTCATTCCGACCATCGCGCCCTATTTGATACCCCGGTTTGTTGGTCAGTTAGGCCAAGCGCTCCCCAATCTATCTATTAATTTTCGCGAGGATATTACGGATCGCCTTGTGGAATCCCTTGTTTCAGGCGATCTCGACATCGCCATTTTGGCCACGCCCCCCGAAGAGGATAGCCTCACTGCCATTGAGCTTTATTCCGAACCCTTCTGGCTTTTATTCCCACGCGACCACGCCCTGAAAAAACTCGATCATGCGTCTATGTCAGATGTAAAGGATGAGGATGTGCTCTTGCTGACCGAAGGTCATTGCTTTCGCGACCAAGCTCTCTCTATTTGTCGACCTGCACAAAAAAAACGCCGACAGAGCCTCCGCGCGACCAGCCTCGAAACACTCATCAACCTTGTCGCCTCTGGCCAGGGCGTGACCCTCGTCCCTGCTCTTGCTATGCGCGGCGGCTGGGTGTCCGATCTCGACCTTGATTCACACAAGCTGACAGATAAAGGCGCTTCGAGACATATTTATCTCACCTATCGCAAACGCTTCCCAAGGATAGCCGCCATAGAAGCCCTCGCCGAAATCATTCGCAAGGGCTTGCCAGAAACCGTTGATAGTCCGCATTAAATAATTAATTTAAAGGAGAACAGAATGACAATAACAATTGAAAATGGGTTATTGGGGCTCATTCATTTAGCTCTCTCTATTTGGGCCATCGTCAGCATTATTAATTCCCGCTCGAGCGGTCTTAGTAAAGTCCTCTGGATTTTATTCGTGCTATTCTTCCCAATACTTGGATTAGTTGTGTGGTTCTTCATTGGGCCGAAATCTAAGGTGTAGGCGTGGATTAATTAACTGGTTAAAAAAACGCGTGCTTTAATTAATCACCAACCTTATTTTGCTGATAAAAATGTGTTGATTGTTAGCCGTCCTTCTCTTGGGTCTTCGCTTAACGTCATGTTTTTTGGAATATATCCAGAGTGCAGGGTTATTCCCCTGTAAATAACGAGCCTATTGGGTTTCGCGTCAATTTTCCCGATTTGTGTAAATTGTTGCGTATCACCTTCGATATACTGCTGTGGCGGTAAGCCATCATCTTCTATTTCTTTATTTAAGCGCTCTTTATATGATGCAAATCTATCTTCAGTCACAGTTTCAAAACCTGTAAAATTATGCCGATAAAAAGCCGTTCCGCTCCCTTCAGGACCGCCGAGATAATGCAATACAGCTAAGCGGCGTTTGTCTAAACCGTCATAATGCGGGAGGCGTTGAATGGGCATCAAGTCCTCCGGTGGGACCGTTACGAGCGAGTAAGCACACTCCGTCAATTTAGCCCCTTTTTCGAAATCAAAAATATCTCTCAGAACCTCTGTGAGTAACGCCATTCGCTCCCCAAGATAAGCGGGGTTAGCTTGCGCTCTAATGCCGGGATAAAAAGGGCCCAGTTTTTGATAGGATTTACGCGCTGCGTCACTGCGTAATAATTCTAGGTCCGTGCTAAAGCCATCGATAACAACAACAGGCTCTTGCTCTTGCCCAAAGTTTTTGACGATATAATGCGGAGACGTCATGGGCCTTTATTGAACAAAAATACGATAGGCCCAAGGCTCTAATGTCATCTCTGTCTCTTGATTGACGACAATGGGTTCGTTTGTACGAAATGCATGATAGGCGCCCTGTGGAAAATCCTGCACGAAACGTGCCGATTGAGTTTGCGGTGATAAATTGAAGATAGATAAAACGCGGCCCTCATCAGTCTCACGGATGAAGCTCAATACAGAGTCTGAATTCGTATTCTTTAGAATGTTTACCCGCGCGCCCCAACGGCCATTATGTAGAGCTTTGTTCTCCGTCTTGAGGGTAACGAGCTCTTTAAAGAGAGTCTTATTTGAGTGAGTATGATCCCACTCAATCAGGTCTTTTTCAAAAAACTCTAAGCGTTTTGTGTTGCCTGACTCTTGTCCGTTATAAATCAACGGAATCCCTTCACCGACAAAGGATAAAGCCATGGCGGCTTCATAGGCGTCTCCGTAAATCTCTTGTGGAATGCCGTCCCATGTATTTTGGTCGTGGTTCGATGTGTAAGCCATCCGCATAGCGCCCTTGGGCCAGTCGGTTTGATAATCTGTGTAGTAACCCGCCATATCTTTTGCGGTCGCCTCACCCTTGACGATATCCTGCATGATTTCTTTCCAACGCCAAGCATAGCTCGCGTCGAAAGCGGAATTATGAAGCTCTGGCTCTTGCCACTCAGCGAGCATGAAAACAGGTTTCACCGCGTCTAACTGCGGGCGCACATCTTCCCAAAAATCTGTCGGCACCATCCCCGCCACATCGCAACGATAGCCATCTATGCCGACCTCTTTGACCCAGTAGAGAAGCGATTCTGCCATATAGTCGCGGAGGCCTTGCTTAGAATAATCCAAGTCGGCGACATCAAGCCAATCCGTATCTTCAGGGTGTTGCATGTCTCCATCTGCGTTTCGCGTGTACCAATCGGGATGGTCGTCAATCAGATGATTATCCCACGCCGTATGATTGGCGACCCAATCAATAATGACTTTCATGTCTTGGCCATGGGCGGCGTCCACGAGGGCGCGGAAATCTTCTAGTGTGCCAAGTTCTGGGTTGATCGCTTGAAAGTCTTTGACAGCATAGGGGCTTCCCATGGAGCCCTTGCGTTTGACCTCTCCGATAGGGTGGATGGGCATGAACCATAAAATATCGACCCCGAGGGCTTTGATGCGCGGCAGGTCTGCTTTGACGGCATCGAAATTACCCACATCCGAATATTGCCGCGTATTGATTTGATAAATCACAGCGTCCTTCGCCCAGTCAGGCGTCTGCGCTTTTGAGACGTCGAAAATAGTTGACGCTTTTGGGGTTTCACTTTTTTGTGCAGGGGGCGCCTCAGAAGAACAGGCGGCAAGACATAATGATAGAATTAGTTTTTTCATTTTTCTTCTCCACCTTCGACACTTTTATCGGCGAGGATAAATTGTAGAGGCACATGCACACGGTTTCGCCACGCCCGTTCTGAATGGTCATGTCCTTGGAATTTTCGGGTCGTCCAATTCTCACCACGTGTGAAACCTGCGGCTTCAACGGCGCTATCCATACGCGTCTGAAACCCTTCGTAATTATGATCGAGCGTTTCCGTGCCGTAATCAAAATAGAGGCGGTGGGTTTCAGGGTCGGGTAATTTATCAGAGAAATAATCCACCAAAACGCCATTCGCCAAAGGAAAATGCGTCGAGACCATAGCCGCAGACCCAAACACATCGGGACGTTCCGTAACGGCATAAAGCGAGATTAGCCCGCCCATAGAAGAGCCCATCACCGAGGTGTTATCTCTATCTGTTAAAGTCCGATAATTTGCATCTATCCGCGGCTTAAGCTCTTCAATGAGGAAACGCAGATAATTATTGGCGTTTAACTCTTCAGGATTAAAACTCTCAAATTCTTTCTCAAAAACATCCGCATAGTCAATGATGGCATTTTCAGGAAAATAATCTTGGTTGCGTGTCGCGTTGATACTATGCGGGCCAACAACGATAACCTCTGGCACTTTCCCGTCTGCGATTAACGCGGTGAGGGCTTCATCAACGCCCCAATCCCAACCGGAATATCCAGACTGAGTGGGGTCAAAAAGATTTTGCCCGTCATGCATATATAGAACAGGATAACGTTTGTCGGGTGACGAAGCGTAAGATGGCGGCAACCAAATTTCTACGTCGCGAGGAACAACATAGTCCGACGGCATAGCAGGAATGCGCTCCACCGTGCCCGTGACGCCTTTAAAATCCCCTGCGACGGAATTAGGGTCAACGAGAGTTTCATTATTCGTGCTCTCGACAGCTTGCGAACACGCCATCAATGCACAGCCCGTTAATGCGGCGATTAGCACTCTCATAGCTTTTTGAACCGAATAGCCGCGCCACCACTTCGACCCAGAGGGAGTTCGACAGAACTCTCCGAGGTCACAGTTTGCGTCTCTATCACCATGTCATAGGGATTGGTTTCATAATCAGCCTTGGGCCCATCGCGATAGATTTGGGCTTCATATTCGCCCTCGCCTAAGAAAGATAAATCGACAGACAAGTCGCGCGCATCGGCGTCTGTCAATGCGCCTAAATACCAATCATCTGAATTGCGGTCTTTTCGTGCGATAACAGCATAATCCCCCACCTCACCCTGTAAAGCTACGGACTGTTCCCAATCCGTCGGCACGTCTTTGATAAATTGAAACGCATCAGGGCGGGCTTCGTAATTTCGTTCCAAGTCCATCACCATTTGAATGGGTGAATAAATCGCGACGTAAAGTGACAATTCTTTCGCCAAAGTATGCTCAATACGTGACCGCAAATCATTACGTTGGAGATCTTCGGCGACAGGTGGCTGTTCATTCGGACGGAGGTCAAAGGCCCCTGCCGTGTAATCCATAGGGCCAGACAGCATACGTGTATAAATGAGGTCGAGTGCGTGATCAGGGCCATTTGGCGGCACGCCCCACGCATTAAATTCTTGCCCTCTCGCCCCCTCGCGCGACACCCAATTTGGATAGGTGCGGCGCAGACCCGTATCTTTGATAGGTTCATGCGGGTTCATCGCGATTTGATGTTCAGCCGCGAGCTTGACCACTTTTAAATGATGATTGACAGCAAATTGCCCATCATGAAATTCAAACCTCGCAATGCCATTTTCATCAATGCGCTTCATGTCCCCGCCATCCGCGACATAGCCTGATTTAATCACACGCACATCATGCGCTTGCATCAGGTCCATCGCGTCTTCGAGTTGATTTTCATAATTTGTAATATTGCCAGAGGTTTCGTGATGCCCGATTAAACGCACGCCAACTTCGCGCCCATATCGGGAGACTTCGTCTATGTCGAAATCATCATAGGTTTCAGTGAAAGAAAACACATCGCCATTGTTAAACCAATCGCCGTCCCATCCGACATTCCAGCCTTCGACTAGAACACCCGTAAAACCATGACGCGCGGCAAAATCCATTTTGGCTTTGGTCGCTTCTGTCGTGGCGGCGTGGTGATTTATGGGGCCATTTG
>CAYGSV010000020.1:0-8668 GCA_964352635.1 uncultured Algimonas sp.
ATGCTGACCCCACAGGCATGTTGCCTTTCGTCTTTGATGAACTCTTCGGGTTCTAGCAATATCTCGATTACGCCCTATATGTGCCGATGTATTATGTCTATCGCAACGGCGAATATTTAGACGCGTCTGGCAAGTCATTCCGTGATTTCTTAAACGGCACACTCGATGTTGTGCCGGGCGAAGTGGCGACGCTTTCCGATTTTGAAGATCATCTTTCAACGATTTTCCCCGAAGTGCGTTTGAAACAATTCCTTGAAATGCGTGGCGCTGATACGGGGCCGTGGGATGAGCTTTGTGCCTTGCCTGCTTTCTGGGTTGGGTTGCTTTATGACCAAACGGCGCTGGATGCGGCTTGGGATTACGTCAAAGACTGGACCGAAGAAGAACGCCAACAGCTTCGTGTCGATGTCCCGCGTGACGGATTCCAAACTAAATTCCGCAACAAAGCCCTACAAAATATTGCAAAAGATGTTTTGGCCATTTCACGTGCGGGACTAAATGCGCGCGGACGATTAAATGCCCATGGCGAGAATGAAACCATATTCCTTCAAGATTTGGACCGTATGGCGCTTTTGGGGGAAAGTAATGCGGACCGTCTTATCCGTCAGTTTAAAGGCGCTTGGGACGGTGATATTACCCGCACTTATAAAGAGTGCATTTATTAAAACGTATCGTTTATTGAGATTGAAATGCGGCGACCGCGTTGACGGTCATAGGTTTCTGTCTGAATAATATCCCCAAGGCGATTGGGTGAGAAAATTGTGCGATCACGGTGCGTACGAAAGTTAAATAAATTTGTCGCCGATAAAGTCCATTGCATGCCGAAGAGCTCTTTATGGATAAAGCTGACGCGGGCTTCGGGGCGTAAAAAACGTGTATCAAATTTATTATCGAGGCGGAAAAAAGGACTAGGGCGACCCTGTTCAATCTCGACTTCCCACGCATAGGGCGTGTTCGGAATATCCTGCCTCAACTCAATGTCATAATCCCAAAGTGTGGTGCTGTTAATTTGGCGGGTGTCTAAAGTAAGGGGATCCTCGATACGGCTATCGGCGAGCAGGGCTTCAGCTTCTAAGCGCATGCCTTTTAATCCGAACGAGTCGAGCAACCATGTGATGTTCGCTTCAACGCCATAAAGCGTTGCGTTGTCTAGATTGCCTGGGCCTTCGGAAATAATTTCATTACCGTCTTCATCAGCACTGCGAATAATAATGCGATCAATCGGGTCATCGATGAAATCGACAAAGCCACGCAATGTGCCTGAAATGGCTTTGTCATCTTGACGCTCAAGCTCAATTTCACCGCTCCATCGTTGGTCGGGTATAATATCTTCATTACCTTGCGTCGCAAAACTATCCGTCAGGTTTACGGTCGATACAAATGTTCCAAAGTCCAACTGTCCTACTGAGCGCTCCAGACGCGCACGCCATGTGTAAGTGGAGGAGGCATTATAAGACGCGCTAATAAAGCCTTTGGGTCGGAAATAACTCCGGGATGGCAAGTCATCGCTGACCACACTAATTTCAGAATATTCCGCGGCTAAAGAGGTTTGTAAGTTCACCTTATCGCTTAAGGCCCAACTTTGCGTTAGATTGGCATCAAAACGAACTTCTTCGACTTTAACAAAATCGCAATTCACATCGTTTGGGTTTGTACAATCAGGGATATTATTATTTAATAAGAATTCAGTTTCGCTCTGGAGTGAATTATAGGCGCCTTCAAAGCCTAGGGCCCAGTCCTGTTTGTCGCCTTGCGCCCATGTATATTCGGCGCGCCCAATTAATTCTTGTCCAATATCGTCCTGAAAAAACCTTTGGGTTTGCAGGTTTTCACCAAGTTCATGGAATTCGAAAATACTGACAGAGTCTTCATTTTCCCAACTGTAAAGCCCGATGACTTTAAGGCGACCTTTGTCACCAAAAATATCAATCGCTGTGGAATAGTCTCCGCCAATTTCAAAACTATAATCGTCTTCGCCGCCACGTCCGCGTGACTGGCCTGTTCGTCCTGCCTCGGTAATAGCGTCAAAGGTTTCGTTGTTCCCTTGGTTGCGATTTCGAATGGCCCCAGAGAGATTCAAATTGGCGATATCGCCATTATATCGGTTCCACGTTAGATTAAGATCTGCCGAAGGACGCTCTTGTCTGAAGTACAAATCTTCTGTTCTGTCCTCAATCAACGTGCCTTCATCGTTGAAGAATTGTTCTGGGCCGTCTTCGGTAAAAGTGAATTGCCCAAAATTTAGCCCGAGGACATAGTCCATGTTACCACGGCTACCTGACAGATTAAGCCCGCCTTCTAAAATTTGAGGTTCAGTACCCTCTTCAAACCGCGCCGCGTAATTCCATGTGCCTGAAATCGTGCCGGAGGTCGCGATGATATTGGCCACTTGCCCCGACAGGCCAGGAATATCGAGTGACGCACCATCCACAATTTCGATGCGGGTGACGGTATTGGCAGGGATGCGCCTTAGAATTTCACTGGCATCAGAGGATTTAGAAGACGGCCGCCGTCCATTAATAAGGATATTTAAAGAGGCCGTGCCAAACCCGCGACTACCATCTTCGCCGCCTTGCAGGGTAAAGCCAGGAATGCGAAAGACCATGTCGGCCGCGGATATAGGATTAAATTGGGTGAAATCAGCGGGCGTGTAAATCTGAGGGCCTGTCGCGGACACGCTATCAACTTGTGCAAAGGCTAGCGGGTTTAACGCCATGGCTGACGATACGCAAAGCGCAGAGCTTATCAATAAAGTTTCGAACTTACGGCGCAAGGCGTCGACCCTAATATAAAGTTTTATCGCCATTAAGGGGCAAAAGCCAAAGTCTCAACCCCTCAATCAAGTGTTTTGTGAAAGAATTTTGCGAAGTGACCTTAAAGCTACAGTAAGGTGTTTGCACCGCTGATTTCTTTGTGTCAAAGGAATCGACAGACACAGGGGAAGGCGAAACGTCACCCTGAATTTTATCTTAAGGGGAGTTTTATGGTCAATACCGTAAACACAGGGGCCGCATTAAAGGCGAGGGATACCAGATTTTTTGGCCATCCTATGGGCTTGATGAATCTTTTCGTGACAGAAATGTGGGAGCGTATGAGCTATTACGGCATGCGCGGCATGCTTGTTTTGTTCATGACGGCAGCAATTGCTGAGGGTGGCTTGGCCATCGGAACGGCAACGGCTTTTGCCATCTATGGCCTCTATACAGCGTCTGTTTATTTCATGGGCTTGCCAGGGGGCTGGATGGCCGACAGGTTAATTGGGTCGCAAAAAGCTGTTTGGTATGGCGGTATCGTCATTATGTGTGGACATGTGGTCTTAGCCGTTCCTTCCACACCTACATTTTTTATTGGCTTGATACTTGTTATTCTCGGGACTGGCCTGCTTAAACCCAATATTTCTGCTTTGGTAGGGCAGCTCTATGCTTCCAATGATGAGCGACGTGATAGTGGCTATGCGCTTTATTATATGGGCATTAATATAGGCTCGATTATTGGGTATATTGTCTGTGGTGGCTTGGCTGAAAAAGTCGGCTGGCATTATGGCTTTGGCGCAGCCGCAGTTGGTATGGCGCTTGGTCTCGTTGTTTTTCATTTCACGAAACCAACACTCAAAGGCGCTGGCGTGGCTCCTGCGTCTCCCATGACGCCTGCGGGTCAGAGAAAGAGTTGGATGGCTATCGCTCTCTTCCTCGTCGCTTTGGCTGTCGTGACGGGGCTTATGCTGTCAGGCATGCTAAGCATTGATCCTATTGCGATTTCTAAAGGCGTTACGGTGGCCTTTATTTGTATTTTTATTGCCTATTTTTGTTCGATTTATTTTGGAGGTAAGCTTTCAGGTGTCGAGAAAAAAGGCATGTTGGCATTGCTATTAGTCTGTGTTGCCTCGACCTGCTTCTGGTCTGGTTTCGAACAAGCGGGGTCTTCTCTTAATTTGTTTGGGCGCGATCAGGTCGATCGCAATATTTTCGGTTGGGAGATGCCAACGACTTGGCTTCAAAGTATCAATTCTTGGTTCATTATTCTTTTAACGCCATTCTTTGTGTATTTTTGGCTTTGGTTAGGGCGTCGTCTATCAACACCCGCCTATGGTATTAAGATGGGTGTCGGTCTCGTTATAATGGGCCTTGGGTTTGTTGTTATGATTTATGCAGCCCGTGCAGCAGCAGATGGCAACGTCACTGTTTTTTGGTTGGTTCTAACTTATTTCCTCCATACGGTGGGTGAGCTTTGGCTAAGCCCCATTGCGTTATCCGCGGTCAGTAAATTATCTCCAAAACGCTTTATGGCGCAATTAATGGGCCTGTTTGTATTAACATACTCAATGGGCAATATCATTGCTGGCCTGCTTGCCGGTGGTTTCGACCCTGAAAATGTTGCAGAAATGCCGTCTCTATTTACGACGATTTCTATTTTCGTGATTGGTGTAGGTGCGGTTGTATTACTTGTCGGTATGTTCACCAAAGGATGGGAGAAAGAGCTCGAAGATGCGAATGCTGCGGCAGAAGCTTCTGGAGGCTAACGGTGTCGTTAATGAAACAAAAAAGGCCCGCTCAATCGAGCGGGCCTTTTTTGCTTATACTTTAGGCAGATTTATCTGCGGCTGTTCATGACCATGCCGAGGATATCATCCATCGTGTTGCCGTCGCCATCTGCGTCGAGCATTTTACCTAACATACCGAGGCCTTGTTGATGGGCTTGCTGTTGTTGTCTCTGCGCTTTGCGAGCGCCGCCACCGAGCAAGCCGCCGAGCATGCCGCCGAGGCCACCAGACTTTTGTCCGCCACCCATAAGTTGCTGCATCGCCATTTGACCGAGCATGGCTTGCATGCCGCCGCCTTGGGCTTGTGCACCCGTTGTTTGCTTTCCGAGACCCCCCATCGCCATCATCGCCACCATTGGCAGCATCTTTTTAAGAATGTCAGAGCTTACGCCTGATTGCTCAGAGGCGCAACCTGCAACAGCGCGGCTGACTTCTTTCGAGCCAAACAAATGCCCAAGGATACCATTGCCTTCTGCAACAGCCGCCGGAGCGCCGAGTTGCGCAGGGTTGTCGAGATATTGGCTATGTTGACCATTTTGGAGCGCGCCGAGTAATCCCGCGAGACCTTGTGGCGAAGATGTGTTTTGTTTCAAACCTGAGGAAATGGCAGGCAAAAGAGCCTGTATAGCACTTTGGCTTTGCTTCGCATCAAGACCAAATTGTTGCCCGATTTGTTGAGGCGCTTGGCCCCCTGCGGCGGACATAATCATGTCCATCAAATTCATTCCACTCATAGTTTTCTCCAATTAGAACTAGGCTATATATAGCGAGTGGAAACGGAGGATGCGAGTCGAAAGCGAAATGCGCTGAAAACCCTTCATAGGACGTTCATCTTAGAGAACTGTCTCAAAGAGGGCGCGGAAGTTTTGGGTTGTTAAGAAAAGCAAAAATCCGAGGCCTAGGAATATGAATAGTGACTTATACCATCTGTAAGGGCGCTCAATGATAGCCGTTACAAAGCACGTCATGAGGTAAATCCAAGTTAAGCCCAAAATTACCAAAATCATCGTGGGTGGATGATTGCCCGAATAAGATGCGTCTAACGCGCGGTTGAGAGTTGGCCCTTCTATATCGCTATATGTTACCGCGACTATCCAGATAGGTAAAACTAGAGCGCGTTGAATGAGTACTGCTAGCAAAAATATTGCAAACTCACTCGTTCGAACCTGCCACCATTTAAGATAAGCTGTTCGGTCTTTTTGACTAAGCCGCACTGCCGCCGACAGTTAGGTTCTCGACATAGAGGCTAGGTTGGCCGACGCCTACGGGGACGCCCTGTCCGGCTTTGCCGCAGACACCCATGCCGGGGTCGATTTCCATATCATTCCCAATATGGCGAATTTGTTTGAGAACAGAAGGGCCATCGCCAATCAGCGTGACGCCTTTTAAGGGCTCACCGACTTGGCCGTTCTTGACGCGGTAGGCTTCGGTACATTGGAAGACGAATTTACCGCTCGTAATATCCACTTGTCCACCGCCAAAATTGGTCGCGTAAATCCCGTCTTTGAGATCAGCCAGCATTTCTTTCGGGTCTTTATCACCACCGAGCATATACGTATTGGTCATGCGCGGCATCGGCGCATGGGCAAAGCTTTCGCGACGACCATTACCTGTCGGCGCGACACCCATCAGGCGCGCATTCATGCGGTCTTGCATAAAACCTTTTAAAATACCGTCTTCGATAAGGACGGTATTTGACGTCGGCGTGCCTTCGTCATCAATGGTCAGCGAACCTCGGCCTTCTGCAATTGTGCCGTTATCGACAATGGTCACACCTGGCGAGGCGACGCGTTCACCTAACATGCCTGCGAAAGCAGACGTGCCTTTGCGAATGAAATCGCCTTCGAGCCCATGCCCCATAGCTTCGTGTAATAAGACGCCTGGCCAACCTGGCCCTAAGACAACATCCATTTGTCCTGCGGGGGCGGGAACTGATTCCAAATTAACTCTCGCTTGTCGCAGCGCTTCTTTGGCGAGAGGCTTCCAGAAATCAGGCGTGATATAATCATCATAAGCTTTTCGTCCGCCTGCCCCTGCATAGCCTTGTTCCCGCCGTCCGTTTTTCTCCGCTACGATAGAAATATTGAGGCGCACAAGCGGGCGTACGTCATTATAACGGTCTCCGCCTGCGCGTAAGATAGCGATATTGCGGCGCGACCCTGACAAGGTGGCTGTGACTTGGACAACAGACGGGTCAAGCGCCCGACAATAGGCGTCTATTTCTTCAAGAAGCTCAACTTTTACGCCGAACCCTGGGTGGGTAACGGGATCAATATCAGCATAAAGCTTGGTATTGGTGCGTTTGGGGGAGGCCGCCAATGTTCCGTCATAGCCTTGTTTGGCCATGACCACCGCTTGGGCGGCGCGTGACAGCGCCCCTTCGCTCATTTCAGTGCCTTGGGCAAAGCCAGAGGTCTCACCGGCAACACAGCGAAGGCCGAAGCCGCGAGAGGTGTCAAAGCTTGCTGTTTTCAGGCGGCCATCGTCAAATGTTAAGGACTCAGAGGCAGAGCGCTCAACAAAGAGCTCACCATCATCGGCACCCTTAAGTGTGTCATCAACAATGTTTTGGGCTTTCCCGGCACTTAATTGACTGTCGTCAAAGACAAAATCTGACATTTATAAGTCTTTCTTATGTTATTCCTCTTTATCTAAGCGCTATCACGCGATAGACAACCGCAGAAATGCGACAATTCGCGGCGAACTCTGTTCACGACTTCGTGCGTAACTGTCTTTATATAGCCCATACTCATCGCACTGGGAGCATGAGTTACAATCTATGAGGACCAAATGCGGTTTTTAAAATCAATTTTAGGGGGAACAGCTCTCCTCGGCCTATGTGCTTTCGCAACGACAGCGGCAGCAGAGGTCATCGGGGCGCCAAAACAAGATGGTTGGTGGTTCCAAGAGTCAGCGACGCCTGTCATGGATCGCCTCTTAGAGGTTCATTTTATCGTGATGGTCATAATCACGATAATCGTCATCGTCGTGACGGGTCTTATGGGCTACATCATGATCCGCTTCCGCGAGAAAGCGAATCCAGTCCCTTCAAAAACGACGCATCACGTTGGTTTGGAAATCGCTTGGACAATCATCCCCGTCATTCTCTTGCTCATTATGGTCGTGCCCAGCATGCAGCTTTTGTATATGCAAGACCGCCTGCCGCAGACTGAAATGACAGTGAAGGCTGTCGGAAACACATGGAACTGGCAATATACGTACCCAGAATATGAGAATATCGAAGAGATTATCTCTAACCCTCTCGAAGAAATTGAAGCCAAAGAAAAAGGCGTGCCTTATCTCTTGGCAACGGATGCACCGCTTGTTGTGCCTGTTGGAACAAAAGTAAAAGTTCTCGTCACCTCTGTGAACAATATGCACAGCTGGGCCGTTCCAAGCTTTGGCGTCAAAATGGACGCAGTTCCTGGTATCATCAATGAGACATGGTTCGAAGTTTACAAAGAAGGCACATATTATGGTCAGTGTTCCGAAATTTGCGGTGCACTTCACTATAAAATGCCAATTGAAGTTAAGGTCGTCAGCAAAGCAGATTTTGCGCGTTGGGCGGCCAATGGTGGCAGCTTCGGCGATAATGTCGCTTCAAACACAATAACAGCAGGCGCGACAACAGTCGCCGCTCGCGATTAAGAATAACGGTTAAGGACAGACATCATGGTTGCAATTAGTGGCAATGACACAGGGTCTTATGGCGACGATAAGCCAGGATTTTTCGCCCGTTGGTTCTATTCAACGAACCATAAAGATATCGGAACGCTTTATCTGATCTTTGGTATTATTTCAGGTCTCATCGGCGGATTTTTATCCTTTATGATGCGGATGGAATTGGCTGAGCCAGGTATTCAAGTCTTCTCAAGCGAGCATACTTACCTCGTATATGTAACGATGCATGGTTTGATTATGATCTTCTTTATGGTCATGCCGGCCTTGATTGGCGGTTTTGGTAACTGGTTTGTGCCCATTATGATTGGCGCGCCAGATATGGCCTTCCCGCGCATGAATAACCTCTCTTTCTGGCTCTTACCAACGGCGCTTATCTGTCTTTTGATTAGTTTCCTGGTGCCCGGGGCAGCAGAGGGCGATGGTTTTGGGGGCTCGTGGGTGATGTAT
>CAYGSV010000020.1:8678-18179 GCA_964352635.1 uncultured Algimonas sp.
CATGCCCTTCTCATGGTGTTCTTTGTTGTGATGCCTGCGCTTATCGGCGGCTTCGGCAACTGGTTTGTTCCCATGATGATTGGTGCGCCAGACATGGCGTTCCCGCGCATGAACAACATCTCGTTCTGGCTGATGCCACCTGCATTGATCCTGCTGGTGCTCTCCATGGTCCTAGGCCAAGGCGCTGGGACAGGATGGACCCTGTATCCGCCATTGTCTGGCCTTGCCGGACAACCAGACATGTCCGTGGACTTTGCCATTCTGTCGCTCCACGTTGCTGGCGCGTCTTCAATCCTTGGTGCAACAAACTTCATCACGACAATTTTGAACATGCGTGCCCCTGGCATGACGCTTCATAAAATGCCGCTCTTCGCTTGGGCGATGTTAGTCACAGCGTTCTTATTGCTCTTGGCTCTTCCAGTTCTAGCAGCAGCTTTGTTCATGCTCTTTACCGACCGTATTGACGGCGGCACAGGGTTCTTTGACCCATCACGCGGTGGTGACCCGCAAATGTTCCAGCATCTTTTCTGGTTCTTTGGTCACCCTGAAGTTTACATCATGATCTTGCCAGCCTTTGGTATTGTGTCTCACATCATTTCAACATTCTCACGTAAGCCTATCTTTGGTTATCTCGGCATGGCCTACGCCATGGTCGCGATTGGTGTCGTTGGCTTCGTCGTGTGGGCTCACCACATGTACACAGTCGGTATGGATGTTAATTTGAAGGCTTACTTCTTGGCGGCGACCCTCGTGATTGCCGTGCCAACAGGTGTTAAAATCTTCTCATGGCTCGCGACAATGTGGGGCGGCTCTATTCGCTACACAATTCCGATGCAGTGGGCACTCGCCTTTATCTTCCTCTTTGTTATCGGTGGCGTAACAGGTGTGGTCCTCGCCAATGCGGGTGTCACGACTTACCTCCACGATACATATTATGTTGTGGCTCACTTCCATTACGTTCTGTCTATGGGTGCTGTCTTTGGTATCTTTGCGGGCTTCTATTACTGGTTCGGTAAAATGTTCGGTGTGATGTATAATAAGTGGCTCGCTGGCGCACATTTCTGGCTCTTCTTTATCGGCGTGAACTTAATCTTCTTCCCGCAGCATTTCCTTGGGCTGAACGGTATGCCTCGTCGTTACATCAACTATCCTGTTGAGTTTGAATTGTGGAACCAAGTCTCTTCTGCGGGTATGTTTGTTACGCTCGCAGGTGTTGGCTTCTTCTTCTTGATGCTCATCGAAGCGCTTGTGATTTCACGTCGCAAAGCACCAGATAATTACTGGGGTGAAGGCGCAACGACACTTGAGTGGACATTATCATCGCCACCACCGTTCCATCAATTCAATACACTTCCCCGTATTGAAGAGACGGATGGTCACTAAGTTCAAAAGAGTATGATAACTCTGTTTAAATCTAAAAAAGCTGCCATAATTCTGATGGCAGCTTTTTTGCTTTTTGGGTATCTTTTTAGAGTACGCAATGCGCATTAAACTAAGTATCCCTCGGGTGTGGGGGTTAGGCTATATCTTCTTGATTCTTCTGTCGCTTATTAGATTTTGGGATATGAAGGCAACGCTAATCGATGAGGCCTTGCATGACACTTACTATGTCGTTGCTAACTTTCATTATCTTCTGATAACTGGGTTCTTTTTTTTACTTTTTTGGCTCGCGTATGTTTTTTTTGAAGCCGTCATAAAGTTTAGATACAACCGCTGGCTAGCTATCACCCAATTTATGATTTTTTACATAGGTGTTTTACTGATTTTTTATCCGCAATTTTACTTAACTTTAAATGATATGCCGAGGCGATATATTGATTACCCAGAGAGCTTTAGATGGCTAAATGTTATGGCTCAAAGTGGAGGTTTTTTGATTATATTTGGGGCTGCGGCATTTATCCTTGTTGTGATAGAGGCCCTTGTGAAAAAGCGCCCAATAGGGGATAGGGACGCTCGAATTAAGCGAGAATAAAAATGAGCCAAGAGGCCTCAATAAGTTCACAACCTGATGATTTCATGCCGATGGCACAATCGGCAGGCTTAAGTTTGGCTGAACCGCGCGATTATTTCGCGTTGATGAAACCGCGTGTGATGAGCCTTGTTGTCTTTACGGCTTGGGCAGGTCTTGTTGTAGCGCCGGGCCAATTATCACTTTGGGCGGCGATTGCCTCTATCATTTGTATCGCGGCGGGGGCAGGGGCCTCAGGCGCGCTTAATATGTGGTATGACGCCGATATTGACGCTGAAATGTCCCGCACGAAAAAGCGTCCGCTTCCGCAAGGTAAAATGCGTCCGCGCAATGCGCTCGGTTTTGGTATTATTATTTCCGTCGCCTCTGTCTGGATGCTCTATGTAGCGTCGAATTGGGTGGCCGCTGCGATACTGGCTTTCACCATTTTCTTCTATGTCGTTGTTTACACCATATGGCTCAAACGCAGCACGCCGCAAAATATCGTCATTGGCGGCGCGGCTGGTGCCTTCCCGCCCATGATTGGTTATGCGGCTGTCACGGGCTCTATCACGCTAGACAGCGTTATTTTATTTATGATTACATTCATGTGGACGCCGCCGCATTTTTGGGCGCTCGCGCTTTATAAAACAGGTGATTATGGCCGCGTGGGAATCCCAATGATGCCGAATATTGCAGGGGCCAAGAGCACGCGTTTACAGATGCTGGTTTATGCGGTTCTCTTATTCGGTGTTTGTCTCGTGCCACTCTTTACGGGTTTAGGCGGGCCATTTTACGCTGTTGCCGCCATTGGTTTGAATATCGGTTTTGTCGCTCTGGCATTCAAAGTTTGGAAATCGCGGGCAGGTGAGCGCGATGAGGCCTCTGATGAGGCCTCGCTTTACGATGTGCAAAAAGGAGATCGCGCCGCGCGTAACCTCTTTGCCTATTCGATTATTTATCTATTTGCGATCTTTGGCGTTTTAGCCGCCGAAGGTCTTTTGAGAGGCGTTGTTTAATGCAAGAATATCGCGACAAACCCCGAAACTTCGTTGAGCCGACAGAGGCTGAGCTAAAGGCGAGAAATCGTCGCAATGTGGCAATAGCGCTTTGCTTGGCCGCATTTATGTTGTTTGTATTCGTTACGATGGTGATGTCGGGTGAAATCCCGAATACGCCATAAAATGACGAGCTAGTCCTATGGAAGCCAATAAAAAAACAATGTTCATCCTGACGGGCGTCGGAGTTGCGATGTTGGGCCTCGGTTTCGCGTCAGACCCGCTCTATGACACATTTTGTCGTGTGACAGGCTATGGCGGGACGCCGCAAATTGCCCAAAATGAAGACAACCTTTCGGAAGTTCTCGACCGCAAAGTCACCGTTAAATTTGACTCGAATGTGGCTGGTGGATTGCCTTGGGACTTTAAACCTGACCAACGCTCCATGGAAATCCAACTCGGGCAATCAGGATTGGCTTATTATACGGTCAGAAATGAGAGCGCCGTGCCTTTGGTGGGCGTTGCGAGTTTTAATGTCACGCCGATGAAAGCCGCGCCCTATTTCGTGAAAACAGATTGCTTTTGCTTTGAAGAACAAACTATTCAACCGGGACAGGAATTACCCCTGCCTGTGCTGTTTTTCGTCGATTCACAAATGGATGAAGAAAGCCGTTTGGACGATGTAACAGAGATAACCTTAAGTTATACATTTTTCGAAACTGACGAAGAGGCGCAAATCGCAACGCAGCAAAGCGGCTCAAATGCGGATATAAACCTCGATTAAGCTGAATTCTTAGGGGTTCAAAGGCAGGAATACCATTGTCTTGCCAAGCGGGCTTGGTTATAGCCATTCAAAGACTAAAGATCGCTTTCACGAGCGGTGCTAGAAAATTAAGACTGACCTCACCGAAATTGTTTTCGGGGATTGTTCAAAGGGACGAATATCATGGCTGGACACGCCGTAGAGCACGACTATCACCTTCTTCCTCCTAGCCCGTGGCCTTTCCTTTCAGGCATAGCTGCGCTTGTTTGGGGCTTGGGCATGGTAACCTTCTTTGCAGGGCTAGTGCCACACGGCGATGGTGGCATGATGGAGTTCTTCTTCGCAAAAGGATTGGACACTTGGACATCAACGCTCGTTGGTGATGGGTCTGTTTCAGGCGGTTGGATTATCCTCCTTTTGGGGTCTCTCTTTGGGGCCTATGTCATGTTTGGATGGTGGCGCGATGTGGCCCGTGAATCGGCTGCGGGCGATCACACGCCTGTCGTTGATATTGGCCTGCGCTACGGCATGATCATGTTTATCATGCAAGAAGCCATGTTCTTCGTCGGTTGGTTCTGGATGTTCTTTGAGACAGGCCTCTTCCACAAGATGCGTGCGAAATGGAATCCTGACATTCTCGAAAATGCGGCCGCCTATGCGGATAATATTGCGCCGGGTGTTGTTTCGGTGAACGCATGGCACTTACCCCTTATGAACACGCTTATTTTGTTGCTTTCAGGTACGACAGTCACATGGGCGCATCACGCGCTTATTCATGGTGACCGCAAAGGCGCGAAATGGGGTTTGGGTCTAACCGTGGCTTTGGGTGCTGTCTTTACAGCCATTCAATTTATCGAGTACCGTATTTTGTTCCACGACCGTTTGGACGGACATGAGCCTTGGCTTGCCAATGACGCCTATGGCTCCGCCTTCTTCCTTGCGACAGGCTTCCATGGTCTTCACGTTCTAATCGGCGCAATCTTCCTTCTCGTCTGTTGGGGACGCTTGATGAAGGGTGGCCTACGCTCAGATAAGCATTTTGGTCTCGAAGCTGCCGCATGGTATTGGCACTTTGTTGACGTCGTTTGGCTCTTCCTCTTTGCGTTTGTCTATGTTGTCTTTGCAACGGGCATGTAATGACAAGTGTGGAGTGTTTCACTCCACGCTTTTATAGCGGGGTTTGCTATGGCTAGACGCCCCGCTCCATTCCCTTCAGGTTTACAGGGTCGCTGTCCAGATTGTGGGCGCGGAAACCTCTTCAACGGCTTTTTGAAATTCGCGTCGCAATGCAATGCCTGTGGTGCAGACTTTTCAAATGAAGATGCAGGGGACGGCCCCGCCATTTTTGTTATCTTTATCGTGGGTATTTTTATTGTGCCTATGGCGATTGCGTTTCAGCTTATTTATAACGCATCCACCGCTTTAACGCTGACAGTCTGGATACCGATTATCATTATTGCCTGTCTGGGATTGCTTAGGCTTTTGCGAGGCGTAATGTTTAATCTGGCTTGGGCAAATAAAGCGCGTGAGATAAGAAATTCAGAGATCCGTCAAAAACAAACTCAAACCCAAGCCCAGGCCCAAATAGAGACACGTTCAGACTAATGGCCAAGCTGCACTTCAAACCCATGCCCGGCTTAACCGTGGTACTTGTTATCAGCGTCGCCATCCTCATCGCCCTTGGCACATGGCAATTTCAGCGTTTGCAATGGAAGACGGCTTTATTGGCCGAAATTGAAGCCTCAGTAACGGCTCCGCCTTTTCGATCTTTACAAGAAGTCGAACAGGCGATTGCCAAAAATGACCCTATCGATTTCAGGCGAGTTGAGTTTACGGCGAATATCCCGGCCAATGCGCCGTCGTATCATTTATATAGTTCGCAAGCGGGGGGGATATATTGGGATGTAGTCGAACCTGTTATCTCAGATAACCGAAGCCTTTTGGCCATCACGAGAGAGCTGGACGATATTCAAAAACAATCTGCGCCCGCAAGTGTTGAGACGGAACAGACCCTTAAGTTCACAGGCTATATGCGGAAATATTATCCCATGGGGCGCGTCGAATCTTGGGTGAAATCGAAAGCGAATCCCAAAAGCAATCGCTACTTCTATTTCAATCAGACAGGGGATTGGTATGACGCGTTACCGTCGCCGAGGATTGAAGGGTATTATGTCGATGTGACCAAAGCGGCCTCAGCAAGTGACCTGCCTGTTTTGCGTCCCGACATCGCCAATAACCATTTTGACTATATGTTGACGTGGTATTCTTTCGCGCTGATTTTCATTGTGATTTATATCATTTTACATCGCCGCGCAGGTCGATTGAAGTTTACCTAATGGTGCGGGCGAATATCCATACTGTATTGAAAACCCATGCAGCGGGTGGAGCGCTGACTCTGCGGCATCCACGTTGGGCGGACTTTGAGGCTTGGGCTGATCTACGCCGAGAGAATAAGGATTGGCTTGCTCCGTGGGAGCCGGGTTGGTCTGATGCCAATATCAACCGTATTTCTTACCGCACGCAATTATCGCGGTTTAAAAAGCTTGTGCAAAACGGCCAAGCTTATCCGTTCCATATTTTTTATGGGGCGGATGAAACCTTAATTGGGGCTTGTAATTTGACCCATGTTGAAAAAGGCAGCGCACAATCGGCCCGTTTGGGGTATTGGGTGGGCCAACGCTTTGCGCGGAATGGTTTTGCACGAAGCTCCGTTGGAGCCGTTACACAATTCGCTTTCGATACATTGGGTCTGCACAGAGTCGAGGCTGGTGTTCAGCCTGATAATGCCGCCTCTATCACGGTGCTAGAGTCTCAAAGCTTTACCTTTGAAGGGACAGCACGAGGCTATCTTAAAATTAACGGCGAATGGCGCGACCACACGATTTATGCGAAACTCAGTTCAGATTAGCGTTAAGCCGAACCGCCCATAAAAGACAGGGTTTCGGGAGATATGCCAAGCTCATCAAAAGCAAGCTTTCGTTTCGCCTCTAAATTCTGATCAAAAATAATCTCTTCATCAACATCAACGACGAGCCACGCATTTTGTGCAATCTCTGATTCTAATTGCCCTTCACCCCATCCGGAATATCCAATAGCGAGCATAGCTTTTTCAGGGGCGTCGTCCTCAACAAGGGCCTGAAGAATGTCCTTCGTTGATGTAAGAGACAGCGTGTCAGTAAGCTTAAGGCTCGTCTCTTCTTTAAAATAATCCGTGGAATGAAGCACAAAGCCGCGATCAATATCGACGGGACCGCCATTTAAAACGGGGGTGTCCGCGACCATAACCTCGCCTTCAATGCCAATTTGTTCCAACAGATCAGAGAGTAATAATCCAGCTTTGGATTTATTGACGATTAAACCCATCGCCCCCGCTCTGTCATGGGAACAGACATAGATGAGGGCGTCCTTAAATCTTGGGTCTCCCATAGCAGGCGTCGCCAAGAGAAATCGGCCTGATAGATAGTTATCCTGTGTTTCATTTTCCATTATATATAAATGGGCTGGTTTCGAATTTCGTGCAAGTCATCTTGCCAAAAGGTCACATACACCCCATATCTAGGTTCAATATACACGTTATGAGAGAGACAAAATGACGATCAAAGCTGGTGATAAATTACCTCAATCCAATTTCATGGCGATGGGCGAAAACGGCCCAGAACCTAAGACGACTAGTGATATTTTCGGTGGAAAGCGCGTCGCTCTTTTTGCGGTACCGGGTGCCTTTACGCCGACGTGCTCTGCACAACACCTGCCGAGCTTTATTGAAAAAGCAGGCGACCTCAAAGTGGCAGGCATCGATAGTATTGCCTGTTTGTCGGTGAATGATGTCTTCGTTATGGGCGCTTGGGGCGAACAGCAAGAGGTCGGCCAAAACGTAGAAATGCTCGCTGACGGTAATGGCGATTTCACAAAAGACATTGGCTTAGAGTTGGATGGTACAGGCTTTGGCATGGGCCAACGGTCGCAGCGCTACGCCATGGTCGTCAATGACGGCGTCGTCGAACATCTTTTTGTCGAAGCGCCCGGCGAGTATAAAGTCAGCTCTGCTGAACATATGCTCGAAGCGCTAAACGGCTAATCAATTAATATAACTCACACACGGGGGATTCATGGAAACGGGACAAATTTTACTTATAGCCCTAGCGGCGTTCATCGTGTTTATCACACTCAAATCTGTAAAGGCCGTGCCGCAAGGCATGGAATACACAGTCGAACGCTTTGGTCGTTACACGCGAACGCTTAAACCGGGTCTAACATTTATTATCCCCTTCGTAGATCGTATTGGATATCAAATGAACATGCGCGAGCGCGTCATTGATATTCCGTCTCAAGACGTGATTACCAAAGATAACGCGATGGTCACGGCCGATGCCGTTGTCTTTATTCAGGTGATTGATGCCCGCCAAGCCGCCTATGAAGTTAATAACCTTGATAATGCGATTAAGAATCTTTGTTTGACGAATGTGCGGACAGTGGTCGGGTCGATGGATCTTGATGAAGTGTTGTCTCGCCGTGACGAAATTAATGCGAAGCTCTTGACCGTTATTGATAGTGCGACGGATCCGTGGGGCACGAAAGTCACGCGGATTGAGATTAAAGACCTCTCTCCGCCCGCCGATATTACCCAAGCCATGAACAAACAGATGAAAGCCGAACGTGAAAAGCGGGCCGACATTTTGATGGCTGAAGGCCAAAAGCAAAGTCAAATTCTCCGTGCCGAAGGTGAGAAAGAAGCCGCCGTCCGCGAAGCAGAAGGCCGTCGTGATGCGGCATTCCTTGATGCGGAAGGTCGTGAGCGTGAAGCCGAAGCCGAAGCCCGCGCAACGGAAATGGTCAGCGTTGCCATTGCCAAGGGTGACGTCAATGCTGTGAATTACTTTGTGGCACAGGATTACGTCAAAGCCTTTGAAAAGCTCGCGACGTCGCCAAATCAGAAAACGGTTATCGTCCCCGCTGAATTGTCTAGCCTGGCGGCGACTGTCGGCGGGATCGGAGCTCTGCTTGATGCGGGCGGTGCAAAGGTTACCAAGAAATGAATAGCGAACCCAATATTATTGTCCAACTCCTAGAGGGTATGAGCGGTACGAAATGGCTCGTCTTTGGCGTGCTATTACTCACCCTCGAAGTAATCACGGGAACAACCTATATCCTTTGGCCTGCAGTGGCGGCCTTGATTGTCGGTATCTTGGTTTTCGTCCTGCCTTTGGGTTGGGAAATGCAATTCTTGCTCTTTTTCCTAATCAGTGTTGTTTTGTTATTCGTAGGTCACAAATATTTCCGTCCGATGATGCAAGGCGGTGAGCCGTCAGACCTCAATGACAGAGGCCGATCTATGATTGGTATGCGCGTTAAGGCGATTGCTGATTTCGATACAGGACGCGGACGTGTTCAGGTCGGTGACACACAATGGCAAGCGACAATGGAACACGGAGATGCGGCTGAGGGTGACGAATTACGTGTTGTTGCCATCAAAGGGGCTACACTGATTGTTGAGTAAAACTAGCTCATGTTGAAATTAGAATCAATTTCAGGAAAATGGAATTACCGACTTCTTAGAGATGAGAGGTCGGTGTTTGAGGTGAGCTATAAAGAGGGCTGGTTCTCTCGAAACGCGCGCTCAAGCGTCAATGGACAAGAGATTGAGATTCGCTCGAAGTCGATGTGGCAAAACAAATTCGATATCATCAAAGATAAGAAAAAATGCGGTGAAATTCGTTCCAAATGGGACGGCGGCATTGTGATCAAACTTAAGCGAGCTGATGGCAAAGGGTTTGATGAGTTCACATTAAAGC
>CAYGSV010000021.1:0-2295 GCA_964352635.1 uncultured Algimonas sp.
ACGGAGTGTCGAGCGTTTGTTGTGCTTTGGCTTATCGCGCTTTACTCGCAATAGCCGAGAGCATCGCCTTGGCGCGTCCGCCCATTGTATCTTCACAGGCGGCAATTTGTGAATAGCGTCTTCTTAATTTTCCGGGTGCATCTGAGAGGCGTTTTTGCCCCAAGCGTTCGGCCGCATCGTAAACTTTGGAGAGCTTGGCGGCGGGGCCAGAAATCGCGGCAAATCCAGACGCGGTTCGAACATCTTCGGTCGCATAGTATTTCTTATAACCTCCCAAACCTGTGCCGAGGTCTATGCGTGAATATCCAAAGCCATCGGAAGACAACATTATATGATTTAGCAATTGCGTACCGGGTGAATATTGCCGAAATTCGGTGGCGTAAGCGACTATCCAGCTATGGTAAGTTGCGCCGTCAACCAGTCCTGTATCAATTGCGACTAATTTATCTCCAAAGTAAAGGCTATGCATATCGACGCGTAAGTCAGCCTCTTTCCCTTTTTTCCATAGGGTGCGTAACAAGTCTAAAGTCCATCCTGCACCGAGAATATTATAATACTGGCTCTCTTTATATTGCTGCATTTTCAAAGTGATGAGGGCATTAAACTCGTTCTCATTCTGGCTATGGGCTACAAAACGAGGTTCTCCGACTTCCTCTGTTGCCTTGCGAATACGGCGTCCTAGGTCTTTTATGTGTTTCCTAAAGGAACGACCTTGCGCGTCTCGCCAAGCGTCTTGCCCGTCTGGAAAGGCCATAACAGCGCCGCGTTGGATCTCCTCGACATCTTTGTCTTGGCCATCAATCAAGGCGCTAAAGTGATAGGCACCAACAGATGTATTTTCCAAAATATCATTGAGGCTATATTTATAATCTGGCCCACAAATTAGGCCATGATAATCCGTCATTGGTGCGCCAACTGGGCGAGCGAACCTTTCGCCTTGAAAAGGTAAAATCGCTACGATTTCATTATCCTCTTCAAGAACTGCAATTTTCACGTCATCGCGTAATCTAGCGACTGTTAGCGTATAGTCTAAATGAAAATAAGGTGAGTAAAGCCTGGGGTTAGATGCCCTGAGTTCTCGCCAAGCATTTTTCACATGCTCAGGTAAATCCTCAGCCGTAAAAACGGTCGTTTTTCTAGAATTTAGGTTCACAAGCTCTCAACTAATTCATTCAAAGTCAAATCGTGATACTAGAAAAGGGCTAAGAGCCTCTTAAAGATGACACAAAAAACTATTGAAAAAGAGGCAAGCCGCAGCCTATGCAAAACTATGGGACAAGGTCATTCACATCACCATGGATCGGCACATGATGATCATGGTCATCAGCATGCACCAACCGTTACGTCTTCTAACAGGAATCGTGTGGGGCTCGCCGCTCTCTTAACAGGTATTTTTATGCTTGTGGAGGTTGCGGGTGGACTGATTTCAGGTTCACTCGCGCTCTTGGCGGATGCGGGTCACATGCTCACCGATTTTGCGGCGCTATCTATGGCGTGGCTCGCCTTTATTATCGCGAAACGCCCTGCGACGTGGCGACATACATTTGGCTTTGCGCGGTTTTCGATCTTGGCAGCGTTTGTAAATGGACTGACTTTATTCTTTGTTGCTGCCCTCATCGTCAAAGAAGCGATTGATCGATTTATGAACCCCGGTGAAATATTGGCGGGCGCTATGCTTTACGTCGCCATTGGCGGTTTGATGGTGAATATTGCGGTCTTTCTTATTTTAAGAGGGGCGGATCAAGATAACCTCAATATCCGAGGGGCCGTTCTGCATGTTTTGGGTGATCTATTGGGGTCTGTTGCGGCCATTCTGGCGGCGCTGATTATTCTCTATACAGGGTGGACACCGATTGATCCGCTTTTATCGGTTTTCGTTGCCGTTATTATTTTGCGGAGTGCATGGAACCTTATCAAAGATAGCGGACATATCCTGCTGGAAGGTACGCCTCAGAACTATGACCGTCGTGAGATCAAAAAAGACTTGTTGGATACCATTCCAGAACTCGTCAGCGTCAATGACATCCACATTTGGTCCGTTACACCAGAATGGCCAATGTTGACATTACAGGCCTATATTACGGAGGAGGCGCGAATAGAGCCTGTCAATCAGGCAATTAAAGCGTATCTTTCAGATAAATATGACATTCAACATATGACAATAGATGTCATGCGACATCAGGATTAAAACCTGCTAGTCATCAATAAAGGGGAACAAAATGTATAAAGTTAAAAAGTTTCTACCGATTATATTGGCCCTTATTTGCAGTGCCGTATTTCTGGATAGTTTACGGT
>CAYGSV010000021.1:2305-13508 GCA_964352635.1 uncultured Algimonas sp.
GTATAAATTTACAAACCATCCCAATACGCAAGAAATTTTTGGACGTTTGAATGAATGGGCGGCAAGCCTGGGCGCTGAAGGTTTATTCGCGCAGACGGGTCTGTTTTCACAATATACAATTGGGGTCGCGGAGCTTATCGCGTCGAGTTTTTTGCTAATCGGTATTTTCTCTCGCTTTCACAAATTACAAGGCTTTGGAGCACTTCTGGGCCTAGCCGTTATGAGCGGCGCGATTTCGTTTCATCTCTTCACGCCATTAGGCATTGACCCCAATAATGATGGCGGAGGGTTATTCTTTATGGCCTGTATCGTGTGGTTATCTTGTTTAACGCTCGTCTTTATCCGCCGCAAAGCGTTAGGCACGGGCCTCGGTCTTATTGGCCACGCGCTCTTTGGCAAATAGACTTAGTGTAAGAGGCCCATGCGTTCTTTATAGCGGCGTATGAATTCTAATTGTTCTTGCGATGCAGGTCTTTCGCAAGACGCAATTCTCTCTAGCATAGCGGCGAGTTGCAAGGCGTCGTCGCGCTCAATATCTGATTTTAATAAATCAATCATAGGAAATAGCGCGGATTCAGGCAGAGTGATTTCATGAACAAGGCCGTACATCTGGCGATAAGTGCCATCGGCTTGGTCTGCGGTTAATTGCATTTTTGTTTCTAATTCGAGTGTTATTGCGGCAATTTCGGCTTCGGTGATGCCGCGATGTTCGCCCATACGCGCCGTCGAAATCATCAGAACAGTCGCGGCTTCGACGGGTGTTTCCACAAGTTCATAGCCGGATTTTCCATAGGCCTTTTTAAAGCGACGTTGGCGAGGAATATTGGCAAGTCCGCTTACATCACTGGCAATATTTCGTGATGCGCCGACGGCACGGGAAATCCAGAAAATTGCAACAGCTATTGTGGTTATGAGGGCAATGATGTGCATAATTAAGTGTCCTTAGCGGCAGCTTGTAGCAGGGCCCATATCGACATGGAAGTGGTCACGATGCGCGGTATTGAAATCTGGGCTCAAGGTCACGCGGAAGATTTTACAGGCTGCTTCCCGTATGTCTCGCAAAAATGCGGCGTCTCGGTCGACGGTGTCCCAATGCTTGAGGACCGTTACAAGATGTCCGTCTTCTAATTCAAACCCCGTTACATCCCATGCATTAGCAAAGGCATGCTCACTCCATCGGCCTGAATTATTCCCATTTTGCCGCCGACATGAATAGGTTCCCATATGGTGAATTTTAGCGAGACCGACACCGTAGCGGTCTTTTGCGATTATACCGATTTCACGGGTCCAAAGATAAGTCGCAACGGAGAGAGGGCACTGCATGTTGGCTTCGCCGGGCTGCAATATCGTCTCGTCTTGGCCATAGACAACACGGGCTATATCAAAGCCACAGACGTTTTTCCCGGCACCAGATAAAGGGCCTGATTTGGGATCAGCGGGAATGCTCACGAACCCAAATGTATCGCGGGCCAAATTCATACAGCGTTCGGATGAGCCTAGAGATAAACGCAGTAATTGTGATTTCGTTGCCAACCCTAAAGGGCGAGAGGTGTCTAATCGTTTCCAAGATAAATGTTGTGGGGGGACATATGTATCAACGACATAGGCACTGCCACCAAAAAGGGTTAGAAAAATAACCCAGATAAACATAGCCCGCCAACGTCGCATAAAATCGTCTTAGGAAGTTTAAAGAGCCCCATCAACCAAGCAAAGAACTTGGGCGATGCGCCTGTCACGACGAAGACGATCTGCTTGTAGCCCATAAGTTAAATGATCGATGGGTTCCGGGCGGCCTGTTGGGTTTGAAAAGAAGGGACGTAAAGCTTTAGGTGCAACAGAATATATTCTGCCGCGCCTCGGGTTTTCCGCTGTGACAAGCCCTATGATTTCGCCGTCTCTGTCTAGCACGGGTGCACCTGATAACCCGCCTAAGCTGCCGCGCAGTCCATTTGTGCGCCCTAATTCGGCCCAAGCTAGTACAGATTCGTCTGAGGTGTACCGTCCACGCACCAACATGCGGCTACGGGAAATAAGACTACCGACAACTTCGCCAGGTCGTCCTTGGGGAAAGCCTATGAAGTAACCCATTTCGCCGACCTGGCGTCGTTCAAACACGTCATTGGGAAGGGGCTTTCGTGTCCAATTTGTACGTAATATAGCAAGGTCGTTTTTTGGTAGAACTTCGTAGCTTGCACTGATAATGCGAGTCGTCCCAATCTTAAGCGCGACCTCTGAGCAACTGTCCACGACATGCCGCGCTGTGAGCCAATTACCAAGTCCATCGATCGCAAATGCCGTTCCTGTGCCAGACCGAGGTATATCGATTTGTGTAATAATTTGATCGTCGCGAGGGCTCTCACTGGGCAAAAGCGGACCTAATTCAGGCGCGGGCGGTGGCGGGGCACTAATATCTTCCTGCATGCGGGCCGCGTTGAAATAAATTAGTCCAACGACACAGGCATAAAACACCCAATCTGGTATTTTTCCAAAAAATTTCATTAGCCGACAATGGCGACGGCAAGAATAATTGATCCTGCGATTTTAAACGCCGCCAATACAACAGCAGGGGCCGTTTCATTATTCTCAATCCGTTCTGGCATACCTTTAAAAATAGCATCGGTGAGGCGGAACAAAAACAATTGCAAAAATACACTCATTGTACCCCAAATCGCGACATCGAACAGGCTAAAGCGGTTAATCAAGCAGGCTGAAAGCGGTAGGGCGAGACTTATAATCAGAGAACTGAAATGTATAGCTGCGGCCATATTGCCGTCTTGGACAAGCTGCAATTCTTTGTGTGGGGTAAGGCGCGTGTAAATCACGAGGCCAATGATATAAATGGCCGTCACAACGACAAGATAGAAAATTAGATAAGGAAAGCCGTTTGCCAAGCTGTCGAGTGCAGGACGCATGCGTGCCCCTTTATATTATTGTTGTGCCCACGTCGCTTCCCCACAAATTGACGAAAATAGAAATGCGCAAACTCGCGCGTCTAAGCAAGTATAAAATGTAGTCACAACTGCGCAAAAATGAAGCAATCGCCAGTTTAAGAAAAACGCTGTGGATTATTCTGCTGTTTTAGCCTCGGCACGAATAGCGCTGGCGCGTTTTTTCTCAGACTCAGATTTTAACTGCCCACATGCTGCAAGGATATCGCGACCTCTTGGTGTACGAATGGGGCTGGCATAGCCTGCGCGATTCACGATGTCGGCGAAGCTCTCAATCGTGTCCCAATCAGAACATTCATACTCAGACCCAGGCCAAGGGTTGAAAGGAATAAGGTTCACCTTGGCTGGAATACCGCGCAGAAGATTAATCAATTCCTTGGCGTGTCTTGGGCTATCATTGACACCTTTCAGCATGACATATTCAAACGTGATGCGGCGCGAATTGGACAGTCCGGGGTAATCGCGACAGGCCTGCATCAACTCTGCCAAAGGATATTTTTTATTAATCGGCATAATCTGAGTACGCAAATCATCGTTGGCCGCATGAAGCGAAATAGCGAGCATGGCCGAGGTGCGTTCGCCCATCGGACCGATTTCGGGGACAACACCACTTGTTGAAACGGTGATGCGACGACGACCAATACCAAGGCCCTCTGGATCGCAAATTGTATCGAGGGAGTCGCCGACTTGTTCCGTATTATAAAGTGGCTCCCCCATGCCCATAAAAACGATATTCGTGAGGCGGCGGTTTTCTTGAGTGGTTGGCCATTCGCCGAGATCATCGCGCGCAATAATAACTTGCAATACAATCTCACGGGCTGTGAGGTTGCGGACTAATCGCTGTGTACCTGTATGGCAGAACTTACAGGTGAGAGTACAGCCTACTTGCGAGGATACGCAAAGCGCCCCTGTTTTAGAAACATCCGGAATAAATACACTCTCGACTTCGACGCCTGGCGACATGCGAATGAGGTATTTCCGCGTTCCATCGACACTGATTTGACGTTCTACGATTTCAGGGCGCGTTAGTGTGAATTGTTCTGATAATTTGGCGCGCAAAGGTTTGGCGATATTGGTCATTTCATCCCAATCCCGCACGCCGTAATTATAAATCCAATGGAAAATCTGCTTTGTCCGCATACGGATTTTCTTTGGCTCAATTCCAAAGTCTTCGAGGTGTGCGGCGATTTCTTTGCGCCCGAGCCCTACAAGTGACGGCCGTGTATCAGTGATAACGGGCGCAATTGTGCTGCCGGGTTCAGCCGTTTGTATGAGTGTGGTTTTCGCCATGGCGCGCCCATATCATGAGAGCGCCCGAAAGGTCACGTCTTTTTGCAGTCCCTGTTTTATCAAATTATTATAGCACACCAATTTGGTGTTAACTAATTATTTGCCATAATCCCGCACAGAGGCATCGAGATTGGAACTTTTATGACGTCAATGTGGATGATTATTGCGGCCTTTATGGTCTTTCTGATGCAGGCAGGGTTTTTGCTCATTGAAGCGGGGTCTGTAAGATCTAAAAACTCTGTGAACGTTGCACAGAAAAACATCTCTGACATGATTGTTTGTGTTTTGATTTACAGTTTAGTCGGATTCTCACTAATGTTCGGGCCTTCCATTGGAGGTCTAATCGGCTTTGGACCAGTCCGCCCTGCTCTTGGCGAAGGTATGAGCTGGCCAACATTCTTAATTTTTAATCTCGCTTTTTGTTCAGTGGTTGCAACAATTGTGTCAGGCGCCGTTGCAGAACGGATGCGCATTGGGGCTTATTTGGTCAGTACCGCCTTGATCGCTTCGATCGTTTACCCAATCTTCGGACATTGGGTTTGGGGCAATACGATTATTGGCTCGAATGCAGCTTTTTTAGCTGATATTGGCTTTTTTGATCATGCTGGTGGTGTCGCAATCCATGCTTTGGGCGGGTTTTTTGCTCTAGCGGCGATTATCGTTTTAGGACCAAGACAAGACAGATTTGATACAGAAGGTAATGTTCTACCTATAACGGGGCATAGTGCGGTTCTGGCCCTTTCTGGCGCCCTGATACTTTTTGTGACGTGGATACCTTTTAATACAGGGACATTGACGCCAGGATCTCAGCTCTTTGCTGATGCTGCCCTTAATACTCTTATTGCGGGTGCGGCAGGTGGTTTAGGGGCAAAAGTGTTTGGGTATTTTAAAGACGGAAAAATATTCGATCCCATAATTAGCCTGAACGGTATGATTGCTGGCCTTGTGGCGGTGACATCGGGCGTAACCTTGCTTGGGCCTATTGGGGCCGCGGCAGTCGGATTGTTTGGCGGGTTAGCTGCAACATTTAGTAACGATTATATTCTTCATAAGCTTAAACTAGATGACCCTATTGGCGTTGTGGGTGTTCATGGTGTCGCGGGTATTGTTGGGGCGTTGGCGTTTCCATTTTTCGCAACCCAGAATCTGCCAGCAGGCGGGTTGGTTTTGCAGGTAATGGCACAGGGGATTGGTGCTTTAGTATGTATTTTATGGGCTATGGGAGCAGGATTTGCGGTTGTCAGTGCGATGAAATCGATGAAAGTGTTGCGTGTGACTGCGGCGCAAGAATACTTTGGGTTAAATTTTGGGGAACATCTAAAAGGCATTACGAAAGACCATCTCAACGCGGCCTACGCCGTGTCTGAAAAAGCAAGTCAAGACGAAGCCGCCCATAGAGGACTAACGTTGTCTAATACAAAGGTATTTGAAGCACCGTCTCCTTCATCTGAAATTGGTTATGCCTTTACTAAAATGTCAGAGCTGAATGACCGTCAAAAAGAAGAACTGGAGGAAACGAGTCATATTTTTGAGACCTCACTTGACAGTTTAGATGATGCTATTTTTGTCTATGACGCTGATTTTACGATTATTCATTTTAATAAATCATGTTGTGATGTGCTTGGGGAATTTGGAATAAAAATAAAGAAAGGCATGTCTCGTCTTGAGATATTAGGATTGTGTTTTGATAATGATGTGTTTCCAGTGGCAAAAGGAATGGTCAAAGCAGATTTTATAAAAACTTTCACGGATCAAGACAAGTTTACAACCGCAGAAGTTGAAACTAATACTCAAAAGGGGGATTATTATTTATTAAAAACGCGCGAAACCCCTTTTGGGGGATCAATCGTCACAATGGTTGATATCACTAAAATTAAACAAGCTCAGTTTAAAGCCGAGGCTGCAGAAAGATCAAAGTCAGAATTCCTTGCCAATATGAGTCATGAAATTCGGACACCAATGAACGGCATTATTGGCATGTCTGAGCTTTTGAACACAACTGATCTAACGGACCGGCAGAGGCATTTTGTCAGTACGATCGCGAAATCAGGTTCGGCATTAATGACAATCATTAATGATATTCTAGATTTTTCAAAAATTGAGGCAGGACAAGTCGAGCTTGCAGAAGAACCCTTCAATTTGCGAGAAGCCATCGAAGATGTTGCAACGCTAATGTCGGGCGTTGCTTCAGAAAAGGGCCTCGATTTAATCATTCGTTTTGCCCCTAATCTTCCAATATGTTTCACAGGAGACGTTGGCCGTATACGGCAAATACTGACTAATTTAGTCGGTAATGCCGTTAAATTTACTGAAAAAGGGCATGTTCTCATCGATGTTGATGGCCAAATAAATCATAGTGAGGCGCGTTTAACCTTTAAAATCATCGATACGGGTATTGGCATTCCTGAAAAGGACTTAGCGCATGTTTTCCATAAGTTTAAACAAGTCGATGGATCAAATACACGTAAGTATGAGGGAACAGGACTGGGTCTCAGTATTACATCTAATCTTATAGAATTAATGGGGGGGGATGTGAGCGTAGAGAGTGAACTCGGGAAGGGGACAAACTTTACAGCGAATATTACATTGCCTTTATCACAAATAAACTCGCCTCGCCTTAGTATTCCTTTTGAAATTAAAGGCAGTAATGTTCTCATTGTCGACGACAATAAAATCAATCGCGACATATACACTGAACAATTGAAGCATTGGAAATGCCGTTCTTTAGCCGTTGAGAGCGGGGCGAAGGCTTTGCAAGTGCTGCACAATGCCCAGACGCAAAAAGTGAAAATTGATTTGATTATAATCGATTATCACATGCCTGAAATGAATGGAGAGGGGCTTTTCAAGTCTCTTAAGGCGAATGCTGAGTTTTCTAAAATTCCCGTTATAATGCTCTCTTCAGTTAAGGAAGACGCCACAGTTAAGCGATTAATTGAGCAGGGCCTCGCACGGTCACTAACGAAGCCCGTCAGAGCTTCACTGTTATTCGACAATATTGCTAGCGTTTTATACGAAGACAATAGTGCGACAAAACAAAGTAATGTGGTGGAGTCAGAAAAACTCTATGAACCAGTACAAATAGGATCAAATACACAAGAAGAGGTGCTGACATTAGATACACCAGCCTCTGATACTGAACCCTTCAGAGACAATGAAGTTTTAGATATTCTGGTAGCGGAAGATAACGAAACTAACCAAATCTATATGCGTTATATATTAGATGAAATCGATGTGAATTATTCATTCGTTGATAGTGGCGTTAAAGCTGTTGAGGCTTGGAGGCAGCATAAACCACGCCTTATCCTGATGGATGTGTCGATGCCTGAAATGAACGGATATGAGGCGACTGATAAAATTAGAGATCTTGAGAAACAGCATGGCCTCGTTAAAACGCCAATTATTGCTGTTACTGCCCATACGCTAAAAGGCGATAGGGAACGATGCTTAGACGCCGGAATGGATGATTATCTTTCTAAACCTCTAACAATTTCAAGCTTATATGAAAAACTCGAAAACTGGGGCATCAGTATGAAGCCGAAAGTAACAAACCGAAAACGTGCAAGCTAGGCTTTAGTTAAGAACTAGACCTTCATGCGGGCTGTCGAGGACGAAGGTTGGAATATCGATATCGTAACTTTCGCCGTCCGTCGCTTCGACACGGTATGTGCCGCGCATCATGCCCGAAGGGGCCGTCAGAGGTGCACCGCTGGTGTAGCGGAAGGTTTCGCCGGACTTAATTGTTGGCTGTTCACCAACAACGCCTGAGCCGTGAACTTCTTGGACTTGTCCGCGACTATCTGCGATTTGCCAGAAACGACCCGTGACTTGTAGGTCTTTGGAACCTTGATTGTCAATTTCGACCGTGTAGGCCCAGATAAAACGCGAGTCAGAGACAGAAGACTGTTCCGCCAGAAATTCAGGTTCGACGCGGACAACTACGTCTTTTGTGCGTTGTTCAAATAATGGTGGCATTTAAAACTCCCCCTAATATTTCCGCGCCCACATTTTGATTCTTGTAAAATGACGGAAATTATCTCTCTCTGCGACATTATTGCGCTCTAAAATTGCGACTCGCAAGCGCTTTGACCATTTCCCCCCAGAAAATTACAGTTCATTCTTGTCAGGAGCGAATGGCGTGTTACGCCGCACTTATGAGTATGGGTATTCTTCCTGAACAGGCCATCCGGTCTTTGATTCAAGCGGGCGTTATTACGCAATCCGCTGCCAATGGCGTCTCTGATGGCTTGCCGCCCTTGGTGCAGCCTGCCAGTTTGGACTTACAACTCGGTGTCACGGCTTATCGGATGCGGGCAAGCTACCTCCCGGGGGAGGGCGGAAGAATTGCTGATACGCTCCAAGACTTATGCCTTCATACAATCGATATGAGCCAAGGGGCTGTTTTGGAGACAGGCTGCGTCTATTTGATACCGCTACGCGAAGCTCTGGCTTTGCCCGCCGATTTGAGTGCTGCCGCCAATCCCAAAAGCTCAACAGGGCGCTTAGATGTCTTTACCCGTGTGATTTGCGATGGAGCGACACGGTTTGATGCTGTGCCTATTGGTTATTCTGGACCGCTTTATGTTGAAGTTGCCCCTCGGACGTTCCCGATATTGGTGCGCCCTGGCGATAGGCTAGTTCAATTGCGGTTCCGTTCAGGTGAACCGCAAATTCTAAGCACGCAGACAGTGAGTATTGATCTGCACGGTGTTGACGGCTCTGAAATTGTTGGTTGGCGCGCAAGACGACATTCTGGTCTTGTAGACTTGCGAGGGATTGCCGCGCATTCAGCCCGTGATTTCTGGGAACCCTTACATGCACCAGATGGACAGCTCGTTTTGGATCCCGAAGAATTTTACATTCTGGCGAGCCAAGAGGCGGTGACGATACCGCAAGACCAAGCCGCCGAGATGGCCCCTATCGCGCCAGAGATTGGTGAATTTCGGGCGCATTATGCAGGCTTTTTTGATCCAGGCTTTGGTTTGGCCGAAGCAGGTGGGCAAGGAAGTCGAGCCGTTCTTGAGGTTCGGGGCCGTGATGTACCCTTCTTGCTCCGACACGGACAGTCTGTCGCAAAGCTCCTTTTCGAACCCCTAAGCGAAGCCCCCAAAGCGCTTTATGGAGGCGAAGGGTCTCATTATCAGTCCCAGGGCTTGCGTTTATCTAAACATTTTGCTCTTTAAGGTTTTAGGTTGGGGTTTTGCTCTAACCATGCAAAGTTTAAAAGGATTCGATAATGTTTGAAATGCGTTCACTCTTCCTCATAATTAAAATTGTGACTGCCTTCATTTTTGCAGTTTTAGCTTTCTGTAACACACCTCCCGCATTTGCAGCTCCTCCTGCGAAAGCCTTTGGCGAATTACCTGTTGGATTTGACGCAGCTATCTCACCAGACGGGGAACACATTGCGGTGATATTAAATGTAGAAGGTGAGTATGGCGTTTTAACTAAGACTTTAAAACCTTCAAATGAGGAGCCATGGTTCTTAAAGTTAGGGGAGGGACTAAAACCCAGGTATGTAAAATGGGTCAATAATGAACGTTTCGTTGTTTCAATTAATCGATCAGATGAATATCAAGGTACGCCATTAACCCTTGGGTACTTGTTCACAGCAAGTTTCAAAACGCGTGATGGTAAATATCTCATAATGCCAGATGGTATGTTCAGACAATTTAATAATGTCGTAGTTGATTGGCTTGAGGATGATCCCGAACATATATTGATGGCTTATTCTGATAGAGAATTTGACTCTTATCCTGACATAAAGAAGGTCAATGTCAGAACTGGTAGAGGAACAACGATTCAAGGCAGAGAGTTAGGGATAGAGTATTGGATAACAGATGATAATGGCACCCCAAAAATTGGTCGAGGATCTTTGAATAATGGTGAGGAAAAAATGGTCATTTATGATTCATCTTCTTCTAAATGGTTATCAAGTAATCTCTATCCGGGGTTGTCACCTAAGACCAATATATTTGGAATATTCAAAGACGGAAAAGAACTGGTGATCGGTGACTATAATGGTCGTGATACGCTAGGACTCTATATCTATAATCTCGATGAAAAAAGAATAACCCGCTCATTATTTCACAATGATAATTATGATGCATCAGGCGTTATTTTGAGTAAAGATGGTGAAACAGTCATCGGGGCGAAATATACAGCAGATACTGATAAGACGGAGCTTTTAGGGGAGTATGGTACATTATTAGATCGGATGCGTGCGAATTTTGGAGGGTACGATGTAGACTTCGTAGATCAAACACAAGATGGTAAAACCGTAATTGTTTCAATGTCTGCTCCTTATGATCCTGGTGGGTTATTCTTATATAGTTCAGGAGACAAGGCGCCTACATTGATAACAATGATGCAAACTAACATATCCTCAGAGGATTTGGGCGATGTTATATCTGTTAGCTATAAATCTAGAGATGGAACAAAAATACCTGCCTTTGTGACTTTACCTCCTACCATTCTAACCACGGCTCAATTGAAAGAACTACCTTTCATAGTTTTGCCTCACGGGGGCCCATATAGCCGAGATTCTAAGCGTTATGACTATTTTGCACAGTTCTTTGCGACGCGAGGTTATGGCGTTCTTCAAATGAACTTTAGAGGGTCCGAGGGTTACGGAAAAAGCTTTGCTGACGCAGGACGATCAAACTGGATAGTTATGCAAGAAGACGTGGAAGATGGGACACGCTGGCTTATTGATAAAGGTTATGCTGACCCAAACCGCACTTGTATAGCAGGATGGTCTTATGGTGGGTATGTAGCCTTAATGGGGGCGGCAAAAAACTCCAATTTATATAAATGTTCAATAGCAATGGCTGCGCTCACAGATATTGTTGACGCAATGCGAGACTTTCGAGATTATCGTGGTGGCAAAAAATCTGCAAAAACCTTTTTTGGAGAAGCTATGAATGACCCAAAAGTTCGAAGTGATAATTCACCAGTAAAAGTAG
>CAYGSV010000021.1:13518-18159 GCA_964352635.1 uncultured Algimonas sp.
TAAAAGTAGCAGACCAAATTAAAATTCCTGTTTTTCTTGCCCATGGCGATCAGGATGAAAATGTTCAATTTGATCAGTTCAAACGTATGAAAAGAGCTTTGAAAAAATCAAAAGTGCGAGCAACATTCTTAGAGTTTGAAGATGAAGATCACTATTTATCGACCCAGAAAAATCGCGAGGAATTTTTCATCGAGATAGAGAAATTCTTGAAAGAGGTGAACGGCGTCAGCGAATACATGGCAAAATAGCATTGCCTAAGCCGAACAGCTCGCCCCACCTAACACGCAAAATTTAGCGCAATGGGGGTGGTTGAGCGAGACAGGGCCAAGGCTTTCTTTGAGGGTTTTGCCTGTTTCAAATTGTATATCATCCCAGAGCAAAGTGCAGGCGAGGACGGCGGCTTTGTCTTCGCCTTTGCGACGGACAACCATTCGCGAGTTTGAGCACATCATCGCGTCCGGATGTACGTCTAAAATATCCCAGCAATCGACAGTTATTTCTGGCACATCAGCTTTGTCATCCATTTCTGGAAAGAGGATTGTTTGCGCTGGGTTAAGGGCGTGAATGTCCCAGCCTTGTGTGCGAATTAAATCCGCATATCCTTTTCTCTCGATTTCTTCGCTTTCAGAAAACATAGCGCGTCCTGCGATATGGAGATTGAAATTATTGTCTGTAAGCCAAGACATTCCTTTGAGCGCGATATCAAATGACCCGTCTCCACGTTCCTCATCGTGACCCTCGCGTGAAAAATGGTCGAGACTTACCCGAAGTGTCATTTTATTTGGAAAGCGATTGTTCAAATCAAGTAAGCCGGCTTGAACTCGTGGCCGCATCATGGGCTTCATGGCATTGGTTAAAACCAAAAGCGTATGCCCTCGTTCCAAAGCCATTTCTGACAGACGAATAATATGTAGATTTAAATAAGGTTCCCCACCCGTAAATGCGATTTCAATCGGGGGCTCATACATCGCGTCTATTTCATCAAGATAAGGCACCATATCCTCTGGCGTTAGATAGATAAAATGATCCGCTGTCGGACTGCTTTTAATATAGCAATTCGCACATTCGATATTGCAGAGCGAGCCTGTATTAAACCAAAGCGTTTCTAATTTTTTGAAAAAAACTTGAGCGCGCTTTTCGCCTTTGGCGGTTAAGCATGGGTCTTTAAATTTTTCAGGGTCAATAATGACAGTCATAGAATCGCTCTAGCGCGCTAAAACTTTGCTGTCACAAACAATTACGTGAGCGCTTTTCATAAGGCGTATCTCTGGCCATCCGCGTCTTTAATACGAAATACGCTTTCTAAAATTTCAGGGCTCAAGGCGGTGTCTGTTTGACCTTGGGTGCGAATGTGACCTTGCTCGATGACGTAAACGCAATCTGCAAATTGTTTGACAAGTGAGAGATCATGAAGTGCGGCAATGACTGTGGTGCTAGATGCCGCTTCTTGTTTCAGAACTTCTAAAATAGAAAGCTGATAATAGGGATCAAGACTCGCAACGGGTTCATCGACCAAAAGAATAGAGGCTTCGACGCATAGCGCACGCGCCAATAAAACGCGCGCTTGTTGCCCGCCTGAAAGCGTGGCGAAAGTGGCGTCTCTCATATCCAAAATATCTGCTCGTTGCATCGCGCGTTCGATGGCTGTTTTATCTGTTGATTGGAGAGGCTTATAGGGTCGTCGATAAGGCAAGCGCCCAAGAGCGACGATGTCATAAACGCGCATCTGTGGATGAGCCTGTCTGCTTTGCGATAGATAAGCGATGTTTTGTGACAAAGGGAGAGTCTTAGAAAGACCGATTATGTCGCCGTCTTGCGGTTTTATGAGTCGTGCCAAGGTTTTCAGTAATGTTGTCTTGCCGCTCCCATTCGGGCCAATAAGCGCATGGAACCGTCCAGATGCAAATTCGCAACTCAGTGATTTCAAGATTATATCTTTGCCATACCCCGCTTGAATATTTTTGACTCCGAATGTCATGACCTCGGAGCCCGCATCGCCAGATACAGAAAGAAAGGTACGCCGATTAGCGCTGTCACGACGCCAAGATAAAGCGGCGTTCCAGGGCCGCTTACCATGCGAACTGCCGAGTCTGTAATAAGTAAAAACAAACCTCCTGCGAGTGCAGAAAGCGGGATTAATCTCGCGGGGTCTGGCCCAATTAAAAACCGCATAATATGGGGTATGAAAAGACCAATGAACCCAATTGCGCCAGCGACGGCGACACCGCTCCCGACTGCGAGGGCTGTGCCGATGACGATTAAAGTTTGAGTGCGTTTTAAATTAACACCTAATGTTTGCGCGGTTTCTTCGCCAAGACTCAATCCATGTAGGTCACTGGCAGAGACGACTAAGAATAAAAGCCCGATGAGGGTCAGAACGGCGCAAGGTAGCACTTGTCCTAAATGCGCTTTATCAAGTGACCCCATCAACCAATAAACAATTTCAGACAATGCCCAAGGGTTCGGCGCAAGGTTCATAATTAATCCCGTCAATGCCGTCGCTAACGCCCCAATACCGATGCCAGCTAGAATCAATTGTCCCGTTACCTGGCCCTGTCCGCGATGCGCGGTTGTCATCGCCGTAATCAAAACGGCGCCGATTAAAGCGCCTGTTATGGCGGCAGGCGTGACCCAAGCTCGAAACCCAAAATAAAGCGCAATAACGGCGCCCAAAGCGGCGCAGGCGGAAAACCCCAGTAACCCAGGGGCAGCGAGGTCGTTACGTGTGAAACCTTGCAGGGCCGCGCCTGATCCGCCCAAGCCTGCGCCAATTAAAACGGCGAGTATAATGCGCGGTAATCTGACTTCTTGAATAATGGTTGCCGTCAGAGGGTCACCTTGCGCTAGAAGACCGTTCCATGCTTGGCTTAGATTTATATCCGTCGGCCCGAGCCAGAGGGATAATCCGCCCACGGTAAAAATTAGAAGACATAAAATGAGGGGCAAAAGACTCTTAAACATCTTGTCCTGCCTGCCAGTCTAAAATGCCGCCTTGGATGATTTTCGTGGCGTCCAAAAGGTACGGCCCCGCGCAAGGCCAATAAGAACCATCTATTGTTATCACCGTTTTATCTTTAAGAAATCGTTCAATCACAGGGCTCATAATCTGACTGCGAGAGTGATAATTTGTGTCAGTAAAACTCATAATAATTATGTCGGGATTATAGTGTATAAGTGTTTCGACATTCGGGCTGTGCCATCCAGACGTTTGATTTATGTTTGTTCCACCAGCCGTTCCAATCGCCGCATCGACGAATGTATCTTGGCCTGCACTACCGCCTGACGGCGTTAGATAAAGTATTTTCGGCGAGCGTGTCTTACTTATCGCTAAGCCCTTTAATCGTGTTGTCTCAACTCCTGCTTCCCAGTCTAATAACATATCTAATGGTAAGTTTGATGTGTCGAGTATGAGTTTTGCGTTTTTCGCTACGCCGTCAAAATCCTCTGCCCACTTTAACGTTACGGAGTAGGGCAAAGTCGCGGCAAGCTCATGCCCTTCACCGGGGCCGAATAAGACGAGTTTATCTTTCTGAGATAAAATCCGCTCTGGGGCCGAATCAATTTTTGGCAACTCTTTTTGTTCTGGCGTTGCTAAAGACAAATCACTTCGCGACTGCCAAGATAAGGCAGCGATATGTTGAGGGGCAAAGGCCTGTAAATAGCTATCCCCACACAGTGATGTACTGGCGATTTGGGTAGGGCGTTGCGTCGCTATTTCGGTATCAACCGCATCGCACCCGCAGAGCCCTAAGCTCGTCAAAACAACATATGAAAAAACCCGCTTCATCCCTGCCTTGTGAAACAAAGCGCCGCGTAAACCAAGATGAAATCTAGAGTAAATGGCGCACCCGACAGGATTCGAACCTGTGACCTCTGCCTTCGGAGGGCAGCGCTCTATCCAGCTGAGCTACGGGTGCTTTCGATAGAGCGCCTCTTAAGGCAAGGGTAGCCCATGTGCAATCCCAACTATCATTCAGCATTTGCATAAACTGTGCACTGGGGTAGGGGAGAGCATGATAAAAAATCTGCTTCTGTCTTGTGTGATGTTGAGCGGTCTTTCGCTTGCGGCCTGTAATGCGCCGAGCGGAGCCACAGAGTCCGTGGAAGAACGGATAGCCAAAGCGCGCGCCCGTAATGATGGCCCTGCGATTTGGAAAATTGAAGATAATAATTCGACGCTTTATTTGTTCGGCACCGTGCATCTTTTGCCACAAGATTTGAACTGGCTGAAAGATGACCTGCGGGATGTCATACGCCAATCTGGAACTGTCTTTTTTGAGGTGGATACAACGGAGACAGGGCGCGTAGATGCCACCGTCATAAGTGCGGAATTAGGCTTGCGGCAAGATGGCCTTCGGCTCGCCGATAGTCTCGATAATTATCAGTTAAAACTACTCGATGCTGTGGCCAATAATGGCAATATTCCTTTGGCAAGTTTGGATGCGATGAAGCCGTGGTTGGCGAGTGAGTATCTTACGTTAATTGCAGCTGAGCAGGCGGGGCTTTCTGCTGATTTATCCGCTGATGAAGCTTTAAAATCTATGGCGAGGCGTCAGCAGAAAAATGACATTTACCTCGAAGACGTTGAAGATCAACTCCGCGCTGTCGCAGACTTACCACAAAGTTTACAGCTAGAGAATT
>CAYGSV010000022.1:0-12778 GCA_964352635.1 uncultured Algimonas sp.
GCTCATAACGGATTGGTCGGGGGTTCGAGTCCCTCTCCCCCTACCATCATCACCCACAATTCCTAAGGCATAGCCACTGGGGCTTGGTTTACTTCGTCACTCGCGTCTGCTTGATGACAGCCTGTCAATCCACCAAGATATTGACCGTCTCTTACGAAAAAATGAAATCCCCACAGAGCCCAAACCCGTTGACCCTGTCCCAGAGGCGCGCAAGGCGGAGCCGCCCTTTCCCGCTGACCTGCTGCCCCCCACAAAAGAGACGGCCACTTACGGCGCGTCAAACATCCGCGCGCAAAAGCTCGGCCTCTATGCCGTCGAATTACAAAAGGCCTTTCGTAAACTGGTCACAGCGATGGAGACACGCGAAACAGCGCAAGCCAAGGTGACAGAGCGACAACGAGAGGAGCGGGCTTTGGCTTTAGAACGGCTTAAGACTTTGCGGGCGGGTGAATTAGAACCATAACTAAAGTAAATATTCTAGCTCCTTGAGAGTGACCTTAACATTTAACTTTAGTTGCTGGAGTGTACCCATTATGCTCTCACCAGCGCAGGGCTGGCCTTGCCCAAACAAAACATCAAACGCATTTTTTGTGCCAAATTTAAAGACCATCTTGGAGCTTCCAAGCTGAATTGGATTTTTAAATCCCGAGAAAGCCACATTTGAGAAAGTAGTCCCGAGACTACCATCTGGGTGAACGATTTGAGCGTCAGACAAGAATACGGTTGCGGCAACTGGCAAAATAGTTGTGTGTTTATCCGCAATGTCTAGCTTATGTAAATCAAGCAACCGTCTTTTCCCGTCGATATAGGGTTGCGCTTCATTAATGATGTACTCGACGATACTATCTCCAGGGGAATTTGCAGCGTTTGTGGCACCTAGAAACCATTTTTTAAACGTGCTTTTGTCTTCGTGACGAAATGGGAACCGAGTATGGGACGAAACGGCTCCCCCATTAGCCTCCATAAGGATACAATAAGCATGGTCCAGTGTCGTTCGAAGGTTATGTACGGCGTCGCCCAGCACCGTTGGCACATGTTTATGTGCCGGTACGAATTTAACTTCTTTTCCTCGCTGCCTCGCTTGTTCCTGGTTCTTTAAACTATAGACCTTTCTATTATCCCGAACATATCGCTCCAGGAGTGTTTCTAAATAACGGATATGTTGGTCAGCGCGTTCGAATTTGAGAAGTGGACCGGAGAATTTTGAAGTAAGGTCAGAAGTCACACATTCCCCGCAGCGCCAAAACGCGCCTTTGGTCTTAAGGTCATTGCTCTAAAAATGCCACCATTTGAGCAAATATCCCATCAGAAAATCCGAAAACTAATAAACTCGATGCGACGCTAATTATCAGAGCCGCATAGGCAACACTAAAACTGTTTCTATCTCGTCCTCGGGCGAACTTGAAAATATAGAAACAAAAATCAAATGTTAGCCTCAGGACGGTCTTATTGTAATTTCTTAGTGTCTCACGCAGGAGTGTAACGCTATTTGAGATAACATTACCAACTGGAACAAAGACATAACTTTCACTTGCAATCCTGCAAGCCCCACGCCAGCAATCTGCAGCGTGACGCAATCTCAAAGATGCAGTTGGTAATTGGCATAGATGAGCAAACCATTCTTCTCGATACCTTGCTCGATCTTCAGAAGGTAATAGTTTTGTGGCCTGATCTATGAGTGACATGCTCACGCTGTCGAGATGATAAGTCGTATTTTTTAAATCGTCTTTTTTTCTACTAACTTTCACCCAAAAAGCGACAATACCAATAAAAATGAGATTGGCTATGACACCAATAAATATGGGTTCAAACGTACCGTTAATCCATGATGACATTGCCGCCTCCTCTTAGGATAGGCGGTCCGACAGGAATTGGCCCAGCGCCAGATTGTGTTTCATAAAATCCACGATGCGATAACGCATCAATTGCCATCTTTCTCGCATCTCCTTTCAACTTATAGAACCGCTGCCTCGGTCGACCAGCTTCTGTGGGGTCCAAAGTTTCCCACGCAGAAGTTAGCCATCCTTGCTTTTCCAGCCGCCGCAAAATTGGGTATAGCGTGCCTGACATCAATCCTGTCTTTCTTGCGACATCGGCGCCTGAAAGCCCGGTCATGGTATTTGATAAAAAGACATCAATTGTTTTCATTGTGCTCAAAGTCATTCTGATTTTCGCTGGCATACTATTACTCATCTCAATTCCTATCTCTATATAGGCCCTATGTAGAGATAGAGTCAAGAGCACCTTTCGGGACAGGTTCAGGCTATTTTGAGATGTCAAACTCAAACTTGCGAATCACATAGATTTCCTCTCTTTTGGATAAAAGGTTGGGAGGTGATTATGGCGACGCAAATTTTTCTCGAGCATGAGGGCTTTATTAAAGCCCGACGTGCCTTGATTATATCATCCGTCACCTTATTGATTCTGACTCAGGCCGATTTTCAGACTGATTTCGTCCAGATTTTTGGTTTGAAACTCGGGGTCAATCCCAAACAGATTATGGGCTGGAATATATTAGCCATCCTCTATTTTATTTATCTCGTTGTTGTGGACTTCCCGACCCATAAACATGCCTACATTTATAACAAGCGATCGGATTTTTTGAATGATTTGCAAGCGCGTCTTGATGATATAACTAAAAATATCATGGAGCTTTATGACTTTGATGCTCAGGCTCATAAAGATCTCTTTCTTAAATATCTAGGTGAGAATGGTGTCATGACACCCACTAAGAGCATAGAGCCCAATGAAAACGAAACAGATGATGTAAATGCCGTAAAAATTCGGCCTGAAAAATTCGCGCTGGATTGGGAGGAATTAAATAGGGCTCATGTTGTAAACACGATTTATCAAGTTTTTGAACCTTCTTTAAAGAAAACGGCAACGCTTCTTATTTTCAGAGATATTGTGCCCTGTGTCGTTTTTGCCGGCGCGGCTATAATAGTCGGTCTTCTCACTATCTTTTAAATTCAATTTCCCTCCGTTATGTAGAGTCCAAGGACCACGCCCCAAACCAACAATATAAACACACTACTCAAAACGTGAATAGCTCCACTAGAGTTAAGGTTGGTCTTCACCAGAGCAATCTTGCCCGGCCAAGAGTTAGTCTTGGTCACGTTTAGAAATGTCTCTTTTGGAACTTTTACTAGCCAGGTGTATATAACTCCAACCAAGAGACGGATACAGAAATATCGTTTCTCATTTGAGCCTTTTTAATGGATGACATCCATTTCTGAGGAGACCCCTCGCTAATGTTTAGCTCTCTATTACTTTCAACAAGCGCCACTAATCTCGGACCATATCCATAAAGAGAGATTGGACCATCAGGACTTTTTAAATCATAATACTTCCCGCCCTTAGCTAATGGAATGTCAGAGCCACCAAAATATTCTTCTCTGCTCTCACTATCTTTTAAGTCGACAAAAGGAACAACGAATGGTTCCGGCAACCATTCGAGATAATATAATTGAGCAAATTTCGCATCCTCATTAAAATCAAAACGTAGATTTACTGATTTTCTCTCAGATGCATCAACGACTTGCTGCCTCCCAGGTCCAATCAGAATTGGTGATTTTTTGTCTTTTGGATCCTGCATGCGACGAATACCAACGACGAAGTCGCACATTTCTTTATCAACTTCGATAATCGTATTAGACCTAAGCGAGTCTGACTTTGGAAGGTCTTTACGAAGACCTTTTAAATTGTCTGTCGCGCCAGTAATTGTAACTGTGGATTTGCCCTTTGAAATTGTCAAATCGGAGCATTGATTATAGGCAGATGCAACAAGACTGACATCGTTAAATAACTTATCAATACCCTTGCCGCCCGTCGTGTTGATTATGTCTTCAACTTTTTCAATCGTCTCTCGAGTTTCATTAACCGTATCAACCGTGTCAATAATTTCATCGGCTTTTTTTTGCGTCTTTGAAAATTTGTCCTTTAATTTATCCAAACCACCAAACTGAGCGTGAACTGACATCGGAACAAATAAAATTGCTATGCTAAGACTAATACTTGTTAAAAATATTTTCATTTAACCCCACTCTCTTATAAATCAAAACTTGAAAAGTGTTTCGAATTGATAATCGCCCTTACCATCCAAGTTGTCAGCAACGGTTGCAATTCGTGCAACTTTTCTGAGCCCTGATGACTCCCTTACAATATTCACAATGATGTCCACAGCGGACGCTATTTGGCGCCGCAAGGCATTTAAAGGCATGTCAATATCGCTCATTAGTGCCATAGTTTCCAAACGATTCAAAGTGTCATGAACAGTACTCGCATGGACCGTTGCGAGCGTTCCGTCATGACCAGATGTCATTGCCTGCAATAGTTCTACAGCTTCTCCGCCTCGGCACTCACCAACAATAATTCGATCCGGTCGCATTCTTAGAGACGCTTTAAAGAGTTCTCTTATAGTAATGCCTCCCTTACCGCTTTCACGAGACTTTTGCGACTCCAACGTCACAACATGTTCATTGTTAAGCTGCAGTTCTGCCGTATCTTCTATAGTCAAAATTCTTTCGGCTGGATCAATATAATCAGCCAAAACATTAAGCATCGTGGTTTTACCAGTACCCGTGCCACCCGATATGATAACATTTTTATGACTTGAAACGCACTCTTGCAGGAAGTCTGCCATTTCTTGGGTTAATGAGTTTCCAATAATACTCTCTATTTTGAGCGTTGTTTTAGAAAATTTTCGTATTGCTACGCTCATACCATTTCTGGCGGCGGGACTTCTCACAATTTGCACTCGGGACCCGTCTGGCAAACGCGCATCAACACTAATGTCGTCTGGTCCAAGTCTACGACCTGCAAATTGTGCAACACGACGCATCCCTGCTTCAAGGTCATATTCAGACCGGAACTTAATATCTGTTTTTTCAATGCGCCCTTTTCGTTCTACGTAAACGGAGTCAGGCCCATTGATCATGATTTCAGAAACGGTATCGTCATGAAACAACGGGACTATTGGCCCTAAAACATTATGGATAGCCCGTGTCCAAATTTCTTTTTCGCTATCATTTAGAATGCCGTTCATGGTTCAACTTCTCAAAATGTTGCGAGTAAGAAATAATCATTTAGATTGAGCTTAGCTATACCTTGTACAATTTTTAGGATTAGCAACATAACGGGCAGAATTATTACACCAAGAACAATAATGACTTCCAAAATATTATTCACTTTCAGCTCCATTATATTTTTCGGCAATAAAAGCGGATAAGCTAGTTTTAATCGTTTCGTCAGACTTTAACTTTGCCTGAAACAAACCATCCGTTCCTCGTTCTAAAATGCAAACTGAATATTCACCAAATTCCTCAACCCAGAAAACGCCTAAGAAGTCATAATCTGGATGCATTAAACGCTTCGCTTTTTCTTCAGTTAAATTCCTCGCAAATGACCGGCAATCTTCAACGGATGGAACGTCAAGCGATTGAACTTCTTGGTAAGCACCGTTCGGGACCTTTCCTCTTACTTTCACACGCCAATCATCATTTAACTGCTCATAATTAGGATCAATCGACATCATAAAGTTAAGAGTTGCAGCTGCATTAGCGCGACCACCGTGCTGATCACTAAGCGTATAAAGCAACTGTTCGGAAACGGGCTTCATGTACTCGACATTGTCAGGGGCTTTCAAAACAGCCACAGTGCCATCACTGATTACCTGAACCTTAGCACCGTTTGATAATAATATGTCATTGCCTTCCTCCAAAGCTTGGCCATTAATTGCTATGACAGATAAACTATCACTGATACCTATCGCTAACATTTCGTCAGAGATGTCATTGTCACTATCGACGCCACTACCGTTGTCCTCCAAAAGACCAAAAACCACAGGCAGGCTCTCCGTCATCATATCTATATTAATCAAATCCGGTTGAGCTATAGGCGCAGAGTTTTCCCAATCTGGCTTTGTAATAGTAATTTTTGCGAGAGACGGTTCTGATTTCGCGTTGAGAACATCAGAAACACTATACGAAAACTCGACTGACAGTGGATCAGTTACAATTTCTGGTAAATTTTTAAACTCCAAGAGCCCATCGCTACGTACACTAATTTTTGTATCGCCAACGCCAAAAGGTAACTCTATCGGTGCTCCAGAGGACTCTTGACCATTTACGCTATGCACTCTCAGCGCTTCATCAAAATTCCAGCCAGAAGGTTTATTGGCTATATCGGGATCAACATCATTTTTCAAAAGCGAGTATGTTTTAAACTCATCAATCTTATCAATTGGTATTTTAACGTCATCTTTCGTAACCGTTGGCGTAGTATTGGGGACTGACAGTGTAATGTTAACAGCCCCTTCGTCAGTCTTATTTTTTACTTTTAGAGTATATTGAATTATTTTTTTAAGTTCGAGGCTCCTAGGCGTAATTTGCATGTTTTGCGTGTCGACGCTTAAACTTCCTTCTTGAGATATTTCAAATGAAAACCCATCCTCGGTTGAAAATTTAAAGGGAGCTTCACGTTTTGTAACCTCTCCAAATGTTACATTAGAAACTAACAGCTCTTGAGTAAGTTTATCTATGTTACGCTTATTTTTTGTCGTGAGGCCATCAAAAGAACAATTGCCCGCACCCGTAATGATATTGCACGAGAATCCCGAATTACTTGCCATATCAATTGTAATATCATCATCAATAGCCTGAAGTGTGATGCCTGATCCTGAACCGAAAACATTTGTAACCACATCAGGCTTAAAAATAAGAACAGCAACGACACCAGCAACTAAAGCACAAGCTCCGCCTAAAAGAGCATTAACAAGTTTTGTGTTCTTTTTCTTAGGTACAAGTTTAAAAGGATCATCATCCTCTTCGTCAGCAAAATCATTCGTTACAGATTCTGCCTCTTTCACCATAACTTTTGGTTTAATTGCACCTGTAAACTCACTTAGTTCTTCCAAAGCAAATCGTGCCGACGGAAACTGTGCATCTTCGTTCCGTTCCAGCAAGCGTTGAACAAATTTGCTTAATTTATCATCTGCTTCCACAAGGCGACTAAGATTTGGATGCATGTAAATATTATCATGCCACCCCTGCCATCTTGCACCAATATCCTGATCACCTTCAACTTCATAAATTTCAGAGTAAAATTCTCCAAATTTTGCGTTCCCCATTCTTAGCCTCAAAGCTATCATGCCTAATGCGTACAGATCCCCCTTCCGTGTCGGGATTTGTTTTTCGAAAGCTTTCTCGGGGTACAGTTCTGGTTGATAGGGGCCAGGAATTCGACTGAGAATTGGCCCTAAAATGTATGGCTCATTTATGTCTGATGAATCGCGAAAAATTAATTCAGGGCGTACATTGCCATGCCCTCTAAATTCGCCTTTTTGATCATAAACTTCATGCGTAAAAGACAAAGCGTTTAAAACGCCCTTCAAAAGACACTCTAAGGCTTTGTCTTCAGATGGACTGTCGGAAATTATACTGGATACTGAAGACCCTGCATTGTTTAAGTGCACCTCTCCATTCGAAAAGGTACCATCTTCAAAATCAATAAAGTTTGTCCGAGACCAATTACCGCCTTCAGAAATATACTCTTCCTTGAATGCTACAAATTGTTCAAATTCTGAGAGCAACCTAACGCTCAAAGAAGGATCTGAAGTCTCGACTTGAAGGACAGATTGTCCCGCCACCGTTGCTGATGACCAATCAGACCGTCTTTGGTATTTTACGTCAAGCATACGTTTGTCCTAATAGTTATCTGCTCTGAGATCGTGACGATCTCAAGATAATACGTGTTTTCAAATCTGCAGCCATGTAAGCCTCGCATGTCTGAGATGTGTTTGATTTAATATTTCTGTATTCGCTGATCGCATCGGTGGTTCGACCTGCACTCCATAATTCACGCGCTCTTTTAAAATTACTCACCGATTGACTAGCTCCATCACACGCTTGTTTTTGTGAGTCACTTAACTCAGAATAATTATCACATGTAAAGCATACTTGGGCCGCGATTTCTTTTCCTTTTTCTGATAATGGAGGAGTCGACTGATTTTCATTTTCCAAGCGTTTGAGATTATATTTGTCTATGCTCAATTTTGCAGGGTATTCTGATGTAAAGTAATCAATTGCAACACTACCATCATCCATTTCCTCTCTGCTTTCGGATAAAAAATAGCAAAACCCCTTGTAAGTATTACGAAACACGTCTCTATTTTCACCTTCAGTGGCGTAAGCAACTCGACAGCTCGCCTCGGCATTCTTAACACAGTCGTAAAAAGCATCGGGCCATACTCTTTCGAGATAAGTTGATCCATATCGATATTTTTTCAAAGCGGGCCCCGTTCTTTGAGCGTGACACTTTAATATCGAGTCTAATTCTTTACGTGGGGCTTTATCGGGTTGGTTTTGCAGGACTATGAAAACAGTTGCTCCGATAGAAATAGGAGCAAGGACTATTGCCGCATACTCCTTGAAACCTAATCCCCCTACTGATTTTGAGGCCAGAAGTTTTTCAGAGAGAGAAGCTTTACCTGTATTGAGGCGAATGATGCATTTCGAATTAATCGTAATAGGCTGTTTTATCGCTATTGAAGCCGTTGACCGTTTTTGGGAACTTCCTTTAATCTGAAAAAGATCTCCAGATAAATCTTCAGCCCGCCAATCGTTTGTGTTCGCGTTACGCAAGAATTTGATATGAACGTCCTTCAAGTCTCTTTTTCCAACTTGAAAGTCGGCCTCTTTTCCGTTCCCAATTACAAATTCGTGCTTCTTGGGGGAAATAAGAAATCGACTAACTTTTTTCCCGCCAGCCACTTCAATAAAGAGATCATTTTCTGCCATGCTATAGCCTCCTACAACACATCACTATTGAGAATTTCGAGAAACGCAGGTCCCAAAATTAAAATCATAGCCGACCCGGCCATCATCATTGATGGTACGATTATTTTTGACTTAAGCTTCTCACCCATTTGCTCAGCATTGTTAGTTCGAGCCTCACGTAGGTCTTTCGCGGCAATGTTCATGACTTGTGCAACAGGCGTACCCGCTTCACGACTATTGACTATCTCTGTAACAGTTCGTTCAACCGAAAAAGCTTGAGTGCGCCCATTAAAATTAAGCATCGCGTCAATAAACGGGACCCCCGCTTTCAACTCACCTGATACGAGATTGAGCTCTTCAGATAGAGGTGTTGGCGTTCGTCCTGCCGTGTAAAGGTCGAATGTATCTTCAATCTTGGCGCCAGCACCTAATGCCATGACACTCAAATCCAAATAAAATGGAAACTCATTGTCAATTCGAGTTTGACGTTTTGAAGCCTCCCCATCCAACCAAGTCGATAGTACAAAATAAGACAAGACTCCTAAAGCTATTGAAATAGCGACAACGCCAAATATGTTTAATCCCATTGTTAGTGTAAGAAAAAAAGCAACGAATATCGTACTGATGGCTATAGCTCCAAACGTATCAAAAACATCTCTTGGCGTGGCCATGCCTCCGATAGAACTGGGTCGTCCAGCCAATTTAAACTTAGCATAAAGGTCTTCCTCAAATCGCGGCGCAACCTCATCAAAAAAAGGGGTTAAAGTTGTCGCTATCAGGCGTAACAATGCATAGCGATCTAGCATCAATCTTGTATCTTCAGATTTTTCAAGACTAATTCCAGATTTAACTGTTTGAATTTTTTGATGCACAGTTAGGAAGATAGAAAACACCAAAAAGACAACGCATAACAGCACCAAAAGCGCTATAAAGTTTGGCGTGTCTATAAAATTGTTAAAGTCAAAGTCCATTAATAACCCTAAATTTTAGTCTTCAAAATACCGTTCAACAAATAAAGTGCACCAATATACAAAAGCACACTAATAATCATAATTATGATACCTAAGAATTGGCCTGTAAGCGTTTCAATTAGTTGTGGTTGCCCCATCATAACAATCAAAGTGATAACAAAAGGCATCACCGCGATAATCAAGACCGTTCTCTTGCCGTCCATTGTTGCTGTACGAAGTTTTTCATTCAACCTAATTATTTCACGCAAAGCACTAGATAACTTGATTAACACAACGGGGATATCACCACCTCTTTTCCGTGCGACGGCTAATGAAACAACAAGGTTGTTGAAAGCGTCACTGCCAATTCGTTTTGCAGCCGTAAACATCACATGATCCACGGGAACATTTAAAGCGAGCTCACTTGCAATTTGTTTCATCTCTCTTCGCGTTCCCATTGGAGCGTCACGGGACGTTAACTTCATAGACTCTTCTAATGATCGCCCCGACCTTAGCCAGCGAGCAATTTGCTCAACCGTTTGTGGGAGGTCACGTTCAAACTTTTTTCTTTCTTGGTCTTTTTGATAAACCTCATAAAAATGAGGCATTGTCAGTCCCGCGCCACCAGCGATTATAGCAAAAATAGGATTTATTGTTGCAATAAACACTAGCATGAACAGAAAACTACCGCATATAACAGAGTATAAATTGATATCGACGCCGCCCGGGCTTGCATAAACAGGCCGGTCTTTTTTAAGGGTATCGGATAAATCAAGTTTACCATGATCCATCTTTAGTAATTGCCAACATATGTAGAAAAAACTGAAGAACCCAACTGTCCAGGCAATGCCTGTCAAAGCTGACAATGCTCTTGGGTCTTTTAGAAAATCAAGCATTAAGTTCCTCCTGAAGCTCAGGATTAAAGAGCGCTAGATGCCTCCAAAATGTGGGTAAGTAACCCGTTTGCGCATGAAAACCACCTTGTTCAGGATGACCGACATATTCAAAAATAGGCTCGAGGATTATATCCTCTCCATTTTCATCCATCCCAACAATTTCTGCAATAGATGTTATACGTCGCGAATTACCCTCGCCTTTCATTTCAAATCGATTTGCTTGTATGATGATATCAACTGCAGATGCCACAAGGTTTCGAATAGCAACCAAAGGAGGCGCACCATTTGCAGATAAAACCATATTCTCAAGACGTAACAACATCTCGGGAGGGGAGTTTGCATGGGCCGTCGTCATTGATCCGCTATGCCCTGTATTCATAGCCTGTAACATATCAAGCGCTTCTGCTCCTCGGCACTCGCCTACAATTATTCTTTCAGGACGCATACGAAGCGCAGACCGAACTAAAGCACCAATGTCGTAAGGCTCAGAACTATCCGTCGTTTTCTTAACCGTTTCTAGTGTAACGACATGAGGCTTATCTATTTGTAATTCTGCCGTATCTTCAATTGTTAATATCCTATGGCTCTCATCGCAAAAAGCCGACAGGCAATTGACTAGGGTAGTTTTCCCAGACCCTGTACCACCTGAAACAATGATATTCTTTCTCAACCTAACACAGTCTTTTAGAAATACATTCATGTCGTTAGAAAGACTACCTCCAGCAACCAATCTTTCCATGGTCAATTTTTCTTCTGGAAAGCGTCTTATAGTCAGACATGTTGCTGCCAGTTTATTTGTAGGATCAATTTGTCGTTTAGCTAAAACAACCGGTTCTTGTGCAGCGTGCACGCGTGAGCCGTCAGGCAATCTGACATCTACAATTGGGTTTTGCTGATTAAGCGTTCTGTTTGATTGCTGGAGTATTTTAGAGACAATGTTCTTAAGCTCTAAATCATCTGTGAAGCGGAATGGATATTTCTCGACACGCCCGAGCCTGTCTAAATAAATTTCTTTATAATTAATAACCATTATGTCGCCGACTGAGTCCAAAGCAAGCAACTCTGTCAATGGACCATACTCATGAATACGGTCTTCAATCGTACCGACGAAATAAATTCGAGCAGCATTGATTGAGGCTGTACGCCCAAGCGTTGTTTCAAAGTTTTTATAAGCACGGGCAAATCCAGCTTCAAATTTTCTGATATCCTCTAGAATTTTATATTGAGGTTCAACTATTCCTGAAACACCGATATGCTTCAAAATATTCTGCCCAAGTCCTCTCATTCGTACAACGCCAAATATGGGGGCTATGGCTTCAGAGGGCACATCTCCTTTTTTGGGATTAGTCGAAGAAATGAATTTCGTCAGCCCCCTCATAATGGCCAGCTTTATCGTTGCGGCAATCAAGTCATCTGATTGTTTAGGAAGTTCCTCATCCAACCTGGCAACCAAATGGTCATGAACCATTTTCTTATTGCGTTGGCTATTGAAGTTCCTCTCGCGTGACTCCAGTTCCGTCAAGTGCTTTGCAAAATCTTTATGCAGCTTGGCTTCCAATTCTAGAACGGGTTCAATCCATTCGACTTGCCGAGCGTACTCAGCATCATCCAGCGGCTCATCAATTAACTCAAAGGCCATGCTTTGGCGGGTCCACAAAGACCCGACTTCAAGTAAAATTGCGCGATTTTTCTTTAAGTTAATAGGGTCTTGCAAAGTGTTTTCAGCAGGGTCAAACCTAGAATACTGATAAGGATTAAATTTATCTTCCACACAGGCTGTCAAAGCCCATACTCCAGGGCTGTGCTCTTCAAGTTCGAACTCTAAAGGCATTGCAGCTTGCGCTAAAGAAGGGTCAATTGCAATTTTATCAAAATCTGATGAAACTTTAGGATTATTCACAAAAGTGCCAATAGCAAATGCCCCTCCTAAAAGAGGTTCAATCTGCGTACGGCCTTGAGCCTTATACTGAATGCGTAGCTTTAATGCCATTATATTACTTCGCTACCCTTAACCGCCAGAATTTATTAAAGCATCAAAGTCGACAGACTTGATAGGAACTGGATTAGCTTCATCTTTACGGCGCAAGGTTAGCACCAATCCAACAGAGGATTGAGCCTTTGCCATGACTAGTAATTCAGCTTCTTCAGGCGTTACTTC
>CAYGSV010000022.1:12788-17927 GCA_964352635.1 uncultured Algimonas sp.
GTTACAGTTCTATATCCGCCCCCTTGTTCGCGCAATTGCCTTGAGGCTCCATCAGACGTTACTCGACCCGCTGCAATCACATTCACACTTTGCAAAATCGTCTTAACACGACTTTGGGGAATATCGATTTCTTCGCCTTCATTACCAATCGGAATAGATGTCATGGTTTCAAACACACCCAAGATATCGACGCGAGACCCCGGATCAATAAACTGACCGACAGAAGACAATTCGGTTACGCCAATTGTGATCGCACGTTTGCCCTTTTCAATTTGGTCAAGATCAAAGGCCATAGAATCTGGTGGTACAAAAAATTGCTTCAAAAGCAGTACCCCCTGCTCGATATCAACGACTGCAGCCCTGCTTTCAACCCATTCACGATCCGCAGGCGTATCTGCCACAGCAATTTGATCCATTTTTGAAGATCGAGAGAAACACTCACGTGTATATAACCCCTTACGCGCATCTCCATCTAGTATTTCACCCTTACCAATGAAGGCGTTGGTTCTCAAAAAACATTCCGTAAAGCGCTGCTCTTCTACGCTTAATCTGTTTTTTGTCTCCCAAGCTGCGTATCCTCCAAGAATAAGCGATATCAATAAAAATATAATACCAAGCCGCATTTAACCCTCCCTACTTAAATATCTATCTTGAGTAATTACACCCAAGCTTGCCCCTTCAGGGTCTCTAATAAAAATTTCGCGCGTTTTACGTTTGCCCGTAAAAGTTAAGTAATTGTACCGGCCGTCAGTTTTAGAATACTCTAATTCAAGCCCATCAATACGAGCCTTTTCAATGAGTTGTATTTTTAAGTCTTGGGTCGATATTTTATCAAACTGCTCAAACTTAAAATCACCCCACTGAGTATCACCTGTAAAAAAACCAAGATTAAATTCATCCAAATTCATGAAGGCTTCTCTGAGATCTGCTTGGCCATCAAAAACTAAAAAATTTACAATTGTTTTTTCATTTTCAGGACTTTTAAAAGCGGAGACAGCAAGAGCGGGATAGTCTGATTTTTCTGAAAGCCCCCCAACGTAACTTCCATCTTCCTTAACATATAATCGCCCACGAAAAAGATCTGCATAGAACGCCCAATCATCTGTCCCAATAACACCGAACAAGCTCTTAGTGGACCAACTCTCAGGGATTTTTGGATTAACGAGGGATTGATTATCATATAATATTTGAATGGCCGCTTTGGGCGCTAGGTCTGTTTCAACAATAAGGCTTTTTGCTTTTTGTTGATTGATAGATATATCCATAGCGCCTTCCCCTAAAACACGGTGGGGAAAATCAGGAACCTTTGCAACATTATTTTCGAGTGTTCTAATATAAACATCCGCAACGGACGTTTTTGGCATCATAAAATACGAGAGCAGTAATATCGCCACAATTGCAGCAAACTGGTACGAAAGTCTAATTAACCCACTCATCCCCATCACTAACAGCCCCCACTCGACGCACGCGGAAAAAGGTTAGGGAATAAGGCATCCATTTCGCCATCAAAACCATCTTGATCCAGTCCATCAAGAAGGACTCTATCGTATCCGCAAGCTATTGTGTTGGATTCGTCAAATCTAAAGGTTTTCACATTTGGAACCAAAGCTTTTTCTTGTATTTTAAAGAATTCAAACCTCTTGGCCCCTCTATTCGAATAAGCAAAATCATTCACAATACATTCAGTACGGAAAAATTTCTCTCCCACATCATCAGTGATCTCAACAAACATTTGATCACCGTTGTCATCAATACGCGACTCCGTCTGTAATTGCGCTATGTAGTCTTCATTAGGCAACTTATCTTCTAAGTGTTGTGACGATAAACTATCAGCACCATTATCACAAAACGGCCGAAAGAGTTTAATGCCTGCAGTTTCCTTTGGAAGCGCTCGATAATTCCCGTCAATTTCAACCTCTAAACGTGCGCTCATCCAAGCCGCTGTCCGAGCTTCTGAAGCACCGTGCAAAGCCGTTAATTGGGCCTTTGACATATCCAGAACAAAAAAGGCTAAAGCCGCAAATAATGGCAGTAACAAACAGAACTCAATAGCCGTAGTGCCAGCGTCATCATTTTTGAAAGAGTTTATGTGCGCCTTAATAGACAACGACATCTCCCCAATCATCACAACTCGCCCTAAAACCATCAAAGGAATCGATAAATTGTTGATACCCCTCCCCTGCTTTTTGCCCCATATCATCTAAGACTTCCTCAGGCCTTGGAGGCGCCAAGTCGCTTGTCAAATTATTCTGCAAGACTGAATTACAGCCGCGTCCATTCAAAAAGCTCGCCTGGACAAGGCGTGATCGCCAGTTTTGAGAATATAAATCAGGTGCGGAAGGGTTATAGATTTGCGCTTGAGAGTATGAATAGACAGATATCTTGTCGTCGCTACCTGGAAGAGATATTTTTCCATCATCTCTTGCAACCACGAATGCTGACATGTGCCGCGAATCTGAAATTCTCTCAAGTAAACTCGAGGGCGTAGACCCTAAAGCACTCGCAGCGTTCTGCATCCCCTTTAAGCCAACAGGCCTAGGTGTCATTCGGGCAAAATTAGGCAAAAGACCCATTGATGGAAATGAATCCAGCACATCAAGCTGGTTTAGTATCGCTCCACCTACCCCAAATGTACTACAATAAAAATCATCTAATTTTTTGGACATTTCTAAAAACGCATTACTGTCCATATCTTGGCGATTAGAACCGTCAGGTGGCCATTTTTTAAGCCATGACTTTTGTTGTGCAATAGGGCTTTCTGGTACAGGGTGACCAGCCATCCCAGAGCCTATAAAACCTGGCCATGGAGCGTCACGCCACAAATCGTCTAAATTTCCGACATATTTCGCAATTTTAGTTTCATCATTTACGTGTTCATAAGCTGTCTCACCACTGCTATGCATCCAAGGGCCACGCCCAGTTTGATACCCACGTCCAGGACTTCCTGCATTTCCTCTCCCCCCTTCATAACCCGCGTAACCTAACCGCGAATTTTGATTTGGAGACCCTTGCTTACTCGCATCACAGAATTGCTTGGCAATCGAGCCTGCATTTAGTAAATCTGATACGCTTGGGTTAAAACTCCCTTTTGTAGCAGGCACACTCATACCAACTGGACTCGAACCATCCCCACACTTTCTATCTGAACAAGCTTGACCACCGAAAGTGTAAAGATTCTCTGCCCCATGATAAGAAGCTAATTCAAAACTCGCAGCCCCAAAATCATTCGCTCTTTCTTCATCGAGTAAATAGTCATCCATATCATAGATAGCCTCAAAGGCGCTATGAGAGTATTCATAACCATTCATAGGTTCATATTTCACCCAATGCTTGTAAGCAACCACCCCCGTATTTACCAATAAGAATCCTTGATAAATTCCCATACCTGTCATCCATGCCGATGTAATGGGGGCAGAGTATAAACACCCGATTTTTGTGCTACACCATGAAGAATTCCAACTACTAACCTTGCCAGTCTCAATTAATAATTGCGCCTCGACATAAGCAGCCTTCACTTCAGCCTGAAGTGCATAAGTATGCAAACTCGCCCCAATGATACGCGTTGTATGCAGTTGTGTTTGCGCCACATTATTCATCGAAATAACATTTAATGATCGCGCGGACCACTCAGCTTGCGTTATAGCAGCGGAGTCGGCAGCCTGCTGTAAACGCGTCTTCCTTAAGATTGCATCCCCCGTATCAATCAAATAAAATAAAATTGACGAGAACAGGAGCATCATGAAGAGCATTAATGGCAGTATATAACCGCGCTCTGCCTTCCGGAGACTCTTTACACGCTGGATTACATCTAGAAGGCGCGAATTGTGAATAGATAGCGACATCTAATACACCGTAACTTCGGCATTAATATTAGAGTAATAACGTTTTTGTCCCGAAGAGTCTGTCGTCGATTGCGCGCCAAAAAGACACTTGCTGTTTTCGCAATTGTTGGAAAAATAAGGAAACATTAGATGTGCCCGAAATGTTAGTTTCGCCGTCACAGGGTAACCCAAATCTTTATCTGAATTTTGTCCTTGAGTAAGAGCAATCTCTGGTCCCATGAGCCGCGCTGCCATTTGAGTGCCATCTTCAAGAGTCACTTGCTTATTTTGAAAATCAGACTGTGACAACTCTCCCACGATTAACTCTAGCTCCAAATTGTTCGGGTCATAGGCATAACTCGCCCTTTGCCGATTGGCAGCTTCTAGACTTGCATTCTTTAATTGTCCCTGAAATGGGATTTTGTCAAAATAGGCAGGCACTTCACAGCCTCCTCCTGTCGAACAGGCCAAACGCTTATTTACCGGTGAAGCAGAAACCAATGTTTTTTGCGCGGCTCTCTCTGCAATATCTTGATAATTACTTGAGACAGGACGAGGTGCTCGCTTATTTAATTCAACATAATCACTGAACTGATTTAATGTGCCGCAGCTATTGGCTAAATTTGGTTGCACTTTCGCTATCTGACCACACATCGAAGGCATATGTACTCGGGCCGACCGCGCAGCATTATAGGCAGAATAGTGAACGACGAGAGCTGTACGCATTAAAATCGTCATCTGCCCCATAACAACAAAAAAAATTGTCATTAAAGGCGCCATTAGCACAAATTCTATTGTCCAGTTGCCACTCTCGTCCTTTATAAAGTCACGCCTTTTGGTTTGTTTCTTTCGGCGATGCAGTATTATCAGAAGAATTGCGACGAACAAGAATAGAGACGCAATGATTAATCCACGCACTACGACTTCAGACCAGAATGTGGGCGATTCTAGTAACGCCTCCCATAATCCTGTTTCGCCCACCCGGTTCATTATTTCCTACGTAACTTGCATTATGTAGGGGTATGAAAAGTAGAGTGATGCCAAAAACGCACCAGGAGCAAATGGCATTTTTACCATGGAATCACCACCTTCAGCGCCAGCCACATTATCTTGTGAAGATAATTTTAATCTCACCAATATTGGCCGAAGAATCTTTAAAAAATCTCGAATTAAAAGCCCCCCTTTTCCCGACAATATCAGAACTATTAAACTTGTTGCTGAAGAAATTATGCAAGCCAGTAATAGTAAATTTAGTATGTGCGGAAACCCAACGAACAAACCAGCCACCCCCATTAGCTTAACGTCACCACCCCCTACG